>NZ_LBEX01000015.1:0-340360 GCF_001999655.1 Thermosipho sp. 1074 | reverse complement strand
GTTTATCAAAAATAAAGTGGGCAAAATGCCCACTTTATTTTTACATATTGTTTACACAATATATACTTGTAAAAAGAAAAATATATGATAAAATTTAGGCGATGCTGAAGACGGTAGGTTAGATAATGGCTTGTGCCGCCTGCCCGAGGCAGAAGAGGAAGAGTTTCTTCCTTGTTTTTTGCCTCGGAGGTACCCGAGGTCGTTTATTTTTTTTAGGAGGTGACAGAATTGCTGACAAGAAAACAAAAAGAGCAACTTGTTGAAGAATTAAGCGATGTATTTGAAAAATCCTCGCTAATCCTTTTTTCAGATTATAAAGGATTAAACGTTGAGCAAATTACAAAACTAAGAAGAAATTTAAGAGAAAAATTAGCAGATGGTGCAAGGTACAGAGTTATCAAGAATAGTGTTGCGTATCTTGCATTAAAAAAGGCTGGATACAACGTAGAGGAAATCGAAGACGTTTTTTCGGGACCACTTGCAATACTATACGTTGAAGATGGTGACCCAATAGAAGCTATCAAGATTATCTACGATTTTTCAAAAGAAATGAAAGGACTCCCATCCTTTAAAGGTCTTTATTTAGATGGTAAATTCTTCGGAGCAGATGAAGTGGAAAATCTTTCCAAACTTCCATCCAAGGAACAGCTTCTTGCAATGGTTGTTAGTGGAGTACAAGGACCAATTAGAGGATTTGTTAACGTACTTTCAGGCACTCTTAAAAGCTTACTTTATGCTCTTAATGCTATTAAGGATAAAAAATCAGAATAATTCAGGAGGTGTTTATTCATGGAAAAATTAGAACAAATTGTAAATGAAATTGAACAATTAACAGTTGCAGAACTTGCAGAACTTGTAAAGATGTTAGAAGACAAATTCGGTGTAAGTGCTTCCGCACCAGTAATGGCAATGCCAGTCGCAGGTGCAGCTGCAAGTGGAGGTGCAGCAGCAGAAGAAAAAACAGAATTTGATGTAGTACTCAAGAGCTTCGGTGCAAAGAAGATTAACGTTATAAAAGTAGTAAGAGAAATCACAGGTCTTGGACTTAAAGAAGCAAAAGAATTAGTTGAAAAAGCAGGCACACCTGATGCTGTTATTAAACAAGGCATTAACAAAGACGAAGCAGAAGAAATCAAGAAAAAACTTGAAGAAGCTGGAGCAGAAGTAGAACTTAAATAATAGTAACATAAGTTTCTAAAAAGAAAAGATTTTGTATCAACCCCGTACACAGTATTGTGTAGGGGGTTTTTTTGTGTTTTAATATATAATTGGTGTAATTTTACCCCCCTAAATTTTTCTAACTGAGGTGATAGGATGAAAGAAATTAAAAGTGGAAAAAGGACCCGCTATTCATTTGGTAGGGTCCAAGCACCTATCCCAGTTCCCAACCTCGTGGAAATACAGACAAAATCTTACCAAGATTTCCTCGAGAATGGGATACTTAAGGTTCTCAAAAAATTCTCACCCATAACTTCATCAAAATCCGATCTAAGAAAAGAAAAGGGATTCTCCCTGGAATTTATCTCTGTAAGAATCGGAGAACCTCAAAACACTGTTCAAGAATGTAAAGAACGACTATTAACTTATACTGTTCCGGTTTATACAACAGTTCGTATAACTGATAACAGTACTAACGAAATGATTGAAGAAGAAGCATTTCTTGGCTATATTCCTTACATGACTCCAAGAACTACCTTCATAATCAACGGAGCAGAGAGGGTAGTTGTAAATCAATTAGTAAGAAGCCCTGGAATTTATTTTGTGGAAGAAGCCAAAAAAACTTCTGGGACAAGACCTATATACGTTGCCCACTTTTTACCAGTAAGAGGTGCTTGGCTTGAAATATTACTCAATTTAAACGATGAGGTATTCTACGCAAGAATTGATAGAAAAAGAAGGATAAATTTATTTTTACTCCTAAAAGCACTTGGATATGGAGATGACTTGGAATTACTATCGTTGTTCCCACATTGGATCGATGTTGAAGACGAATATACTTTATTACATTCAGAAGGACTTGTAATACTTGAAGATGTTAAAATGAAAAACGGCGAAATATTGGCAAAACGTGGAGATGTTATTACACAAGGACTTATTGAAAAACTCTCCAATTCAAATATCGAAAAGATTAAAGTTGCTCACAGATATGCGGTAAATACTTTAGAAAAATTAAAACATATGTATGGAGAAAATGTAGAAGAAAATAGAGCATATATAGAAATCTTCAGAAAATTAAGACCTGGTGAACTTCCAAGAATAAATGCCGCAAAAATATTCTTAAAAAACCTTTATTTCAACGAAGAAAGGTTTGAACTTTCAGAAGTCGGAAGATTCAAAATGAATAACAGACTCGAAGAAGCTTATAGAAAATACTTGATAGATGTCGAAGGAAAAAAACCCGAAGAAGTTGAAAATACTAAGTATACAGAAACTTCAAACGTTTTAACTCCAATGGACATCGTGCTTGCATCAAGAAATTTAATAGAAATAGACAAACACCCTGGAACTATGGATACAAAAGATCATCTAGGAAACAAAAGAGTAAGAACCGTTGGTGAACTTATAAGAATCGAATTTGAAAGGGCATTTTCAAAAGCTGTTTTCATGATTCAAGAAAAACTTGCAACATATACATCACTTGATAAAATTTCAGTACAAAGCTTAATTAACGTTAAATCAATTATTGCAACGATAAATTCATTTTTTGCAACAAATCCACTTTCACAATTTATGGATCAAACTAATCCACTTGCAGAATTAACACACAAAAGAAGGTTAACTGCCGTTGGACCTGGAGGTTTAAAAAGAGAACGCGCAAGATTCGAAGTACGTGACGTCCACCATTCCCATTATGGAAGAATGTGTCCTATTGAAACACCTGAAGGTGCAAACATAGGTCTTATTACCTCTTTATCAGTCTACTCTTCAATAGATAAATACGGATTTTTGATAACACCTTACGTTAAAGTAGTAAAAGGTAAAGTTACTAATGAGGTAGTCTATTTAACAGCAGATGAAGAAGAAAATTACAAAATAGCACCTTCAACAACTCCTGTTGATGAAAATGGAAATATCATTCCAGAAAATGTTACTGTAAGATACGAAGAAAAAGTACTTTACGTGAATAAAAACAACGTACAATTTTTAGATGTTGCTCCTAACCAGATCGTTAGTGTTTCCACTTCTTTAATTCCATTCCTAGAACACGACGACGCGAACAGAGCGCTAATGGGGTCTAATATGCAAAGACAAGGTGTTCCATTGATTGAAACTGAAGCACCTAGAGTAGGTACAGGAATGGAATGGAACGCTGCAAAGTATTCTGGTACTCTTATCCTTGCAAAACACGATGGAATAGTTAAAAAAGTAGATGCAAGAAAGATAATTATACACAGAATAGATAAAAATGGAAAAGAAATGTACGATTCTATGGGAAATCCAATTCTTGATATATACGAACTCATGAAATTCACAAGAACGAACCAAGATACTTGTATTAATCAAAGACCTATAGTTAATGTTGGAGAGTTTGTCAAAAAAGACGAACCAATAGCAGATGGTCCTGCAACAGATATGGGAGAGTTAGCCCTTGGAAAAAACGTACTTGTGGCTTTTGTACCTTGGGAAGGTTACAACTTTGAAGATGCTATTTTAATAAGTGAAGAACTTTTAGAAAAAGAAACGTATACTTCCATACATATTGAAGTGTATGAAACAACAGCAAGAGATACAAGACTTGGTCCTGAAGAAATAACACCTGATATTCCCAATGTTAGTAAGGAAAAACTGAGAAATTTGGATGAAGATGGTATTGTCAGAATAGGCGCATACGTACAGGAAACAGATATTTTAGTTGGTAAAGTAACACCAAAAAGTGAAAGTGATACAACCCCAGAAGAAAAAATAATAAGATCAGTTTTTGGAGAAAAAGGTAAAGAAGTAAAAGATACTTCGTTAAGGGTTCCACATGGAATAGAAGGAAGGGTAATTGCTGTTCACGTTTTTGATAAGGAAAAAGATGGAGATTTAGGCCCAGGTGTTAACAAATTAATAAGGGTATATGTTGCAATCAGGAAACCCCTTGAAGTCGGTGATAAATTAGCAGGAAGACATGGTAACAAAGGTGTCGTTTCAAAGATATTGCCAAAAGAGGATATGCCATTCTTACCAGATGGTACACCTGTACAAGTAGTATTAAGTCCTCTTGGTGTTCCATCACGTATGAATGTTGGACAAATACTAGAAACAAGTCTTGGATGGTTAGCAGTTCTAACAAATAGATGGTTTGCAACTCCCGTATTTGATGGTGCAAAAGAAAAAGATATCTTACCTGAGCTATATAAAGCAAGAAAAAAAATGGGACTTGAAGCAGGTGATAATGAAAAAAATCCGTCTGGAAAAGTAATTTTGCGCGATGGTAGAACTGGAAAAGAATTTGATCATCCTATCTTGGTAGGTTACATGTATGTAATGAAGCTCATTCACATAGCAAGGGATAAAATACATGCAAGATCCACAGGTCCATACTCACTTATTCACCAACAACCACTTGGCGGTAAGGCACAATTTGGCGGTCAAAGATTTGGTGAAATGGAAGTGTGGGCATTAGAAGCATATGGTGCTGCACACACTCTAAACGAGATGTTAACGGTAAAAAGTGACGATATCAGGGGAAGAAATGAAGTATACAAAGCAATAATGAAAGGGAACAATATACCAGAACCTGGTCTTCCTGAAAGTTTCAAAGTGCTTATAAGAGAACTAAGGGGAATCGCTCTAGATGTTAGAGTATACGATGAAGAAGGTAATGAGATAGATATTGAAAAGTTATAATGCCCCATAAGGAGGGAAAAAAATGGGTTCAACTTTTAAGAGAAAAATCGCTAAAGTTACCGTTAAAGTTGCTTCACCAGAAGTTATAAGAAGTTGGTCAAGTGGTGAAGTTAAAAAGCCCGAAACTATAAACTATAGAACATTCAAACCGGAAAAAGATGGTTTATTTTGTGAAAAAATATTTGGTCCAACAAAAGATTACGAATGTGCATGTGGAAAATATAAAGGAAAGAAATACGAAGGTACCGTGTGTGAAAGATGCGGAGTAAGGGTCGAATCAAAAGAAGCAAGAAGAAAAAGAATGGGACACATTGATTTATCTGCCCCAGTAGTTCATGTATGGTACTTAAAAAGTAGTCCAAGTATACTATCAGCGTTGCTTGATATTCAAGCAAAAGAACTTGAAAATGTCATATATTATGGTGGTAAAAGAATAATTGAAAAAATATTAATCGTTACTGATCCCAAAGATACAGATTTCATCAAAGGGTCACTTCTCTACCAAACAGAGTATGAGGTTTACAGTCAAAAGTTAGATTTCGAGGTAATGCCTGGAGTTATCATTAAGTCCCCTACTACCCCAGTTATATCGGATATATCAGGTGAAGTAAAAATAAGACACGAAAAAACTCATACAGATAGAGAAATCACCTGGGTTGATATAAGAAAAATTTCAAGAGCAGAGCACAGAGTGTATACAGGAATGGTTTTAAACGTGAAAAACGGTGATTACGTAAATCAAGGTGATGAAATTGTTTCTGAAATGCAAGTTGACCCAATATATGCCCCTTTTGATGGGACAATTGAAATAGATGAAATTTCAAATACTATAACTGTTAGACCTCTTACTACAAGTAAAGATATGCCTGTTACCTTTTCTTTACCATATGGCGTAAAACCCTTAATTTCAAACAGTAGTAAAGTAAAAAAAGGAGACCAATTAACTAATGGAACAGTTTTGCCTGCTGTTATTGCATCTGTAAGCGGGACAATAAGCTTTGGAAAAGAACTTAACATTAGACCTCTTGAAAATGGAAAATATGAAGTATTAACAAGCGGAAATGTATACGTTGAAAATATTGTAGAAGAAAAACATTATCCTTTGTTTGAAGGTGCCTTTGTTTACGTAAAAGATGGTGATGAAGTTTCAGAAGGTCAAACAATCGCAGATAGGTTTTTATTTGAAGATGAATATCTAACACTTGAAGAATATAAAATATTTGAACAACATTATCCTGCTATGTTTACCGCAGAATCAGAAGTGGAAAATGATAGACCCATAGTCGTAATTACGAAAATAGATGATGATGTTTCAGTTGAAACTAATTTAAAGGTTGGAGATATAATAACGGATCACCAATACGATGCATATAGAACGCTTTATGGAGAAAAGATAGAAGCAGAATCTGGAGCAGCTGCAATAAAGAAACTTCTTCAAAATTTAGATCTTGAAAAATTAAAAGCGGAAATAGAAGCAGAATTAAAGAGGCTTTCTAAAAGTAGTGGTAAAGCTAAAAAACTTCTAAAGAGATTAAAAATAGTAAAAGATTTATTAAAAAGCGGGACAAATCCCGAATGGATGGTTTTGGAAGCAATTCCTGTGGTACCACCTGATATTAGACCTATGATACAAGTTGAAGGTGGAAGATTTGCTACTACTGACTTAAATGACCTTTACAGAAGAGTTATTAACAGAAACAACAGGTTAAAAAAATTATACGAAATGAATTCACCGGAAATCATAGTCAAAAATGAAAAAAGAATGCTCCAAGAAGCTGTAGATAGTCTTATATACAACGGTAGAATGGGTAAAGCAGTTACAGATAGAAACGGAAGACCTCTAAAATCACTTACTGATCTTTTAAAAGGTAAAAAAGGAAGATTTAGAAGAAACCTTCTAGGTAAACGTGTAGATTATTCCGGACGTGCCGTTATCGTTGTAGGTCCACACCTAAAAATTCACGAATGTGGTCTTCCAAAGAAAATGGCTATGGAACTTTTCAAACCATTTGTCTTGGCAGAACTTTTAAACAAAGATGATGAAACAAGCAAAACAGCAAGAAAAATGAAAAAGGCAATAATTGAAAAAGAAATGCCTCAAGCATATGAAGTACTAGAAGAAATAATCAAAGGGCATCCGGTACTTCTCAACAGGGCACCTACATTACACAGAATGTCATTACAAGCATTTGAACCTAAACTAATCGAAGGTAACGCAATCCAGTTGCATCCTCTTGTTTGTCCGCCATTCAATGCAGACTTTGACGGCGACCAGATGGCAGTTCATGTACCTCTATCCGCTGCTGCACAAGCTGAAGCAAAATTCTTGATGCTCTCAAGGTACAATATAATTTCCCCGGCACACGGCAAACCTATATCCATGCCTGGAAAAGATATTGTAGCAGGTGTCTATTATTTAACAATGGTTGACAAAAATTTTGATGAAATTGAAAAGGAAAATATAAAATGGAAATTCTCTTCTATAGATGATGCAGAACTTGCATATGAATTTGGTTATATCAATCTCCACGATCCTATACTTGTTAAAGTTGATAATAAAGTTATTAAAACCACATATGGAAGGCTTGTATTTACAAATATTGTTCCAAAGGAATTTAGAGATTATAACAAAACATATGGAAAAGGTGCTATTAAAGATTTGGTTTATAAAACATTCAAAAAATATGGAGTTGATAGAACAGCAGATCTATTAGATGATATAAAAGATTTAGGATTTCACTATGCAACAATTTCTGGACTTACGGTAAGTATAACTGATTTTTACATTTCACCTGAAAGAAAAAAAATAATTGAAAATGCTAAAAAGAAAATCTCTGAAGTTGAAGAACTATTTGCTCTAGGATTCCTATCAGATGAAGAAAAATATAGAGAAACAATAAAAATATGGGCAGATGCGACAGAAAAAGTCCAAGAAGCTACATTCAAATATATAGGAAAGGATCCATTTAACCCAGTATACATAATGGTAGATTCAGGTGCAAGAGGTAACAAGGACCAACTCAAACAACTTGCAGGTATGCGCGGTCTTATGGCTGATCCATCTGGAAGAACTATTGAGATCCCAATTATCTCAAACTTTAGAGAAGGCCTTTCTGTGCTAGAATTCTTTATCAGTACCCATGGTGCCAGAAAAGGCTCAGCTGATACAGCATTAAGGACAAGTTCTGCAGGATACCTTACACGAAGACTTGTCGATGTTGCTCAATCAGTTGTTGTAACTACTACAGATTGTGGTACACAAAATGGTATAAGAGCAACTGTTCTAAAAAGCAGTGACGGATTAACAGTTGAAAAGCTAGAAAACTTCCTATTTGGAAGAGTTCTTGCAAAAGATGTATTTGATCCAAAGACAAATAACATACTTACAAATCCTGAAAATGGTAAACAGTACACAAGAAATACTATGATAGACGATGATGATGCAAAATTCTTAGGAAACTACTCGGTAAGAATTCCCGTATCAAGAGAAGTAGTACTTAATATTGAAAATCCAGAACTTCCTGAAAACTACTGTGAACTAATAGATGATTTCATATATGAAGACATACATTACGATGCCGGAACAGAAGTAAACTGGGATATCATAAGAAAAGCAAGAAATGCTGGCATAACAAGTTTAAAAGTTAAAGAGTATCCAATTGTTGGAAAAGTTTCAGTTGAAACAATTGTAAATCAAAAAGACATGAAACAATTAATAGTTGATGAAGAATTAATAATGCCAACAACCGCAAAAATATTAGAAGAAAACAACGTGAAATCCGTATTGGTAAGACCTGAAATAATTGTAAGATCTGTATTAACCTGTGAATCAGAACATGGCGTATGTTCAAAATGTTACGGTATGGACCTTTCAAATCACAAAATAATAGGAGTTGGTGAATCAGTAGGTGTAGTAGCTGCACAATCAATAGGAGAGCCAGGCACACAGCTTACAATGAGAACATTCCACACAGGTGGTATTGCCACTACTGCAGACATTACACAAGGTCTTCCGAGAGCAGAAGAACTATTCGAAGCTAGGAAGAAACTAAAAGAACCAGAAGGTGTATTCTCAAAAGTAAAAGGTTATGTAAAAGATATTGTTGAAGACGAAACTGGTAAGAAAAAAATCTATCTTGAAGATGAAGCGGGAGATATCCACGAATACGAAATTCCAACAAAGGTAAAAGTAGCAGTAAACAAAGGTCAAAAAGTACTTCCAGGACAATCTTTATCTACAGGCGCAATTAGACCTAGGAAGATACTTGAAACACTTGACGTTGATGCAACAGCTCTTTACTTGCTAAAAGAGATTAAAAAGGTCTACGTCGAACAAGGTGTGGATATTCACGATAAACACTTTGAGATTATAATAAAACAAATGCTCGACAAAGTTGAAGTTGTTGATCCAGGTGATACAGATTACTTACCTGGAGATCTTCTAAGACTTCAAACTGTAAAAAGAATAAATAGAGAATTACTCGAAGGAAATACACATGTGGAAACAAACAGAAAACGGGTAATAGGAAAGATATTACATCAACACCTAATAGCTGAAGATGAGAATGGTCAGATAGTTGAAATTGCTCCAGAAGGAGCAGAAGTCACCGAGGAAATACTTGAAAAAGCTATAAAGTTGGGAATAAAAGAAATTATTGTTCAAAATGGCGAAGGCGAAGTAATAAATTATCAAATTTTACCAAAAGAACCTATAAAATACAAGAGAAAATTACTTAGAATAACAAAAGCATCACTTGAAAGAGTTGGATGGTTAAGTGCAGCAAGTTTCCAACAAACACCTCAAGTCTTAACTGAAGCAGCTATTGAAGGTTCAGAAGATCTATTACTAGGTCTAAAAGAAAACGTAATTGTAGGACAACTAATACCTGCAGGAACTGGGTTGGACATGTTCGCAAATATACAAATTGAAGAAACACCTCGAATGGCTACTAAAGATAAAGAAAAAATGGCGTAAACAAATATCCCCCTCTTTAAAGAGGGGGATATTTGTTTGGATACCGAACAATATGGTATAATAATTATCGGAGGTGAGAAATATGGTATTATTAAAAAATGGCTCAATTTATCCTATAACAAAGAAACCATTTAAAGGGGATATTCTAATTGAAGATGGAGTTATAAAAGAAATTGGCGAAAACCTTGAAGTAAAAGGCGCAGAAGTTATTGATGTAAGTGGAAAATACATCTTCCCTGGATTTATTGACGCACATTCTCATATTGGAGTATTTGAAGAAGGTGTTGGAGAATTTTATTATCAAGATGGTAATGAATATTCAGATCCTTTAACTCCTCATGTTAGAGCATTAGATGCTTTCTATCCAGGTGACAGTGCTATAAAGCGGGCTCTTTCAGGGGGCGTTACAACGGTAATGGTAGTCCCAGGAAGCGCAAATCCTATAGGGGGGCAGGGTTTTATATTAAAGTTCAAATCTGACATTGTAGATGAAATGATTGTAAGACAACCTGCGGGATTAAAGATGGCATTTGGCGAAAATCCAAAAAGAGTATACGGTTCAAAAAACAAAATGCCAACAACAAGACTAGGTGTTGCAGCAATTATTAGAGAATATTTCTCGAAAGTAAAAGATTATATGAAAAAAAGGGAGGAAGACCCAAAGACCCCAATAGATTTTAAATTGGAAGCGGGAGTAAAAGTATTAAAAAAAGAAATTCCAGCAAGATGTCATGCACACAGAGCAGATGACATTGTTACTGCAATACGTATAGCTGAAGAATTTAATTTTGACATTGTTATTGAACACGCAACAGAAGGATATAAAATTGCAAAATTTTTAAAGCAAAAGAAAATCCCAGTTGTACTTGGACCTTTATTTGGATTTAGAACAAAATTAGAACTCACAGATTTAACATATGAAGCCATAAATATTATCAATGAACATGGAATTCTTGCTGCTTTAATGTGTGACCATCCCGTAATACATTTAGAACACACCAATATTCAAGCAGCTACTGCATTAAGATACGGTGCCAAAGAAGAAGATCTTTTAAAAATGCTAACCATTAACCCTGCCAAAATATTAAAAATAGATAACAAGGTAGGTTCACTTGAAGTTGGAAAAGATGCAGATATTGTAGTTTGGAATACCCATCCTTTTGATTTCAAAGCAAAAGCAGAAATGGTCTTCATAGAAGGAAAAATAGTTTACAAAGATTAAAACGGGAGAACACAATCTCCCGTTTATTTTATAAGTACATTTAAATTTTCTGTTCTCCCCTCACTTCCTATCAAACCTTTATCATATCACAAAATTTGTGGTAGAATATTATTATAGGGGTGAGTTAATGAAAAAATTAATCGTTGTATTTCTTCTGATTTATACTATCTTTTATTCCATAACTCTTTACACATATCCTCAAGATACTATTGCAAAGTTTTTAGATAAAGATGGAAATCTTAATGGTATAAGTTGTAAAATTATAGAAATACTCAACAAAAAGCTTTCAAACTACAACATTGAAATCGAATTTAAATCAAACGCACCCAAATCTCTTTCTGAAATTCTCTCCTCACTTGAAAATAACGAAATTCAAATATTTGTAGGGCTTTCCAAAACACAAGAAAGAATCAAAAAATTCAAATTTACAACTTTCCCACTCTGGAATACAAAGCTTTTAATAATTTCAAAAAAAGAAAAAACACTAACGGAAAAAAATAAAAAAATAGGACTAATAAATTCATCAAAAACGAAAACTTTATTCCAAAATATCTTTCCTAATTTAGCTATTAAATCTTATGAAAATATCCAACTTGCAATAAAGGATCTATTAAACGACGAAATAGACTATGTCGCATACAACGGCGGAATTTTAAATTATTATACAAAAATTTATTCTCTAAAAATCATCCCATTTGAATCTGAAAGATACAGACAATACATAGCATTTTCAAAAAATGTTGATAATCAAATAGTAAACATAATTAACAACGCTATAAAAGAATTATACAATTCCCATGAATATAACAATATATTCAAAGATTTTTCAGGTTTTTCACCTGGAAATAATGTATATTTTGCTCTAATTGACTGGCCACCGTACGAATACAAAGAAAATGGTGAATGGAAAGGTATCGACTATGAGTTACTCAAAGTTTCTCTCGAAAACTTAGGATTTAAACTAGTAACAAAAAAATATCCCTGGCAAAGATGTCTTAATTTAATAAAATCAAAAGCAATAGACGGAACTTTAACATTACGCAACACAGAAGAAAGAAGTAAATATATATATTTTACGAAAATTCCTATTAGCTATGGTATAGATGTTATTTTTTCAATAAAAAATAATAAAGAAAAAAAAATACTCGGTTATGTTAAAGGATACGCCTACAATGAAAAAATATTCAAAATGGGATACAAATTAGTTTCTGTTAATAATGATTTTAACGGTATGTTGCTGCTTTCAAAAAAGAGAATAGATTTATTTGTTTCAAATTTGTACGTTGGTTTGTTTTACGCAAAAGAATTAAATATAGATGTTGAATATTCCATTCCAATAGATTACTTTAAATATTACGTAGGTTTCTCAAAAAGTTACTTAGGAAAATTCTTATCAGAAAAAATTTCAGGTGTCCTTTTAAAATTTAGAAAAGATGGTACATATGAAAAAATATATCAAAAATACAATTTAATATTCCAGGAGGATAAAAATGGTAAATAAAAAATCTTTGACATTTTTGGTTGTTTTAATCACTGTTATTACAATATTTTTATATTTCTCTTTTTGGAAAAATCAAATTAATGAAAAACTAAAAATTTACACAAAATCCATTGAATATCCTCTTTGGCTTTTAGATAATGAAGAGCTGGAAAGAACGCTAAAACTAATCACAAATGACAGTGAAATACTTGGCGTTGAAATATTTAATTTTAACGGCAATAAATTAATTAAAAAAATAAAAAATCTACCAGTAATTTATCGTAATTACTCATTTCCTATTTATTTTGAAAATATCTTTATAGGAAATGTAATATTTTATGTATCCTATAAAAAAGTTATATTTACCTCTGCATATTTAATATTTATATCTGCACTCTTTTATATCATAGCTTTACTACTATTGAAAAATGTAAATATAAACGAAAAATTATTTGAAACAAATGAAGAGTTACTTGAAACCAATGAAGAACTTGAAGAAAATTTAAAAGAACTTGAAAGAACACAGCAATCTCTTGTCACTTCAGAGAAAATGGCGGCTATTGGAAAATTAATGGTAAGCATAGCCCATGATATAAACACTCCAATTGGTATTATATATTCTGCAGCAACTGAAATTGAAAATAGAATAAATGATGATGATCTAAAAGAACTTGTAAAAATAATTATTAAAAACTCCCAAAAAATATCAAATTTAATAAAGAGTCTAAAAAAAACAACATTTTACGAAATAACAAATGAAAAGTCTAAAATTAATATAAAAGAGTTTGTAGATGATATAATCACAACTATCTCACCAAAATTAAAAGAAAAAAATATAAAGATAATCAAAGATATAGATGATGTGTCTGTATATTCAAATCCAGGAGCAATCTCACAAATTTTGATTAATCTAATAGACAATGCAATCTTTCATGCCTTTGACAAAAAAAATAACAATATTATTACCATTTCCGCACATATAATCCCATCTAAAAAATTAGAAATAACCATAAAGGATAATGGTAAGGGAATAGATGAAAAAATTCAAAGAAAAATTTTCGAACCTTTTTATTCTACCAAAGAAAAAGGAAGTGGTTTAGGCTTAAGCATTGTGTACCACCTTGTGACAGAAATACTAAAAGGTGTTATTAATGTTGAAAGTAAAAAGTGTAAAGGAACTATTTTTAAAATAATTATTCCCGTAGAGGTGAAATAATGGATGAATGGAAAGTTTTACTTGTCGATGATGAAGAGGATATTCACGCTTTAACATCAATAATCTTAAAAGACATTAAATTTAAAAATAAACGTATAAAATTACTAAGTGCCTATTCTGCCAAACAAGCAAAAGAGTTATTAATAAAAGAAAAAGATGTTTCTCTTTCAATAATTGATATAGTAATGGAGAATGAAAACTCTGGACTTGAGTTAGTAAAATTTATTAGAGAAACTTTAAATAACCAAATTATGAGAATAGTAATAAGAACAGGTCAACCAGGATATGCTCCTCCACGTGATATCATATTAAAATACAACATCAATGACTATAGAGAAAAAAGTGAATTATCAAGCAACGGTCTTTTTACAATGGTCATTGCAAGGCTTAGGGAATACTCTGAAATAAAAAAGTTATATTCTCAAAAAAATTTATTAGAAAAATTCGATACTATAGATTCAAGTAAAATTGTGTCTATAAACGATTTAAAAAGGATTCTTGAGGATACTTTGAATACTTCGGTCGTTATAACAAAGGCTGAAACTGATAAAGATATAAAAAATAAAATATATTGGAAAGACAACAATAAAATTTTGTTTAAAATAAATAAAAGAAGTTATACAATAAACTTTTCAAACAATATGGATAACAGAGACTTATTCACCATTGCTTTTGAAAAATTAATTTTAGATCTTGAAAACAACATACTCTATAAAGAAAGAATTAATTCTTTATACCAACTCATATACATACTTTCTGAAATAACAGAAACTCGCTCACTGGAAACCGGGGAACATGTTAAAAGAGTTAGTACAATAACAAAACTCATATCAGAAAAAATATTTGATAACAAAGAACATATAGAAACTGTAAGTCTTGCTTCTATGCTTCATGATATAGGAAAAATAGCCATCCCTGATAAAATTTTAAATAAACCTAATAAGCTCTCAGATGAAGAATGGAAAATAATGAAAACTCATACTGAAATAGGATACAAAATTTTAAATTCTGTTGAAAATTCATTGTTCAAAATTGCCGCAAATATAGCCCTTTACCATCATGAAAATTGGGATGGAAGCGGCTATCCAAAAGGATTGAAAAATTCAGAGATTCCAATTGAATCACAAATTGTATCCATAGCCGATGTTTATGATGCACTAAGTAATGACAGAATATACAGAAAGGCATGGCCAAAAGAAAAAGTATTTAAATATATAAAGGAAAATTCTGGGAAAAAATTTAATCCAAAACTAGTAAAAATTTTCTTTGATTTATCTGATAAAATCAAGGAGCTTTAAATAAAGTTCCTCATAATCTTTAGCTTTTTTACAATTTACTTCTTTATACCTACCTTTATAGTCAAACAAGATAAAATCTACATTTGCATTTTTTGCACCTTCAAAATCCGTCTCTACATTGTCACCAACATATATAGAATTTTTCAAAGGTACATTTGAAAGCTCTTGTGCATAGTAAAAAATATCTGGATTTGGTTTTGGATTTCCGACTTTTTCCGATGTTAAAATAAATTCAAAAAATCTATCTAACCTTGCAAGTTTTGAACGTCTTTGTTGCACATATTCAACACCGTTAGTTAAAACAGCCATTTTCAATTGTAATTTTTTCAACTTTCCCAAAAATTCCTCTGCACCATCTATAAAAAATGCAGAATTTGAAAGACCCTCAAGGTAAATTTTTGCAATTTCATTATAATCCTTCAAAGATATACCTACATTTTCAAAAAATTCCCTAAATCTCTCAACAACTATAATTTCTTTCTCATATTTTCCCTCTGAAAAAAGCCTCCACCATTTTTCATTTATCGGTCTATAAATTTCTAAATATTCTTTTTTATACAAAACACCAATATGTTCAAACACTTTTCTTAAAGCATACTCCTCGGATTTATCAAAATCTAAAATAGTATTATCCAAATCAAAGTAAATCATTTTCTTCATTTTAATATTACTCCCTTCATATCGTTGGTGGAAAAATTGAAAGGAAACTTTACAGGTTTTCCTTCTAAAGCAGATTTATATATTGCAAGTACTATTTCTACCGCCTTCTTCCCATCTTCTCCTGATATATATGGTTTTCTATCTTTTTCTATTGCTTCGTAAAAGTCTTTGTATAACGGTATATGTCCAAATCCATATACCGTATCTGGATCAGGCAAATTCATAAAAGGATGTCCTTCTTCGCCCTTAAATCTCCACTCTTCTATCCTGTTTACCGCAAGTCCTCCTATCACCACTGTTCCTTTTTCTCCAAATATCCCTAATTTTTCATGTAAGTTCTTTGGATATATCGTTGTCGTACCTTCTATTATTCCTACTTTCCCGTCTTTAAATTTTACTATTGCTCCTCCAAAATCTTCTGCTTCTATATATGGATGATTAAAATTTTTAATTATTCCATATACTTCCTCTATCTCTCCTCCTAACATCCACTGCAACAAATCTATATTATGTGTGCATTGATTCATTAATGCACCTCCATCTTGAGCCCATGTTCCCCTCCAATTTGCTTGTTTGTAATATTCTTCATTCCTATTCCACCTTATTGTTGCAACTCCATAGTGTATCTTTCCAAATGCCCCTTCTTCTATTTTTTTTCTTAGTTCCTGTATTGGAGGATTAAATCTGTTTTGAAAACAAACACCCAATTTTAAGTTTTTTTCTTTCGAAAGCTCTATCATTTCACTTGCATGTTTTGTGGATAGTGCTATTGGCTTTTCCACAAGTACATGTTTGTTGTTTATTAATGCTTCCATCGTTATTTCATAGTGCTTTCCACTCTCTGCTGCTATCGCAACTGCATCTATATCTCCTCTTTTTAAGATTTTCACATAGTCTTTTTCAACCTCAGGCTTTCTACCTATCCTCTTTTCTATTATCTCTGCACACTTTTCTGCCCTTTCTCTTTCTATATCACAAAGTACAACTGTTTCAATTCTATCCGTGTTTTGAATCAATGCCTCTATATGTTTCTTTGTTCCTATCCTTCCGCATCCTATTAATGCCATTCTTAACATCTTTATTCCTCCTTAGCCCAAAGCTACATCAAGCGCAGCCATTAAAAAGAAGCCAATAATCAAAAAATAGGTAGATAACCTTTCGTTCCCCCTAAGATGTGTTTCAGGTATAACCTCATCACTGATTACAAAGATCATTGCTCCACCAGCAAAAGCCATCATGTATGGAAGTAATGACTGAGAAATACTTACAATACCAGCCCCAAGTAACCCACCAAAAATCTCAACTAGACCAGTCAAAAAAGAAACAAAAAAAGAAATTTTAATGGAATATCCAGCATTTAAAAGTGCAGCAGCAACTGCTGCTCCTTCAGGAATATTCTGAGCACCTATCGCAAATGCAATATTTAAAGCTTGATCGGAAAAAGCACTAACACCTACTGCCATTCCTTCAGGCAAATTATGAATGGTAATTGCAATTACAAAAAGCCATATCTTGCTTAGCCTCTTTAATTCTGCTCCCTCATGTCCTTTTAAAAAGTGTTCATGGGGTGAATACTTATCCATCAAATCAACTAAAATTGCTCCTAAGAAAAAACCAAATGCAAATCTCAAAAGACCTCCTAACTCTATTGATGGAGCAACCAGGCTAAATGCACTTGCGGCAAGCATTATACCAGCTGCCATTCCCAAAAGTGCGTCTATAAATTTTTCATTTACTCCTTTTCTAAAAAACAAAAATGGAATTGCACCGAGGGATGTTGCCATACCTGCGACTGAACTTAACAAAATTCCATAAAGGAAGCGATTCATCTTGCTAACCCCCTATATAGTTCTTTTTTTCTATTTAAAAAGTACGCATGTGAGATTCCTTTCTCTTCAAATCTAAAATAATCTAAAGTTTTTACGTCCACATCGTGATAAATTAACTGTTCTTTTTTTCTCGCACTAATAATTACATTACCATCTGGCCCTACTATTCTTGAACTACCTATAAAGTTCATTAAACCCTTTCCAGATGTAGAGGCCGTTACTAAAAATGCTCCGTTTTCCAATGCTCGCGCCTTTGTAGCAATATCATATATGTGTTTTCTCTCCCTTCCAAAAGCAAATGGTGCAAGTAAAACTTGCGCACCATTTATTGTCAAAATCCTGGATATCTCAGGGAATCCTATTTCATAGCATATTAATATACCAAACCTTACACCATCAAACTTAAAAACCAAAAACTTTTCCCCAGGATAAAAAACATCTTTTTCTTTTCTAAAAAGATGTGTTTTATCGTAAAATAAAACACCTTTTTTCTTTTTTACAACAAATACAGAATTTCTAATTTCTGAAAGTACTACTCGAGGTACGCCACCTACTATAGCTATATTGTACTTTCTAGAAAGCCATATTAACTCTTCTTCTTTTTCTTTGAAAAATTTCACAGAAGAAAGCAAGATATCTTTATCATACGTGTATCCCGAAATAGATAACTCCGGAAACAATATCAATCTTATTCCCAATTTTCCGGCTTCTTCTATAAATTGTACATGTTTTAAATAATTATATTCAAATTTTCCAGGTTTAGGTTCAAATTGGGCTGCTGCTATTAACATTTGCAACCCTCCTTGCAAGTTCTTCTTGTTTCAACCAATACCCATCAAGATAGCCCTGTGAAGTTAATAATCCGAGAAATTTATAATGTTTTTTGGTTAGTCTTCCAGGTCCTACATTTGCAAGTGGCGTACCCGGAAGAGGCATAAAAGTATGTGCATGTACCTTTGCATCGTATTTCTTAACTATTTTTTTTATAAACTCAAACGTCTCTTCCACATCTTTCTCGGTTTCAAATGGGAAACCAAAAATAAAATCTACTCTTGGTATAAAACCAAATTCCTTTAACAAATCTAAAGCACGTTCTATCTCATCTAAATTATGCCCTCTGCGTATCCTTTTCAATACATCTTCACTTCCGCTCTGCGCTCCTATAACAATATACTTGTTGTTCACATATTTTTTTATAACTTTCAAAATCTCTCTACTTACACTTTCAGGTCTTACATCTGACGGAAAAGTCCCAAAATAAATCTCTTCAACACCTATTTTTTTCAAATTGTATAAGAGATCATCAACTACTTCCACATTTGGCGTTATCCCATTTTTACTACCATACCCAAATGAATTTGGTGAAATAAACCTTGCAATTTTTCTGCCGTTTTTCACTCCAAGTTTAGAATATTCCACTATCTGTTCCACAGGTCTATGCCTAACTATCTTCCCGGCAAGTCTAGGAGTTTGACAATATCCACATGAAAATGGACAACCACGTGTTATTTCAATAGGCATATATAAATTCTTTTGCGGACAAAAAGGAGGATATTTTGAAAGATCAACTCTATTTTTTACACCATCAAATATGCGATTTTTTGGAAAAAAACCATCCAAAAATCTCCTTATATTTTCCTCACCATCACCTGTAAAAACATAATCAATACCTATATCTAAAAGTTGCGTAGGATTTGCCGTTGCATGTGGTCCTCCGGCAATAACCATGTAACCCTTTTCTTTTAATATTCTCACTTCGGATATTACATTTTTAAGGTCAAAACTCATGAAAGAATAGAGGACAACTGTCCCCTCTCTAGAAAAAGAAAAAATATCATCAAAATTCCTTATCTCATACATTTTCACAATTTTTTTGTAAGAATAGATAGATGCAACAAGTGCAGTAATACTGTATCTATTTGTCTGTGTGTATCTAAATAATATTCTTTTTAACTCCACAAGGCCTCATCAACCTCTTCTAAAGTCTTAGCTATCACAAAAACATGACCACTATCCATAATCAAAATAGTTTTTGACTCTTCACCAAAAGTCATGTTAACAATTCTCCCATCAACTTTATTCATTCCCCTTAATCTCCTAGCAACGGTTGAAGAAACAGGCAATATTGCAATAATTCTATTTCTTGGAATAAATAAGTTTTTGGAAATTTTAATCACTTGCTTCACAATTCCCCCCCTAAACATTAAATCTTATGGTAAGAATATCTCCGTCCTCAACTATGTAATCTTTACCAACTAATTTCATTAATCCCTTTTCTTTTACTTCTTTTTCACTACCATAATTTATTAAATCTTCATATTTTATAACTTCTGCTTTAATAAATCCTCTAGCAAGATCCGTATGGATAACTCCTGCCGCTTCAACGGCGCTACTTCCTTTTTTTAAAGTCCAAGCTCTAACTTCATCTGGACCTACCGTGAAAAATGAAATAAGGCCAAGTTGCTCATATACAACCCTAGAAAGTCTTTCTATACCACTTTCTTCTATTCCCAAATCTTTCAAAAATTCCTGACGTTCTTCCTCGTTAAGCTCCTGTATCTCTTTTTCCATCAATCCACATAATTCTATATACGCAAAATTATAATCTTTCACTAAATCTAAAACTCTTTCTTTTTCAGGATACTTTCCTTTTGTAAATTGATCCTCATCTAAATTTACAGCAATAATTATTGGTCTCAACGTAACTAAAGAATAACTTGAAATCATCTTCTTTTGTTCTTCAGTTAATTCATGCTTAGATAAAAATTCTTCATTTTCTAAAACTTCCCTCAATTCCTTTAAAAGTTTTAGTTCTATTTCTTCTCTGTTGTCTAATTTTCTTTTTGAGTTCTCAAGTTTTTCAATTCTATTCACAACTATTTCAAGGTCTCTAAAGATAAATTCGTCTAGGGCTACTCTCAACTGCTTATAGGCATTTTCCTCTGGGAAAAGCACATTTTCATTTTCAAAAGCCCTTAAAACTAAAAGTAACGCATCTGCACTTTGAACCATATTAAAGACTTGTGTTCTACTCTTTTTATCAGAAGGATCAAGTGAAGGTGTATCATAAAATTCTAAAGTAGCGTATGTGGTTTTTTTGGGATTATACATATTTGAAAGTAGTTCAACCCTTTTATCATAAACCTTTGCCACACCTTTCTGATGAACAGGCGAATAAGGATCAACATCAATACCAGTTAACAAAGAAAAAATTGTAGTTTTACCAGATTGTGGAAGCCCTATAATTCCTATCTTCAAGATTTTCCTGTTACCAAATTTACCTTGGTAACAGACACACCTCCTTTCATATTTCCCTAAAAACTTTCTTCAATTTAAATATCTTTCCCTTTGGATAATTCTTTTCAATAAATTTTGAACTTCTTTCTGCCCTTGCAACAGCAATTAATTCTCCTTCACACAATAACATAACATCTTGCTCTTTTGGAAAATCATCAAATATTGTTTTTAGAAAATCCATTGTCGGTTGAATTCCGTTGAAGATTTTTTCCACAGAATCCTTGTAAACTTCAACCTTTGGCAAATTTAAAACCTTTTCAACATTTAACATATTTTTTAGTAGTTTGTCTTTTCCTGTTTCAAATGGATTTATAGAATTTTTCAATTCAAAATCTCCAACGCTTATTCTCACTAATTCCTCCGCCGTTGCACCACATCCAAGTTTATAACCTATATCCATACATAAACTTCTTATATACGTTCCTTTTGAAACTTCCACTTCAAGTGTTACATGTGGTATATTTATTTTGATGTTTTCTATCGAATATATTTCTACTTCAACAGGTGGAAGAGAAATTATTTTTCCTTTTCGTGCAAGTTTGTAAAGCCTTTCACCTTTATACTTTTTTGCAGAATATGCAGGGGGAACTTGCTTGTACCTTCCCTTAAATGATTTTATTGTCTCTATTATCTCTTCTTCTGCTTTATCACATACCCTTTCTTCGACAACTTCACCTGTTATATCAAAAGTTTCCGTTGTAATCCCAAGAAGTATCTTTACAAAATACTTTTTTCTCTCTACTTGCAAATATTCTAAGAGTCTTGTTGCACTTCCTATTCCAACCACCAAAACTCCCTCTGCAAAGGGATCTAATGTTCCTGCATGTCCTACTCTTCTTGTACCTAATTTTTTTCTTATTTCATCTATAACGTCATGCGAAGTAACACCTTTTGGTTTGTACACGTTTAAAAAGCCCATCATATCAGTAATTCTCCAGAAATCTCACATCATTTCTTATAAAATCTCTTATATCTTTAATACCGTATTTTACCATTGCAATCCTCTCAAGTCCAAGCCCAAAGGCAAATCCAGACCAAGTTTCTGGATCATACCCCACATTCCTAAATACATTTGGATCCACCATCCCTGCACCTAATATTTCGAGCCAATTACCTTGAAACCACACGTCTACTTCATAACTTGGTTCTGTAAATGGGAAGAAGCTAGGTTTCAACCTAACTTTGGCAGACTCTCCAAAAACTCTTCTTGCCATTTCCTCTAAAGTGTATTTTAAATGTCTAACGGTAACATTTTTATCCACATAAAGCCCCTCCATCTGGGTAAACATTGGAAGGTGAGTTGAATCATAATCCCTTCTAAAAACCCTTCCCGGTGAAATTATAGCAAGCGGTGGTTTTCTTTCAAGCATAGTCCTTATTTGTATAGGTGATGTATGAGTTCTAAGTAACGTTTTTTCGTCAAAATAAAATGAATCTTGAGCATCCCTTGCAGGATGCCATTCTGGAGTATTTAAAGCATCAAAATTATGCCATGTATCTTCTACCTCAGGACCTTCAACCACTTCAAATCCCATGGAAATAAATATATCTTCAAGTTCCCTTTGAACCTTCGTTAATATATGCAAATGACCTTTATCCCTTTTTGCACCTGGTAATGTTACATCCACTCTAATTTTTTCAAACTTTTTAATCTTTTCATTTTTCCTTATCTCCTCCATCTTTTCATTTAATAATTTCTCTATTTCATTTCTTACTTTATTGATAACCGCACCAAATTTTGGTTTTTCTTCCTGTGGAAGTTTTTTTAATTTTTTCATTTCCAAAGTAACAAGACCTTTTTTTCCCAAATATTTGATTCTTATATTGTTTAAAGAAGCCATATCGTTAGCAGAAGATATCTCATCTTTAGCTTCTATCAAAAGTTCTTTTACTTCTTTCATTAAAACACCTCCAAATTTAACTTATATGAAACGAAATTCAATAGTAATTATAACATACATATGCTATTATTAAAACAAAATAAGGAGGTGAAAATAATGGATGCAATCGAATTGAGGCATCTTTTACACCAAAATCCAGAAGTCTCTTTTAGAGAATTTGAAACGCAAAAAATATTACTAGATGCATTAAAATCGTTAAATGACAATAGATTAAAAATTTATAAAATTGCCGGTACAGGTGTGATTGCACTATATGAGGTTGAAAAAGATAAACCGTTTATAATCTACCGTGCGGATATAGATGGACTTCCCATATATGAAAAAACAAATTGGGAATTTTCATCAAAAAATTCCAACATGCACGCTTGTGGTCATGATATACACATGGCAATCGCATTTGATTTAATTAAGAAAATTTTAAAATACAATCTAAAACAAAACTTTGCCTTTATTTTTCAACCCGGAGAAGAAACGGGCGCAGGTGCAAGATATGTTTTAGATGAAATAGAACAACTTCCAGTAAAATACGCTATTGCATTGCACGTAACAGACGAACACGATTTTAAAACCATTGCCACAACAAATGGGATACTTTTCGCAGCTGCAACAGAAATAGATATTGTTTTTCAAGGGAAACCTTCCCACATAGCCTTCTACGATAAAGGAATAGACTCGATAAAAATGGCTACATTTTTTCTAAGTAAATTTTACTCTACAAAATTTGAAAATTCATTAGTTGGTTTTGGAAAAATAGTTGGTGGAAATGCAAGAAATATCGTTTCACCTGAAACAACCTTGATGGGAAGTATAAGAAGTATATCCGTTCAAAATACCGAAAAAATAATTAACACATTAGCACAATTAGCACAAGAAGTAACAGAGAAAACAAATGGAAGTTTTTATATAGAAAAAGGCAGTCAATATCCTCCTGTTGTAGTAAATAAAGAATTGTACGAAAAATTTAAAGACTTCTTGGCCGAAAAAGAAATAAACTTTGTAGATTGCGGTATGAAATTCACCGGAGAGGATTTTGGATATTTTTCACAAGAATTTCCATCGCTTATGTTCTGGGTAGGTACGAGAACAGGTGAAAAATATGGACTTCACCATCCACAATTTCTTCCTAAAGATGATGTTATTCCTTACTATTCAAATGTTATTTTTGAATTTTTTAAGGAGTTGGTATAGTGAAAAAATTAATAGAAAAATATGGCACTCCACTTTACATATACTATGAAGAAGTAATAGAAAACAGGATAAAAAAAGTAAAAGAAGTATTTAAAAACGTAAATTTTTTCCCGACATTTGCCGTTAAGGCAAATAACAATCCAAATTTACTAAAAATAATACACAAAAACGGATTTGGAATGGATATTTTAGGAGAAGGAGAACTTTACGCTTGTAAACTTGCAGGTATTCCTGGAGATAAAATTGTCTGGAATGGAAATGGAAAAACAACAAAACAAAAAGAAAAAATGAAAGAATATGGTGTAAAATATGTAAATATCGATAGTGTTGAAGAATTTGAAAATCTCTGGAAAAATGATGACGAGTTTACTTTATTTTTACGTGTAAATCCAGATATCGATGCAAAAACACACCCATATATTTCAACAGGACTTAAAAACCACAAATTTGGTGTTTCTTTTGACTTAGCAGAAAAAATACTTAAAACCGGAAAAATACAAGGCTTACACATACACATTGGTTCTCAAATCACAACAATTGAACCATTTAAAGAAGCTATCGAAAAAACATTAGAACTTGCACAAAAATATAACATAAATAAAATTAATATAGGTGGAGGTTGGGGAATTAAATACAAGAAAGAAGAAAATGAACTAAACCTTGAAAAATACAAAAAAGAAATCATACCTATTTTGACAAATTTTGAAATGGTAATAAACGAAATTGGAAGGTTTATAATCGCTCCAGCAGGTATTTTGGCAATCAAAGTTATACTAGTAAAAGAAACAGAAAACAAGAATTTTGTAGTAACGGAAAGTGGTATGAATCATTTAATTAGACCTGCATTATATAACGCATACCATGAAATAGAGGTATTAAACAACCAAGAAGATAACATAACTGCAGATGTGGTTGGTCCATTATGCGAATCTGGAGATTTTCTTGCTAAAAACAGGAAAATAAAAAAGCCAAACCCCGGTGATATTTTAATTGTTAAGAACGTAGGGGCATATGGATATTCAATGGCAAATAACTATAATGGGACAACCAGACCTGTGGAAATATTGATAAAAAAAGACGGAAAAGACTTGATCATAAGAAAAGGTGAAGAGATTTCCGACTTGTATAAAAATGTAATTATATAGAAATGGGGCAAATATTTGCCCCATTTTTTAACCAATATACTCCACTTCTTCTTCATCTTCACCCTCAAGTGCAAATTTTAAAGACTCAATTGCAACCTCAATTTGTGATCCATCCGGTTCTGCTGTAGTGAGTTTTTGCAAAAGAAGCCCAGGAAAAGCCAAAAATCTCAAAAACTTTACCTTATCAAATAACTTTAAAAGCTCATATGAAACCGAAGCAATTATCGGAATAAAAACAATTCTAACAACTATCCTTTCAAGCCATGTCAAAGGTCTGTATATTCCAAACAAACTAAATAATATTATGGCAACAATAAAAAAAATCATTACAAAATTCGTGCCACATCTTGGATGAATAGTAGAATATTTTTTTACATTTTCAACTGTTAATTCTTCATTATTTTCATACGCATGTATAGTTTTATGTTCTGCTCCATGGTATTGAAAAACCCTTTTTACATCTTTCATAAACGAAATTATCCACACATACAAAAGGAAAAATCCCAACCTTATAAACCCATCTATCACTGAAAATAAAAATTCATCATTGTTTATTCCTATCAATCCTGTTAAATAGACGGGGAGCATAACAAAAAATCCTATTCCCAAAACAATTGCAAGAAAAATAGAAAAAAATGTCTCAGACTTTTTCATTTCCTCACCTGTTGCTATTTCCGCTGACCTATCTAAACCCTTCAATCCAAAGTACATTGAGTAAAAAAGACTAAATAACCCCCTCAAAAATGGAACTTTTAGTATCTTTTTGTTTTTTATCTTTCCAATCTCCTCCTTAACTATTTCCCCAGATTCATTCCTAACGGCTATAACTATTTTTTTACCCATCATTAGGACACCCTCTATTATCGCCTGTCCTCCTACTTTCATATCATTCCTCCCATAATAAAGAAATTGGGGTCAAATATCCCCCAACATCTCCAAAATTTTCCTTGCATTATCATTTTCTAAAACTACCTTAAAAAACCTATACGCACTCCTATCTTCTTCCGTATTTTTATTCATAAAGTAACTACGCATCTTATTTGCGAACTCATCTTTCTCTTCCTGCGTCATCTTTGCTATATCTTCTACTATATTCAACAACCTTTTATCATCTCTACAATTTCGAGCTATATACTCCAATTCACCCATTCAAGATTTATTCCGCCTTCTTTTTAGTAAGATATACTCTAAAGGAAATCCCCGTTCTTGTTTCACCATCAATTTCAACTTCTATAAACCCAGGTACTGCATATAGATCCTTTCCCTCTTCCGCTAAAAATCTTCTTGCCACTGCTAAAGCCTTCGACGCCTGGTTAACAGCCCCAGCACCAATTGCTTGAATCTCAAGTTTTTCATTCTTATTAAGCGAACCTACAATAGCACCTGCCACCTTGTTAGGATTTGATTTCGAACTAACCTTAAGTGTTTCCATAGCTATACCACTCCTCCTTGAACAAATATTAATAGAACTGTAACAACACAAGTATATTTTAACATAAAATTACAAAAAAACAAAATTTTACCAAAAATTTTTTTATTTTAATCTGATAAAAACCTAAAAATCAAACAAAGAAGATTGATCAGTCTCAGGTAAATCTTTCAAAACACCTAATTTTTTCATAGTATCAATATGTGCTTTACTTAATTTAGTTCTTCTTTTTAAATCTTCAATTGAAGTAAAGGCCTTTCCTTTTCTTGCTTGTAAAATGGATAGAGCAACGCTATCTCCAACGCCTGGAATTTTATTTAGAGGTATCCTTAATTTATTATCTTCAATAATAAATCTTCTATAATCACTCTTAAATATATCAGGAGGCAAAAATTCAAATCCCCTTAAATACATCTCAAGAGCTGCTTCTAGTACTTTTTCTTCATTTTTCTCTTTTACATCTTTTTTTATCTGTGCACCTAATTCTACGAGTCGTTTTTTTATTGCCTTTTTACCTTTTAGAATAGTTTTCACAGAAAATTCATCACCTTTTATAGAAAAAAACGCAGCATAATATGCAAGTGGATAGTGCACCTTAAAATACGCTATTCTAAAGGCCATACTTACATAAGCAACAGCATGGGCTTTAGGAAAAAGATACTTTATTTTTTTACAAGATTGTATAAACCATTCTGGGATATTCTTTTCCCTCATTATTTGTTCATCTTCTTCTGAAATACCCTTTCCTTTTCTCACGTTTTCCATTATCTTAAATGCTCTAGACTCATCAACCCCTGCATCTATGAGATATATCATTATATCATCGCGACATGATATCACTTCTGAAAGAGTTGCTTTTCCAGAACTTATTATATCTTGTGCATTATTAAGCCATACATCTGTGCCATGTGAAAGTCCAGAAATCCTTACAAGTTCTGCAAATGTTTTTGGTCTAGTTTCTTTCAACATTTTTTGCACAAAATCTGTTCCAAATTCTGGAATACCTATCGTTCCAACATCAGTACCTAAATCATTCGCCTTGATCTTCAAAGACTTTAAAGAAGAAAATATTTGCAATGTTTCTTTATCATCCATTGGGACTTTTGTAGGGTCAATACCTGTATATTCTTGCAAAAGCTTTAACATTGTGGGATCATCGTGGCCCAATGCATCCAATTTCACCAAATCATCGTGTATGGATTCATATGCAAAGTGCGTTGTACACATTCCTGAATCTTTCTTATTTGCGGGATACTGTATAGGTGTAAAATCATACACAGTCATATCTTTTGGAACTATCATCAATCCACCTGGATGCTGACCGGTTGTCCTCTTAACACCGGCAACCATTTCAGCTAATCTAATTTGCTCTGCAGTTTGTAAACTTTCACCTTTTACCTCCATATAACTTTTCACATAACCAATAGCACTTCGTTCCGCTATTGTACTAATAGTTCCCGCCCTTAAAACGTTGTCCTTTCCAAAAAGTTCAACAATATAGTTATGAGCTCTATCTTGATATTCTCCAGAAAAATTTAAGTCTATATCAGGTACTTTATCCCCCTTGAATCCCATGAAAGTTTCAAAAGGTATATCCTGCCCCGTTTTCACAAGCTCTACTCCACATTTTGGACACTTTTTACTAGGCAAATCATATCCAGAACCTACTTCTTTTGAAAATTCCAAATATTTACATTCAGGACAAAGATAATGAGGCGGTAGAGGATTAACTTCTGTAATTCCCATAAGGTATGCGACAAACGAAGAACCAACTGAACCACGCGAGCCAACTACATAACCGTCTTCGTTTGCCTTTTTAACTATAAGGTGTGCAATTTCATACAACACCGCGTAGCCGTTGTCGATTATACTTTTTAATTCTTTTTCCAAACGTTTTTCAATAATCTCTGGAAGCGGCTCACCGTAAAGTTCCTTTGCGCGGGTAATAGATAAATTCCTTACATTTTCATCAGCACCTTCAATAATTGGAGGATGCAATTTTCTTTTCACTGGTTTTACATATTCAATCATATCTGCAATTTTATTGGTGTTTTCAACTACAACTTCTCTTGCTATATCCTCATCTTCAAAAATTTCCATTGCCTCTTTTAGCATTTCTTGAGTAGTTCTAAGGTACAACATTGCATTTTTATCTTTTAAATCATCATCATTTGGATTACTTTTTTCCACTGGTGCAAGTAGTACATGTCTTGCTTTGATGTCTTCTGGTTCTAAAAAATGTGCATTACTAACCATAACCACGGGTAAATCCAATCTCTTGGCTAAATTGTATAACCTTCTAAAAACCTGTTTTGCAACATCTTTTTCAACATTTACTACGGTATCTATCGGAAAAATCTCCACAAAATCATACTCTTTTAGCATTTCTAAAATTTCTTCATCTGTTGAAGAACCCGTTAATGCTTGAAAAATCTCACCATTTTCACATCCAGTACCAAATAAAAGTCCTTCTTTGTATCTTATCAACTCTTTCTTTGGAATAAATGGTACATATTTAAAGTATTTTACATGCGCGTCAGATACAAGTTTATATAGATTTTTTAACCCCACTTTATTCTTCACAAGTATAGTCAGATGATTAAATTGTCTCTTTGTTCTAATACTAGAATAAGAGCTACTCTTTAAGTTATTTACTTGTTTTAAAGTCCTTATACCGCGTCTTATAACAAGTTCTAATAATTTTTCAAACAACTTTACAGTTACACTGGCATCGTCAAAAGCCCTATGATGTTTAAATGGGCCTAATTTAAAGTATTCCACAAGCCTTCCAAGTCCAAAAGATTTTACCTTCCCTCTTAAAACTTCTTTGGAAAGTTTCAAAGTATCCAAATAGGGAAGAACTAAGTCTTTTTTGTGTAACTTTCTATAAACTTCTCTTATAAATCCATAATCAAAATCTGCATTATGTGCTACTAAAACTGTACCTTCAATAAATTCCAAAAATTTTGGAAAAACTTCATATATATCCTTTGCATCTTCTAACATCTCATTTGTAATACCTGTAAGCTTTTGAGTAAAATCTGAGACTTTTTTTGTAGGTTTTACAAAAGTAGAAAATTTATCGATAATCTCCCCATTTCTATACTTTACCGCACCTATTTCAATAATTTCATCAAATCTAGCATTCGTACCCGTTGTTTCAAGGTCAAATACAGTGTATGTAACCTCACTTAAATCAAAATCATCCGATAAATTTTTTACTATATCCCCTGTCTCATTTAATATGTACATTTCCGTACCAAATATAGGTTTAATACCATTTTTTTCCGCTTCCTCAAACAAATAAGGAATAGACTGTACATTACCGTGATCTGTAATTGCAACTGCATTCCAACCCCATTTTTTTACTTTTTTTACCAATTCTTTAATATCTATAATAGCATCTAAATCACTCATTTTTGAATGAAGATGTAATTCTACTCTTTTCATATCCGAAATATCTTGTCGTTCAATAGGGTTTGGATCTTCATAGATCTCAGAAATCCCAAAATAATATTCTCCTTTTTTGCTGACATTCATAGAACCTTTAAAATAATACCAATTTCCCACACTAAGTGTTGACTCAAATTTTTCATCAAAAATCTTTCCCAAAACAGACTCCTTTTTATCGGTGATATATACTAAAATAGTTGATAAATAATCTGACTTTTCTAACTTGAACACCTTTCCCCTTAAAAATACTTTTTTAGCATTCAAAGGTATATTGGATGGAAAATAATATCTCTCTTTATCGGTAAAAGTTTGTATTTTTTCTTCAACAACTCTTGGTGGTTCAAATTTTTCTTTAACAAATTCAATCTTTACAGGTTTGCCCGTAATTTTCTCTATGTTCTTTAACTTTTTCTCTATTTTTTTCACGGCAAATTCACTAAAAGTTTTTACCAAAATCTCATTTTCAAATACCTCCACATCTTTTACGTAAGGCGCCGTTCCATTCAAAAGTTCTAAAATTTCCTCTTTTTTTAGTTCAAGAAGTTCATATTCAAATTCAACATCGATTCCAAAAAAAACCCTTAACTTTTCCCTAAGTAACTGAAAATCCCCAACTCCCTTCTTTATATAGAAAATCAAAAGGCGGTTACTTTGGTCGTAAATCACTTTTGTAACTTCACCATCTATCTCAATATTAAAATATTCAGCTATATTTGTAATTGGATAACTTAGTTCATCAAAAACGTACTTCATAACATACCTCCTTACAACCTTAATGCCACTGCTAAACACCAAGCGACAGCTAATGCATCAGCTGCATCATCAGGTCTCGGAATTTTATCCAATCTCAAAAGCATTTTTACCATTTTTTGTACTTGTTTTTTATCAGATCTTCCATAACCGGTAATGTTATTTTTTACTTGATACGGGGTAAACTCATATAACGGCAAATTTCTTTGAGATGTTGCAAGTAATATTACTCCTCTTGCTTCACCTACATGGATAGCAGTCTTTACATTTTTATAAAAAAACAAACTTTCGATTGCACACGCATCTGGAGAATAATATTCAAGTAATTTAACAAATTCTTCGTATATAATTTGGAGTCTCTTTGACATGGAAATATCTTTTTCTGTTGTAATAACTCCATGAGCTACATGAGAAATCTTATTTCTATTTTTTTCCAAAACTCCATACCCTAGTATACCATATCCCGGATCAATACCTATTATTATCAAGTTATTCCCTCCGCAATGAAAGATTATAAACAAAGATTGTTAAAACAGGTAACACACTTGCACTTAAAAACATAAGCATGGTATTATTACCAAAAATTGCGGCGTAACCACTAGACAAAAAACTACCAATTGCCCATGAGAACCCCATAGAAATTGAAGAAGCCAATGCCTTATTGTTGGGTAATAGTTTTTGAGCAGAAACTATGTTAGAAGACATGGTAAAAAAGCTAAAACCATCAAATAGAATGAAAAATACAATCTTTAAATATAAATGCGGAACAAGTACAAATAATAAACCAAAAAATCCCATTCCCAAAAATCCTACAGTATTTGTAAATCTATCATTTGTCTTCTCAAGCACAATTGTACCAAAAAAATTGGTAAATACACCAAGAATCATACCAAATGTTAGTATTGAACCGCCAATTATCAAAGATTTTCCAACTTCATTCACATAAATAGGTATATACGTATGAAAAATATCCATAGAAAAACTTCTTGAAGCCACTATCAAAAATATAGACCATAACTTTAGAATATCACCTCTAAAAGATAAATTCTTTCTCACAGCCTTTTTTTCATAATGTAATATGGTCCTTGATAATACTAAAAGGAAAATAGAAACACTAAACGTTAAAATATACATTTTTTTTATCCCTACATATCCTTGAAAAATTGTTATAAAAAGTGGTGCAAGTCCTGCACCCAATGTCCCTGCTACCGAAAAAATGGCAATATGTTTTCCCTTTTCGCTCTTTCCAGCAAAACTAGCACCAATTGGATGAAAAATAGAATTTAAAACCCTTATTATGACAACAAGCAAGAAAAATAAAAATACAGAGTTTACAAATCCCAAAAATGAAACAAAGAATATTTCAAGTAACACTATAACGGTTATGTACAAACCGTCTCTCTTTTTACCATCAAAATACATCCCAAAGAACACTTGAAATAGGGAAGTAAGCCCCCCCAAAAGTGCCATAAAACTTGCAAAAGTCCTATTGTCTATACTTAAATTTTCAATAAAATATGGAGCAAGTGGTTTGACAAAAGCGTTGAAAAAATCTGCAAAAAAGTGAAAAACAGCCGTTACAAACTCCATCTTTATCACCATCCTTTTTATGATACAATAATTATAACAACGAAAACCTAACATGTCTATATATTTCGCAAAGCTAATCAAAGGAGGGAGAAACATGAAAAAATTAGTTATACTGTTATTAATTTTTCAAACACTCTTTTTATTTTCCATTCAATATGTTGAATTTTCATCCACGCTTGATAACGAAATTTGGAGGTTAAATGTAAAATACCCCATGTTCTTCGACGTGGAAAACTTTGCAGTAGAAAAGTACATAAACGATATGATTTATAATGATATTTACAACTACATAAGGAATTTATACGATTTTTTGAATTATTCGTATCACGATGCAAAAAAGTACGATATACAATACAGACCTGGTAATGTAGTTGTAAATTATAAAGTCACATATTTAAAGGATAATATAATAAGTTTGGTAATAGACTACTACGAATATACCGGTGGTGCCCACGGAAATACAAAAAGAAAAGCATACAATTTTGATATAATCAAAGGGAAATTATTAAAATTACACGATGTAGTAACACGTGATTCTATTGAAAAAATGTTAAAATACATAAATAATCAAATTAAATTAGACAAAAAAAGATATTTTCAAACCCTACTCGATGAATTACCTTCTGAGCAATTTTATTTCACAAACAAAGGTTTGGTAGTATATTTTAACCAGTATGAAATTGCACCATATTCTTCCGGGATCCCAGAATTTACGTTTAAACTAGAAGATATACAGCTAAAAAAATGAAAAAAGAATAACGTTAAGCTTTTAGAAAAATAACATTAACAGAATTTTTTTATTTCAATTTGTTAAAAGTGGTAAAATATTTGAGGTTATAGACGCCTGGAACGTGTCGTAAATGCCAAGAGGGCTACATGTTCCAGCGTGTGTTTATTTCAAAAATATCGAGGAGGTGAAGTTTGTGTACGCTATTGTTGAAAGTGGTGGAAAACAGTTTCGTGTAGAACCTGGAAAAATATTCTTCACAGAAAGAGTTCTAGGAAAAAACGAAGGAGACTCTATAACGCTAGACAAGGTATTGATGGTAAAAACCGATGATGGAAAAGTTCTAGTCGGGAAACCATACCTTGAAAATGTTTCAATAACTGGGACAATTGTTGAACATGGTAGAGCAAGAAAGATTATAGTTGGAAAATTCAGACCAAGGAAAAATTACAAAAGAATCAAAGGTCACAGACAATGGTATACCGCTATAAAGGTTGAAAATATAGAGGTAAAATGATTAAGTGTATTTTCACAAAGAAGAACGGGGTATTTGAAAACTTTTTAATAACAGGACATGCTATGTATGAAGAAAAAGGAAAAGACATAATTTGCGCAGCGGTAAGTACTGTTTCTCAACATACGGCACGTTTTTTAGAAAAACAAGGTGCAAAAGCAACTATTAAAGATGGATACTTAATGGTAGAAAAAATTCCAAACGACGAGATATCTCAAATTTTTGTTAAAGAACTAACGGAAACGCTTTTAGATCTTTCTTTGCAATTTTCTAAATTTATAAAAATGGAGGTGACCAATGATGAAGATTAACATACAACTCTTTGCAAAGAGTAGTACCGCAAGAAACGGTCGTGACAGTAATCCAAAATATCTAGGTGTAAAAAAATCTGATGGTCAAGTAGTAACCGCAGGTACTATAATAGTTAGACAAAGAGGAACAAAAATATGGCCAGGTAAAAACGTAGGAATGGGAAGAGATTTCACATTATTTGCCCTAAAAGATGGGAAAGTAAAATTTGAAGTAAGAAATAACAGAAAATACGTTAGCGTGTATTAAGGGGGATTAAAGGTGAAAAATGCCAAAAAAGTGGCAATTATCGGGGTGTTTGCTGCGCTTTCATTTGTTGTAATGTATATAGAATTTCCCATATTTCCAGCTGTAAATTTTCTAAAATACGATCCAAGTGATATACTTGCATTATTAGTTTCTTTCATATATTCCCCAACAGTAGGATTAATAGTACTTGCAATAAAGGATATATTATTTTTCATATTTAAATCAGGAGATATAGTAGGAATTGCAATGAACTTTGCTGCAGGCGCACTTTTTATAGTTCCAACAGCCATGATATATGCAAATAAGGGGAGAGTTAGAGAAATACTAGGGTATATAGTTGGTATAACAGCTGCAACGGGTGGTATGGCACTTCTAAACATAGTAGTTGTACCATATTATTGGAAAATTTCTTTATCTGATGTTTTTAAATTATTACCATGGATAATAGGATTTAACGCAATAAAGTTTTTCATAGACTCGGTCGTAAACGCAATAATACACAAAAAAGTTAAAGGAATATTAGAACCTGACGAAAATATAAGGAGGGAGGAATAACAATGGCAAGACCTTTGCCTATACAGAAAACAACACTTTTAAAGAAAGAAGAAGTCAAGAGAGATTGGTATGTAATAGATGCCGAAGGACAAACACTTGGAAGACTTGCAACAAGAATTGCACTAGTTTTAATGGGAAAAAATAAACCAAATTGGACTCCTCATGTAGATTGCGGAAATTTTGTAGTCGTTGTTAATGCCGATAAAATAAAACTTACAGGTAAGAAATGGACTCAAAAGAAATATTACAGACATACAGGATATCCTGGTGGTATTAAGGAGTTTACCGCAAGGCAACTTTTACAAAGAAACCCAGAAAAATTAATTCAACTTGCAGTTAAGAGAATGCTCCCAAAAACAATTCTAGGTAGAAGAGCACTAAAAAGACTTAAAATTTACGCAGGTTCAGAGCATCCACATCAAGCTCAAAAACCAGTTGAATTGAGTTTTTAATAAGGAGGGGAAAGGAAGATGGCTGAATACTACATGGGAACCGGTAGAAGAAAAACATCAGTTGCAAGGGTATATTTAAAAGAGGGAAATGGAAAAGTAATAGTTAATGATAAAGAGTACGAAGATCTAAATGGTTATCTTGAAAACTCCGTCTGGACCCTTCATGCGATGGAACCTTTAAAAGTGACTGGTCTAGAAGGTTCCTTTGATATGTTAATTAGAGTAAATGGTGGAGGAAAGTCAGGTCAGGCAGGAGCAATTAGATTGGGAATCGCAAGAGCACTCTTACAATACAATCCAGATTTAAGACCTACATTAAAAGAAAAAGGTCTGCTAACCAGAGACCCGAGAATGGTAGAAAGGAAAAAATACGGCCTTAGAAAAGCAAGACGCGCTCCACAATTCTCCAAACGTTAATATTCCCACATTTTCCTTTGTGGCAGCTTTTTGCTGCCACGTTTGTTGTTTTAAATAAAGAGGTGATCTATGTACTCCAAGCAAATTATTGAGGAAATCAAATCAAAAATTGATATCGTTGAACTTATCTCAAGATATGTTAGCCTACAAAAAGTAGGAAATAATTATCGTGGGCTCTGTCCTTTCCATACCGAAACTACACCATCATTTTACGTAAACCCATCCTTTCGGACGTTCCACTGCTTTGGTTGCGGTGCGTCAGGGGATGTGTTTAGCTTCTTGGAAAAAATAGAAAATATATCCTTTAGCGAGGCTCTTCAAAAACTAGCAAAAGAAGCAAATGTAAAAATAGACGTTAAAACTTCTACTTTTCAACAATTATACTACAAGTTCTATTCACTTGTACACCAAGAGTATAAAAATCAATTGAAAATAAGTACCATTGCACTAGATTATCTTAAAAATAGAGGGTTTTCAAATGAGGAAATACTAGAATACGAATTTGGATTTTCTCCTTTAAATTCCTCTATACCATTAAAGATATCACAACAATTGGGAATAAAAATTTTGAGAAAATTTGGATTCACCTCAAAGGATCTATTCGAAGGAAGATTAATTATCCCTATTAAAGATGAATACGGTAAAACAATTGCATTTGGCGGCCGATTATTGGGCGAAGGTCAACCTAAATATTTAAATTCATTTGATACAGATTTATTCAAAAAATCAAAGACCTTATTCTTGTTAGATAGGGCAAAGGAAAAAATCAAAAATGCAGATTTTGCAATTGTATGTGAAGGATATTTCGATGCACTTGCGTTTCATAGAGCAGATCTTAAAAATTCTATTGCAACACTCGGCACTGCCTTTACAAAATTTCACGCATACAAACTAAAAAAACTTACACAAAATGTAGTACTTTCTTTTGATACGGATAAAGCTGGCATAAAGGCTACTTTGCAAAGCATAAAAATCCTTCTTACTATGGACTTTAACGTAATGGTGGCAAATAAATCTTCAAAAAAAGATCCCGATGAAATATTTAAATCGAGCGGAAAAGATGGTCTTTATAATTTTATAAAAGAATCTATCCCAGCAGAAAAATTTATTCCCATTGCACTAAGTAAAAATTACAACCTTGAAAATCCAAACGCAATTTCACTATTTATCAGTGAAATAAGGAATTGGGAGATTATTTTTGAGAAATTTCCAAAAAAACTAGAAATATTCAAAGATAAAGTAAAAGAAATATCCGGAAGCAACATCTTTACAAGAAGAATAATCCAAAAAAATTCAAACCTCCCAACACTAGATGATATGATAATCTATCTCATAATAAACTATCCAGATATAGAATTGGATTTAAACCCAAAAATATTAAGTAAACGTTTACAAGAAATTTTAAAATATTTAAAAAACTTTTCCTTTGAAAACATGTCTAAAGATTTGCAAGAATATGTAAAAGACGTATTAAAAAAAATGGAGAATGTGGAAATTACTGAAGAATTTATTAAAAACATAAAGAAACAAATCAAAAGAAAAAATATTGAAAAAAGAATAGAGGAAATAGATCAATATATAAAGAACGCAAGTGATGATGAAAAAAGAATTCTTCTACAAACAAGAATAGAGCTTATTCGAAAGCTCAAAAATATTTAGGAGGTGATCTCCTGATGGCAAGAAGCAAAAAGTTTTCCGTGGATAAACAAATAGAAAAACTAGTAAAAATCGGAAAAGAAAAAGGTTTCGTAACATACGATGATATTGATAAAACATTTCCGCCCGATAAAACCGACGATTTTGATGGAAACATTTTAGAAAAAGTCTACGAAGAACTAGAAAAAAATAACATCTTAATAACCGAAACAAATCCTCATGAACAAATAGATGAAGTTTCATTAGATGATTTTCTAGAAGAATCCCCAAAATTTTACGATAACATGGCAACTAAGGATTTGATAAAAATGTACTTGAAAGACATAGGAAAAATACCTCTTCTCAGTCAATCAATGGAAAGAGAACTTGCAAGACGCGCCCAACAAGGTGATGAAAGAGCCAAGCAAAAATTAGTTGAATCAAACTTAAGATTAGTTGTAAGTATTGCAAAAAGATACATCGGAAAAGGATTGTCATTTCTTGACTTAATCCAAGAAGGAAATGTGGGGTTACTAAAAGCAGTAGAAAAATTCGACTGGAGAAAAGGATATAAATTTTCAACATATGCCACATGGTGGATTAGACAAGCTATAACAAGGGCTATAGCAGATCAAGCGAGAACTATTAGAGTCCCTGTCCACATGGTTGAAACTATAAACAAAGTACAAAAGATAATGAGAGATTATTATCAAAAACACGGAACTGAAATGCCTCTAGAAGAAATCGCAAAAGAAATTGGGAAACCCGTTGAAAAAGTAGAAGAAATACTCCAAGCTGCTAAAGAAACAACCTCACTTGAAGCTCCTGTTGGAGAAGATGAGGATTCTACTGTAGGTGATTTTGTTGCAGACGAAAGTATAGCTTCCCCTAGAAAAGAGGCTATGAGAATGCTTATTAGAGAAGAAGTGGAAAAAGTATTAGAAACATTAAATGATAGGGAAAAATTGGTCTTAAAGATGCGATATGGTTTAATTGATGGAAAATCAAAAACCCTTGAAGAAGTGGGACAATACTTTAACGTAACACGTGAAAGAATTAGACAAATAGAAGTCAAGGCCCTTAGAAAATTAAGGCATCCATCTAGAAGCAGATATTTAAAACTTTTATTTAAAATGTCTGATGAATCATAGGTGAGAGCAATGTTTAAAATACCCTTTCGAAATGTAATTAAAAATTGGAAAAAATCCCTTTTGGTAATTCTCGGAAGTATGATTGCAACTATGTTAGTGGTGGGAGCACTATCACTAAATGACTCTGTAAATAATTGGTTTGCAAACAAAATTAAAAACAATTTTGGAAATATAGACATAGTGGCAAAGGACAAAAGTGATACATTTTTCTTTCCAAAAACACTCAATATCACAAAGATATCTAAGTATCTTGACAAACTTAAAGAGAAAGAAAAAATAAAAGACTACACATTCGTTAATCTTATATCCACTAGAATACAATTTGATGAAAAATTTATAGATGTATTCGCAATAGGATACGATAAAAATTTTTTTAATTTTTCCAAAAAAATTGTTAATGGAGTAATAATATCAAAAGACCTAGCAGGAACTTTAAACGTAAAAAAAGGTGATAAAATAAATTTAATCACCCTTAACGGAAAAAAAGTTGTGGAAATAAACGAAATAGGAGCTGAAGAATTTAATTTTAGAGGCGAAACTGGTATGACAAATGGAAGCATATTTCTCCCTAAAGATCTTATGTTAAACCTCAAAATTTACACGTATAAAGAACCAAATACAGTATTTATTTCTTTAAAAAGTCCTATAAAAAATCATCTTAAAATTTCAGCAGAAATATCAAAACTTACAAATCTTAGAACTACTCCTACTAAGTATAATTTAAGGTATTCTCCTCTTAATAAAGTTATTGGCTATTTATTTTTAGGATTTAGTGGCTTTGCACTTTTAAGTAGTTTTTTATTTGTTTCAAACTTTTTTGGTGTACTAGCCGAAGACAGAAAAAAGGTATTTGGTACCTTAAGGGCTTTGGGATTTTCCAAATACAAAATTGGAGGATTGTTGTTTTTAGAAGGAGCTATATATATAATTTTCTCGTCTTTAATAGGGGCTACTTTGGGAATACTTTTTGGAAAATACTTATTAAGCTTAGTAAATAAAGCACCGGAAATATTATCATCTAATACTATGATTCCAGAAAAGATAACTTTCTTTATAACTACAAAAACCATATTATTGGGAATATCAGTTTCTATAGTTGTACCATTATTACTACTTATCTTTCGTTCAATTTCTTTTTCAAAATTACCTCCTGTTGTGTTACTTTCCAATACAGAAATTTTACCAAAGAAAAAATACTTGTATTTCCTTTTATTTGTGGGACTTTTAACTATTTTAAATTTCAACAGATTTTACTTCTTAATATTCTTAATTTTAACACTTCCAATATTCATTAAAAAAAACTATATCCTGGTAATTTCTGGAATTTCTGCTATATTATTGACACTCCTTCAAATAGGAACTGGGGTTAATTGGGACTATTTAATACGTTCTATCATATTTTTAATTGCAAGTATATATCTAGTTTTTTCGATTTTAGATATATTAAAGAGCATCTTAAAAAAATTTCACAGCATAACATCTATACTTTCAATTTCATACATTGAAAAACAAAAATTAAGAAATTACGTTGTTTTCCTTGTCTATGCAATCATTACACTCGTAATCATACTAACCGCTATTATACCCACAAGCATTTTTAAATATATCAACCAAAAGCTAAACACTGGTATACTAGGACACAATTTTATTATAATCGAAAATCCATTAAAAAGTTTCCTTAGCTTTTCAAATTATGATGAAGAATTTAAATCTATGTTTAAAAATATCTCAAAAATACAACTTGTCAACGCAAGGAAAAATGGAAAACACCTGGTAGTAATACTAGCATCAGAAAATATATGTAAAAGTTTAAAGATAAAAGGAAAAGATATCCCAAAATTAAAGTTAAAAGATGGATTAGGAAATAAAAACATACTTAAAAATGGAACAAATACCATCCTTCTAACAGGTATACTACCTGGTATAAGTGCAAGATTTAATGAAACATTTAACGTAGTTGATACATATGATCCAAAAGAACTACTTGTACCACTTGATGCAATATTTGTTTACGACAAAAAAATTTCCGGAGCACTTACGGGATATGCAGGGATAATAAAAGAAAAATTTGCTGAAAAGGCAAAGAAAATTGTATACGAAAAATTTGATTCTCCTTTGTACATAACAGAAGAATTAAACAAGATATTTTCCGGTATAAAGTATTTTGTTAATATAGCAATTCAACTTTTTTATTTTGGATTTATTAGTGGTTTTTCCGGACTAACCATACTAAGTTTAAAAAATGTACATGAAAGAAGAAGGATAATCGGTGCACTAAAGGCAATAGGTGTAAATAAAAAAATCATATTCAAATCCTTCTTGACGGAAACCTTTTTGATAGTCACGATAGCAATCATCACGGCAATATTTACAAATATTTTTATAACGCTTGATATTTTTAAAATGATATCTTCTGAAATACCTAATTTCAAAATAACAATTCCTTGGGGACAAATTTCATTAGTACTATTGGGCGTTTATCTTATTACAACTATATTTACCATATATCCTGCAAATCTTGCTCAAAAAATCAAAGCATCAGAAGCAATTAGGGTTTTCGATTAATGAAACACACTTTTTACATTTCTAAAATTGACACATTGAAAACAAAAGTGTAAAATATAGTTTGTATTAAAGTAGAAAATATATAAAGATAAAATAAAAAAGAAAGGGGAGAATGAAAATGGCAAGATGTCAAATTTGTGGTAAAGGACCCGTTACCGGCAAGAACGTTTCACACTCAAACAGAAAAACAAATAGATGGTTCAAACCTAACCTACAAAAAGTAAGAGTAATAACAGATGAAGGAAAAGTAAAGAGAATGTGGGTATGTACGAGCTGTCTAAGCGCGGGGAAAGTTAGAAGATACGTTAGCAAAAGCGTGGAGGCGTAATAAGCGGGTATTCCCCGCTTTGTTTTTATGTACAAAATATTGGTAATTTTATTTTTCTTATCTTCACACTATCCTTTATACTACATATTAAAATTCCCCATTTCTTTTCCTGTTTTTGTGATAACTTTTTCCTCATACTTTACTATAACTTCCCTCTTTTTGGAAGCCGTTACTTTTTCCGTTAATCTCAATAGAGATTTCATTGAAATTAGTTCTCTCTTTTACGAAAAATCCATTTCTATATCAAAAATCGAATATTTTCGTTATTCTATATTTTGTGTTAAAATAAGGTCTGAAGGTAAAACTTATGCTTTTCCACCAATGGGGGGATATTTACGGAAAGTAGAAGAACTTTTGCCGAAATAAATCTTAAAAATTATATACATAATCTAAAACATTTTGAAAAAGAATGTGCTCCTGCAAAAATAATGCCTGTAGTAAAGGCTGATGGGTATGGCCATGGTGCTGTTTTCCTTGCAAAGGCAGCGGAAAAAATTGGAATTGACTATTTTGCCGTGGCTTTTTTAGAAGAGGCATTAACATTAAGAGAAAATGGAATTAAAGCAAATATACTTGTATTTAACTACATAGATAAAGATTTTGTCGAAATTGCCGTAAAAAATAATATAACCATTACAATGTTTTCTTGGGAACAACTTCAATTATACAAAAACTTAAAAAGAAAACCAAAAGTTCACATAAACATCAATACCGGAATGAATAGGCTAGGAATTAAACCAAATGAAGCTCAAAGGTTTTTCAAGGCACTTATTAAAAATAATTTTGAAGTTGAAGGTGCATACACTCACTTTGCCGTTGCAGATTCCAAAGATAAAGAAGATATAGAGTTTACAAAAAAGCAATATAGATTATTTGCCAATACAAATTTAGATGTTAAAATAAAACACGTAAACAATAGTGCAGGTGCAATCTCAAAGCTAGTACCCATGGAAAACTATATAAGAGTTGGAATTGCAAGTTACGGTCTTATGCCAAGTTTACAAGTAACAGATGAAAATCTCAAACCTGTACTTTCATGGAAAAGTATGGTTTCTCACGTAAAATATATTGAAAAAGGAGAAACAATAAGTTACGGTAGAACATTTAAAGCACCAAAAAAAATGAAAATTGCAACAATTCCCGTTGGATATGCAGATGGATATTGGAGGCATTTATCAAACAAAGGAGAGGTCTTGATAAACGGCAAAAGAAGAAGAATCTTGGGCAGGGTTTGCATGGATCAATTTGTAGTAGAAGTCGATGATGATGTGAAAATAGGTGATGAAGTAGTATTAATAGGTATGCAAGGAAAAGAAAAAATAAGTGCAGAAGAAATTGCAGAAAAAGTGGGAACAATAAATTACGAAGTAACCTGCAGAATATCCAGTAGAGTCCCAAAAATATACAAAGGGGTGGAATTTTGAAATTACCCAAAGAATTGATAGAAAAATTCAAAGAACCTTTCATATCTGAACTCGAAAATTATATAAACTCAGATGTTGAATTAATTGTAAAAGTAAAGAGCAAAAGACTCCTAGAGAATAAAAATGGTAAAAAATATTTACTAATAACTTTTGAAGATAAAACAGGGATTTTAAGAGCTATTGACTGGTTTAACGCAGAAAAAAACAACTCAAAAGTGGATGTTGGCAATGTGGTAAGGGTAAACGGCAAAATTGTTTTATACGATGGAAGACTTCAATTAAACATTCATCAAGACTCGGATTTAATTGTATTAAATGAAAATGAATATTCGTATGAAAGATTCGTATCTGAATCAAAAATTCCCGTAGATGAAATTATAAGTAAGCTCTTTGAAATTATCGAATCTATAAGAAATAAAGAATTAAAACAACTTTTAGAGGAAATATTTAAAAATGACGAAGAGCTTTTTAACAAATTTAAAAATTCACCGGCGGGATTAAAAGTACACCACAACTATATTGGAGGTCTTGCCGAACATTCCATAACAGTGGCAAAAATGTGTGATAATGTAGCAAAGATATATCCATGGCTTGACAGAGACCTTTTAATAACCGGTGCACTTTTACACGATATAGGAAAAATTTACGATTATGAGATCAATTCAAAGGGTATAGAAATTACCCAAACAGGTGAATTAATAGGTCATATTGTTATGGGATATGAAATAGTTAACGAAAAAATAAAAAAATTAAACCTAAGAGGAATCTCGGAAAAACTTCTCCATATGATCCTTTCACATCACGGAGAATTAGAATGGGGTTCTCCTATTCTCCCAAAAACGCCGGAAGCTTTTGTATTACACATGATTGAAAATTTAGACTCCAAATTAAATAGAATCCAAAATATAAAAGAAAAAGAATTAGAAACAAATCCAAATAAAAAATGGAGCGATTTTGATCCAAACTTAGGAAGAAGATTATTATTAAAACACACTGAGAGGGGATAACGTGGGAAAGAAAAAAAAGGTAATCATAGTAGAATCACCTGCTAAAGCAAAAACTATCGAAAAAATACTTGGGGAAGATTACAAAGTTATTTCATCAAAAGGACATGTTAGGGACTTACCTCAAAAGAAATTTGGAGTAAATCTCGAAAATTTCGAACCTGAATTTGAAATAATCCCTGGCAAAGAAAAGGTTGTTGAACAGATACAAAGAGAAGTAAAAGGAAAAGAAGTTTTAATAGCCTCAGATATGGATAGGGAAGGTGAAGCTATCGCATGGCACCTTTCCAATATATTAAACCTTTCCGGAAAAAATCGAATAATATTTACCGAAATTACACCAAATACTATTAAAAAATCCGTACAATCTCCAAGAGAGATAGATATAAAAAAAGTAAACGCACAACTTGCAAGAAGAATTTTAGATAGAATAGTTGGTTACAAAATAAGTCCTCTATTATGGAAAATTATAAAAGGTGCAATGAGTGCCGGAAGAGTTCAATCTGCAGCCTTAAAAATAATTTGCGATAGAGAAAGAGAAAGATTCGTCTTTAAACCAAAAGAGTTTTACAAGGTCTCTATTGAGGTAAAAAAAACTAAAGCAAGCTTGTGGAGTATCTCTGGAAAAAAGATAAAACAAGAAAATGTAACGGAAAAAATAGCAAATGATATAAAAGAAAATGTTAAAGAAGTAATTTTAAAAGACATTATAGAAAAAGAACGAAAAAAATCACCTCCCTCACCATATATAACAAGTACACTTCAACAAGATGCAGCAACAAGACTGGGGTTCCCCGTATCTAAAACCATGAAAATAGCACAATCACTATATGAAGGCGTAAATACAAAAGATGGTCAACACATTGCCTTTATTACTTACATGAGAACAGACTCTACACGCGTTTCTGAAGAAGCAAAAAACATGGCAACAGATTTTATTGAAAAGAAATTTGGAAATGAATATAAAGGCGGAAAAAAAACAAAAAAACAGAAAAAGAAAGTTCAGGATGCCCATGAATGTATAAGACCTGTAAACATAGAAATAACTCCGGAAATTGCCAAAAACTTATTAAATCAAGATGAATACAAGTTATATAAAATTATATGGGAAAGATTTCTTGCTTCGCAAATGAAACACGCAATTTATAAAGACAAAACTTATATATTTCAAAGTGGAAAATACGAATTTAGAACCACAATATCTCACCGTATATTTGATGGATTTGAGATAATTTACAATACAAAGGAAAAAAAAGAAAATGAATTAAATCTTAAAGTAGGCAAAACATATAACGTTTCAAAGGTAAACACCGAAAAAGACATGACAAAACCTCCTTCAAGGTTTACAGAAGCAACACTTGTAAAAAAATTAGAGACAGAAGGAATAGGAAGACCAAGTACTTATGCAACGATAATCTCCACTCTTTTGCAAAGAAAATATGTAATAAAGGAAAAGAAAGAACTTCTTCCGACACTTCTTGGCTTTGTAGTAGAAGACTTTTTAACAAAAAAATTCCCAGAAATAGTAGACAAAAATTTTACCGCAACAATGGAAGCAGAACTGGATAAAATAGAGACTGGTGAAAAGCAGTGGAAAAGCGTACTTAACGAATTTTATTCAGATTTTTCAAAGTACCTTTCAAAAGCACAAAAAGAATTTTACACCGTAAACTACGAAACTGATTTAAAATGCGAAGACTGTGAAGGTACTTATAAACTGAAAATAGGAAAATTTGGCCTGTATTTAAATTGTGAATCATGCCAAAAAAATAAAAGTATTGATAACACAATAAATGCAGTAATAATAGAAAATAAAGCCTATATTAACAAAGCAATTGAGAACCACATCTCTATAACAGTTTCTGAAAACGCATGTCCAAAATGCGGTGGTAATCTTACAAGAAAAAAAGGAAAATTTGGTTATTACTTTAAATGTGATTCTTGTGATTTCACTATATCTGGTTATAAAATTGCAAGCGGAAAATGTCCCAAATGCAACTCAATAGTAGTAATGAAAAGAAGCAAAAATGGAAAAACATATTGGGCATGCGCAAATCCAGACTGTGATTATATGTCATGGAATGAACCCAAATGAGGTGATCATTTGTTAAAACTATTCATGACCTTTGCAAAAATTGGATTTTTAGCATTTGGTGGTGGATGGTCAATAATAGGAATCATTCAAAGTACCGTTTTGTCTAATAATTGGCTTACTCCACAACAATTTAAAGAAATATTATCAGTGGCCCAAATGACCCCGGGCCCTGTTTTTTTGAACCTTGCAACATATTTGGGACTTAAAATGTACGGTATAAAGGGGGCTATATTAAATTCCTTTTCAGTCCTTGTTGCACCTATTACTTTTACCACTATATTTTTCCTAATTAGGAATAAAGTTTCCAACAAGCTTATAAATGCTTTAAAATTTGGAGTAATTTTTCTAATAATTCTTACCATTCAATCTCTTGCTTTGCGTATTGATAATGCCTTTCAAATAATACTGATATTGTTGGCTTTTATACTATTTACGAAAACAAAAATTGATCCGATATACATTATACTTCTATCTGGAATAATTGGCTACTTTCTTTTTTGATTTTCCAATAACTCATCTGCAGGCACATCCTTTAGTTCTCTTGCCGGAACTCCTGCATAAACTTTTTTAGAAGGTATATCTTTTGTAACAACTGCACCTGCAGCTACCAATGCATCTTCACCAATTACTATTCCTGGAAGAATTGTAGCGTTTGCACCAATTCTCGCACCTTTTTTTAAAGTAGGTCCTTTAAAGTATCTTTTTCGCTTTTCAGTTCTTCCTAAAAAATTATCGTTTGTAAACGTTACTTCAGGAGCAACAAAACAAAAATCTTCAATATTTGAAATTGCAGTTATGTATGCCTCTGTTTCAATTTTTACATACTTTCCTATTTGTGTTTTATTTTCTACCGTTACCCCTCTACCAATGATAGTATACTCTCCTATTTTCACATCTTCGCGTATACTTGCAAGATCACCTACAAAAACAAAATCACTTAAAATTGCACCTCTATAGATTACGCATAACGCCCCTATTGTAACAAAATTTCCAATAACAAGTGGTGGTAATTCTTTTTCCTCCGTTGTTGCAGATACTTTGGCTTTAAATGGCTTCTTTCCAAGAACTGTGTTATCACCAACAACAGAACCTTCCCTTATGATAGTTCCCTCTCTAATAACTACGTTATGACCTATTTGCACATTGTTCTCGATAATGACACCATCTTCAATTACCACATTGTGCCCAAATTTAACATTTTTTCCTATCTTTGCCTTATCTGAAATATACAAATTTTCACTTCCTTTCTAATTTACCGCATCTCTTTTTCAATTCCTCATATTCTAATTTTAACTTCTCGTATTCTTCCTTTGGAACAAAACCTGCAGAACTTATAACGCTTAATATATCCGCTTTTAATTTATCATTAAATTCGTTAAAATGTTTAATAACCGAATTTCCTATGTCCTTTGCCATTTCAGACGTTAAAACACCTTGATCAACAAGATCCAACAAAATCTCAACAAATTCATCAGAACTTCCATTAAAAAACCTTATAAAAGCATGTATCAATTTTTCAACAATCTCCCTTTTTAACCCACCAAATACTTTTCCCTTAATTCTCGCTTTTAAAGAAATTTCCTGGGTAATATCATTACCCAGGTTATCCACAACTTTTATAACTTCACCATTTCTAACAAAATTAGCAATATCATCCAATGTAATAAATTGCTTATCTAAGGTATCGTATAACTTCCTATTTTTATATTTTTTTATTAACCGCAATGTTCCCTCCATAGTAAACCAAAAAAACCGCAGGTTTTATATTTCTGACTTTAGTCCAACCATTACTAAAGTTATATCCTTGTTCCATTTACCTCTTAAGAAAATACCTGTATAATCATCAAAGTTGTAGCCCAATTCGTATAACGCATCAAAATCCTCTAAATTATATTTTACCATACCTTTTACATTAAAGTTATCTTTTGAGTAATTGCCATATATTCCCACTAAAAAACTATCGTATTTAAGGTCTACTAACTTAACATACCCATCAACACCTACTAATCCATTACTACCTATTTGATATTCAACTCCTGAAACGTTTTCTAACAAGCTTGGTACTTTCTCTTCAATTTTTACATCTCCAACACCTGAAACAGGGATTTCAAAATCTGAAACATTTCCAGATTCAAAACCTAAATAGTTATGTACCAAAAATGAAGTCTTTGGAATCTGATAGACTAAACTATTTGAAATTGTAAAAACAAAAGGTCTTTTAACAACTAACCCTTCTTCTGAAATTTTATCTACTACAAAATAATCTGCTCCTTTGTATGTAAGGTATAGAGAATAATCCACACCAAGAATATTACCAAACCAACCCATTCCATACGATAACATGGGCCTTAATCCATCTAAAACGGGAGTTGAAGGTGTGTTCAACAAGGCTAAAATTAGTGAATCGTCGGGTAAGTCTGTTTTAACTGTATACGTATAAGTTGCAGGTCTTTCAAATTGGACAAAATTTGAAAAAACATTTAACCTTATACTTCCAAAATCAGTATTATACATATACCTTGCACCTATTGTTGGAAGTTTTTCACTTTCAAAAAATTTTCCAACTTTGTCATAAACTTTGAAAATCTCTGAATCAGGCAATCTCTCAATAAATTTTCCAACCCTTATATCACCAAATTTTGTATAAGCTTCCGCATATGCTTCTTTTAAAGTGGTTAAAGTTAATGGTGCAGGATATAAAATTGAATAGAAATCCCCTTCAAAATAAATATAAGAACTATCATAAACCTGATCAAAAATAAGTGTTGATTTTGTATAAAAAGTCCTATCAAACTTTGTATCACTACTAAATGTTAATGGAAAATACATTTTATACTGTCCTATATCAACTAAATTTGTATCAAGATAAAGATACCCACTTTCCAAGTTCAAAGTAAATGAAAATGCGTAAACAACTAAAATTGATAAGAATAATACAGATAATTTTTTCATAAACTACACCTCCTTAATACCTTAAAATGGGTTTTGATATAGTAATCGGCGAAAAGAATTTTTCAGGAATACCTATATCAAACTCTACATCTTTAAGGATAATTTCTGTTACTGTATTTTCTTTTAAGTTTCTTGCAACAATACTTGTTGGGACGTTATAACCATCTATGTTTTGAATTTTTTCAAACGTTATAGTTTTATACTTTTCACCTTGCCAGTTGAAAAATTCTATGTAAACTGGTAAAAGTAATTTTTTATCAATTTTCATATTTAACTCTTTAAAATCAAGTTCTGAATCGTTATGTGTAATATGTAAATAATAATAATTTTCATCCTCTTTAGTTAACTCTGCATTATAATTTCTATCACTTACCTTATAAACAAGCTCAATATCTTTATATGTAAAATCTGAACCTGCAAATCTATCGTTTTTTGCCGCACCACTTATACGCTTTGTGGTTCTAAATGCCGGCATGTACAAATATATATTGTCCGAACCTCTTACCAATAACGTTAAATTTCTATCAGATGCAGGTTTTTTAAATCTAATTATCGCATATACAACATCTTCACTTTTTTTGTACATGTAAATAGTAAATTCTTTTCGTTGTACGTTTCCCTTTTCATCAGTCATTTTTAATTCAAACAGTGCCTTCTCGTCTTTTACATTCTGATAACTATCCTTTACATTATCCAAAACCTCTTGACCTGTTATAGAAAATGCAAAAATAACAAATAATAGTGAAAATACCGTCAAAAACTTCTTCATGCCTTTCTACCTCCTTTTATCGAAAATGCCGCAGATAAGAATAATATTGTTAAAAGTGCACTCAAAATCAAAGTAATACCCGTTAAAAGCCCGAATTGCCTTAACATCTTAATATCCGAAAATACAAATGTGAAAAATCCAAATGAAACAGCCAATGCATTAAATACTATTCCCCTTCCTGTTGTAAATATAGTCTTTACAACCGCATCTTTTTTATTACCCAACCTTTCACTTTCGATCTTGTACCTGGAAATAAAATGAATAGCATAGTCTACCCCTGCACCTATTGCAATAGCAGCAATAGAAATTGTTGCAGTATTAAGCGGTATGTTCAACATACCCATAAGCACAAAGTTGAAAAAGACGGTAAAAATCGACGGAATTACTCCTATTATTCCCACTGCAAAAGACTTCATTTGTAAAAGCAAAAGTACAAAAACTACGAATAAAGTCAAAAACATGGATTGATACTGATTCTTAAACAATAAATCACTCACGTACAACGCTATTTCTTGTGCACCTGTGTGTATTGCACTATAACTTGGCTTTAAACTTGGAATATATATATCTTTTTCGGATACTATCTTTAAATATTGTTCGGTATTTTCGTTATATGGAATTCCTAATTTCCTTGCAAAATAACTTGCCTTCCATTTTTTTACAGGCAAATAAAGCTCGTTGTATAATAGATAGCCAAAATCAGAATCAAATTCTTCTTCTTCAAACTTCTTCATACTTAAAAGCTGATCTACAACCCTTTCTTTATCTTCTACACTTTCTCCTAATAATTTTTCTACATCATCAATTGCTTTTAAAATTTCATCTCTATGTAATCTTGCAATCTTAGAAAATGGCATATTCTTCACTAAATTATATGTTTTCTCAAGTTTTTTAACATCTACATTAAGTGCTTTTGCGTAATATTTAAAATCGGGAGTATGGGAAACTTCAAAACCTTTTGGCACACTCTCTAAAATTTTTTCTATATCATTTATTAATTTCCTTGTTTTGCTTTCACTATCAACTTTGACTGTTACTTGTATAATCCCCCTATTTAGTTGTTTGTTAACGACGGAATAAATTGTTTCATTTCCTTGGAGAAAAAACCACAAGTTTGACAACTCGTCTTTTGAGAACGGTATAGAATAAAATCCAGTAAATGCCCTACTTAAATCCAACAAAGTATCAACAATAGAAAATGTATTTACAACTCCATCTAAATTATTTAACCTTCTTTCTATCTCATCCATTGCAATTAAAACAGCAGGATCTTTAAAATCTCCCTTCACATCTATGAATAAATAATCAGAGCCTCCAAAATTTGTTTCAATAAAACGTTTATCTACAATAATTCTCTCGTTATCATTTATAGAATTAACAATATCCATATCTGTTTTTATATTAAAAATAAATGGTATCGTTGCAATAACAAGGATAATCAAAACAGTTAGTGTTAGTTTGGGCCTTAAAACCAACCTTGAATGTTTCTTTTCATCCACATGAAAAACTGTAGGCGGATTTATGTAATACAACATCGCTGGAACAAAAAATAGCGCTATAAAGTTACACAACATAACTCCAATACTAGAGAAAATCCCCATTATCCAAACAGGTTTTATATCAGCAGTAAGTAATGACAAAAATCCCACTGCGGTTGTAAGACCACTTAATAAGACAGCAATGCCAACATCTCTTAACGTGTAAATTACCCTTTCTTTCTTATTTCCCTTTTCTTCATAGTACTTATTCACAACGTGTATAGAATAAGCCGTACCAATAGATATCAAAGCAACAGGTATAATGGAATTTGCTATTGTAATGTCGAATCCAAAAACTACTATTAATCCCATAGTCCAAATAACACTAATAATTACCCCTAAAATTGGCAAAAAAGCACCTGTAAATCTTCTAAATGTAACTGTCAAAATTACAACCACTATTAAAAGCGATATGGGAACAAGTTTCATTAGATTTCTAAAAGTTATCTCTTTAACAGCCTGATTCACAGCAGAAACTCCGTAAAAATGAACACCTTTATAATAGTTGTTTTCTGCTAAATCTTTTAACGCTTCAAATGCTTCAGATTCCTTCCCACTTTCAAGAGAAACTAACATCAATCCAGATTTCCCATTGTCAGAAATAAACTTACTCCTTAGCGTTTTATATTTCAAAAGAGACGCTGGTTCTACCTCTCCTGATTTAAGCATTTCAGAAACTGTAGAAACCTCAATACCATTTTCCGTGTTTACAACAAGTGGAATATTTGTTATCGAAGTAACATGTTCTACTCCTTCCAACTTTTCAACCTTGGTAGTTAATTCATCAATCTTTCTTAAATCTTCTGAATTTTCAATTTCAAATCCCACCATGACCATGGAATTAATGTTAAATTCTTCTGCAAGAGATTCATACTTTTGCACTAAAGGATCATCTTTTGGTGGATATTTTGTAATGTCATCCCTTATCTTTAAATCTTTAATTTGAACCAGGAAAAAAGCCGTAAGTACAAAAGTAACAATAATTATCAAAAGCGCATTCTTTTGAACAAATCTTCCCAACCTTTCCAAAACAACACCTCCTTTATTCTGCGTTGCATAATATAATCTACCACTTATTTGTTACAATAAACACACAAAAAATGTTAAAATTATGCGATGCATAAAAATAAATCAACCCATATTCTAAAGTTATTTTATTTAATTAATATTTAATATAAAATACATTTTTTCTAATTACGTAATAAATTCAATTAACAATTGATCTGCATAAACTTATACAACACTTTTAATATATAATATACGTAAATGCAATTATATATTTACTTACTAACAATATTAAATTAACTTATATTTGTTAAAATTAAAATGAGACCAACCAAACTATTCCTTTCTTTCCTGAAAACATACCAATTTTTTACAAAGGAGGGATATTATGCCTGTAAAGTATATTATTGACATTTCAAAAGTCGACCAGCTTACAGATAAAGAAAAAAAAGAATTGAAAAGAGTAACGGAAAAATACAAATTCCGAACTAATGATTATTATTTAAATCTCATAAATTGGGAAGATCCAAATGATCCTATAAGAAAACTTATAATTCCTCAAATAGGAGAACTTGAAGAATGGGGAAGACTAGATGCTTCAAACGAAAAAAGCTATACAATAAGCAAAGGACTACAACACAAATACAGAGACACCGCTCTTTTGTTGGTAAACGATGTATGTGGGGGTTTTTGTAGATTTTGCTTTAGAAAAAGATTATTTATCAACATCGGCGAAGAAGTCGCAAGAGATGTAACAAAAGATTTAGAATATATAAAATCACATAAAGAAATTACAAACGTACTTCTTACTGGAGGAGATCCTCTATTACTTTCTACCAAAAAATTAGAAAAAATAATTTCTCGAATTAGAGAAATAGAACACGTAAAAATCATAAGGATAGGTTCTAAAATGGTTGCTTTCAATCCGTATAGGATAATAGAAGATCCTGAATTAATTGAGCTTATCAAAAAATATTCAACTGATGAAAAGAAAATATACATAATGACACAATTCAACCATCCAAGGGAATTAACAGAACCAGCTATTAAAGCCGTTAATATGCTTTTAAAAGCTGGTGCAATTCTTGCAAACCAAACACCTTTAATCAAAGGGGTAAATGCTAATTGGAAAACCTTAATGGAACTATTCCAAAAATTATCATTTATCGGAATACCACCATATTACGTTTTCCAAGGAAGACCGGTATCCGGTAATAAACCTTTTGCGGTACCAGTTGAAGAAGGATATCAAATATTCTTAAAAGCAATAATGAACGTATCTGGGCTTGCAAAAAGAGCAAGATTTGTTATGTCACATGAAACCGGAAAGATAGAAGTTTCAGCACTTACAGATGAACATATAATATTCAGATATCAAAGAGCTCACAATCCAAAGGATGCTGGGAAAATTATGGTTTTCAAAAGAAATCCAAATGCATACTGGTTTGATGATTACAAAGAACTTGTAACTGAATATATTGTTGAAAATCCCATATATTAAAACAAGCAACCTTTAAAGGTTGCTTGTTTTTTTATATATACCATTTGGAGATATAATATTATATAGAAAAAATTAAAAATTTGGAGTGTGCAAAAATGAACTATGCAATAAGTATTGATTGCGGCACTCAAAGTTTGAGAGCACTTTTATTTGATGAAAACGGAAAACTCCATGATATCGAAAAAATAACATACGTCCCATATTTTTCTACAAAACCGGGGTTAGCGGAACAAGATGTAGAAATTTATTGGAATGCTCTTTCAAGTTCTGTAAAAAGGTTAAAAGAGCGAAATAAAGGAAAATTCTCAAAAGTTCTAGGTGTAAGCATAACAACCCAAAGGGATACTATTGTTTTTGTAGATAAAGAAGGAAAGCCCCTTAGACCAGCAATTATATGGCTTGATCAAAGAAAAGCATCGCAGAAAAATGTGCTAAATTTTATTGAAAATATAGGATTTTCAATTATACGCATGAAAAAAACAGCATTGAGAATTTATAGAAGAAGTAGACCAAATTGGGTAATGGAAAATGAACCAGATGTTTGGAAAAAAACTCATAAAATTCTACTATTATCAGGATATCTCTTGTACAAACTAACGGGAAAATTTATCGATTCAAAAGCATCTCAAATTGGACATATACCATTTGACTATAAAAAACAAGATTGGCCTAAAAGTGACAAAAATTGGCGTTGGCGGTTGTTTGGATTCACAAGAGAACAACTTCCAAAATTAGTTGACCCATGTATCTCCATTGGAAAAATATCAAAAAAAGTTTCACAAGAAATAGGTCTTCCAGAAGGAATAGATATAATAACCTCTGGTTCAGATAAAGGCTGTGAAACTTTGGGAACAGGTTGTATAACCGAAAATTGTGCAAGTCTAAGCTTTGGGACAACTGCAACGGTTCAAGTCACATCTAAAAAATACTTTGAACCTATACCATTTATTCCTCCGTATCCGGCAGTTATCCCAAACATGTACAACCCAGAAATAGAAATATTCAGGGGATATTGGCTAATAAAGTGGTTTATAAGAGAATTTGGAGAAAAAGAAATATCACTCGCAGAAAAATTACAAGTAGCCCCCGAAGTAATATTAAACAAATTTCTCGATAATATTCCCCCAGGATCACACGGACTTATTCTATATCCCATGTGGACTCCAGGACTTGATATGCCAAATGCAAAGGGAGCAATAATTGGTTTTGGAGATATACATACAAAAGGACATATTTATAGAGCGATAATAGAGGGAATAAATTATGCGCTCCGTGATGGATTAGAAAGAATTGAAAAGAAGGGGAAAATTAAAATAAATAGATTAACAGTTTCAGGTGGTGGTGCACAAAGTAATCGCATCTGTCAAATAACCGCAAATATGTTCAACCTTCCCGTATATAAAACAGAAACACATGAAACCTCTGGCCTTGGAGCAGCAATATGTGTATTTGCCGCGTTTTCAGATATAAAAACTGTAGTAAAAAAAATGGTACATTACTCAAATATATTTCAACCCAACGAAAGAGAAGTAGAAATATACGAAAAACTGTATAATAAAGCGTATAAAAAGGTATATTCTTCCCTTAAAAACGTATACAAAGATATTAAGAAAATAACAAACTATCCTGAAGACTAAATAAACAATTGGGAGAAGTACTTCTCCCAATTGTAAAAATTTTACTTTATATTATCATTCTTCAAGTAATTAACTATATTAATAGCAAGTTTTGCATCATCTCCATAATCCCAACCATTGTGTAAAATATCATTTCTATCACCGGTACCATCATCAAAAGGTGAGCTATCACCAATTGCCACTACTTTTCCTTTTCCAAAAGTTGAAACAACTAAAAACGGCTTTTTAAATCTATCTGCTATTAAAACCTTTACCTTATCTGATAAAATTTTTATCGTACTTCCTGCCCATACACCTACTTTTTCTACACCACTTGTTATATAATGTTCATATATATATCTTAAAGGTTCTTCTTGGATATTATCTTCCGAAAATACAAAACCAAACTTTTTAACAAATTGATTAAATATTTTTGGAGAATCCCACCCGTTATGGTTTCTATCTGATCCACCATGGTCAGCTATAAGGAATAACCCTCCACCATTTTCCACAAATTTTACAATTGCCTGTACTTCTGTCTTATCAAATGGTTTGTTAGGTTCTGGAATTACAAGTACCTTGTATAAGCTTAAAAGTTCAAAGGAAAGTTTTTCCTTTGTACCTTTTACATACCCATCTATAGAGTTTGCAAATTTAGAATATGCCCCATTAATTACCCAATCGGCATTCCCCGCTTGTTGACCATGTCCTTCATCGAATAAAACTCTATTTTCAAAAATATCTTTTTTTGGATCAATCGATAATATTTTTGACCCCATTTTATTTCCATTAATATCTCTTATAAATCTTATCATTATCTTTTCAGGTTTTTCAACACCAGCATCCAAAATTATTACTCTGTTGTTAAAGAACATTTCATGTCCTTTAATTTCAACATTTGAAATTCTAACAGTTTTATTATCATTCACACTTGTTGGATCTACAGGTTCATTAAAAACCACATAAACTTTGTTATTCTTCAAAAACACGGATCCTACCTCTGGTGGAAAAACATCTCCAGCTTCTATATCTTCCATTCCCCTTGGCCAAAGCTCAAAAAATGCTTGATATCTTCCAAGTACACCTTTTACCTTCATTTTCATTCCAACTCTAAAATACGAAGTCAATATTCCTGTGTTTTCCCTTATAAAGACCATACCCTTTCCACTACCATCATCAATGTATATCTTTCGCGTATCCCCTTTTTCAATACTCACAACTTTTCCTTCAACTTCAACGAATAGCCCTTGAAGTGATTCATCGTTAATATCAACAGTTTTTATTTTTAATGGCTCTGGCAATTCATTATCACTTGAAATCACCTTAACGCCATTTTTACTCACTACTATCTCCCGATTTAATCTATGTGTCCACAAATAACCTTTAACCTCAACTAAATCCCCACGCTTAACTTTCTCAAAATACCCACCTTTAAGATACACATTAATACCCGCACTCTCATCTTGAACAAATATGATATTAACATCAAATGGGCCTGGTTCTACTGTTACAATTCCCCTAATCAAAACATCTGTCCCATCTGGTAATTTCTTTGCATCTGAAATACTCATGGAAATAGAAATTAAAGAAATTATCAAAAACATCCACACTATAGACTTTTTCATGTTTTCACCTCCTAATTATCATATTATTCTACCATATGGTATAATTCTTTTGAAAGGGGGATTTTTATGCTAAAAGAAATTTTTTTTGACCAAGTTAAACCTGCATATGGTTGCACAGAACCTATAGCAATCGCACTTTCGACAGCAGTTGGAAAAGAGCATTCAACAGGTGAATTAAAAGCAATAGAAATATCTTTGGATAAGAATACGTATAAAAATGGTTTGGTAGTAAATATACCAGGCACAGATATATTTGGGCTTGAACTTGCAGCATCTTTGGGATACATATGTGGAGATGCAAAAAAAGGTTTAGAAGTTTTAAAAAATATAAATCCAAAATGTTTGGAAAGTGCTATGAAAATAAAAAATTTAGTAAAAATCTCTCTTAACGAAAAAAATTACCTTTTTGTGGATACAACTATAATCTCAGATAACAATGTACAGATACTTATTGAGGGAAAACATGATAACATTGCAAAAATAGTGATTGATGGCAAAGTAATTAAAAATGAAAAATTCAATCCTAAAAAAACAAGCATAGAAAAAATTAAAAACTTTTCCATAGATAAGATTTTAGATTACATAGAAAATCCAGATACAGATATCTTAGACTTCGTTGAAAAAGCCATTGAAATGAATCTGGAAATTGCAAAATTTGGAATAAACACAGAAGGAAACTTCTCAAATGCCGCAATAAATGAGTATGTAAAGTATGTAAGTGCAGGTGTAGATGCAAGAATGAGTGGTGCTTTGAAACCTGTAATGACGGTGGCTGGAAGTGGAAATCAAGGTTTGTCCTGTATACTACCACTTGCTTTATATAAAGACAAAGTTTCAAAAGACAAATTATTAAAAGCCACACTATTAAGTATACTAGTTACAATATATATAAAGGCATACACAGGACTTTTAACCCCCATCTGCGGTGCTGGAACCATTTCAGCAGCAGGGGCTGCAGCAGGATTAACTTATATAAACAATGGGAATAAAAAACAAATAAAAAATGCAATAAATGATACTTTAGGTACACTCTTTGGATTAACGTGTGATGGTGCCAAAAGAGGATGTGCACTTAAAGCTATAACTGGTACTCTTACTGCTCTACAAGTAAGCAACTTAGCTTTACACAATATAGACGTTCCATGTGGAAATGGAATAGTTGCAGAAGATGTGGAAGAGACAATAAGAAGAGTGGGAAAACTTACAAATTCTGTTAAACAATTTGACCGTGATGTATTAGATTTCATTGGAAAATGCTAAAGGGAGGTACTTTATGAAATGTCAACATTGTAAGAAAAAAGCTATTTTCAAATCACCAAGACTTTGCGAAGACCATTTTGTGGAATACTTTGAAAGAAAAATAGGAAAATTTTTGAATAAATACAAAATCAAAAATAAAAAATTACTTGTTGCAATTTCAGGTGGAAAGGATTCTGTAGCAGTAAGCTACATTCTTTCAAAATTAAAAGAAAAATTCAATTTAAAAATAGAATACTTTTTTATACGACTTGGAATCCCCGTATTTACCGAAAAATCCGAAGAAATAGCACTAAAAATCACACAGATGACAAATGAAAAGTTAACTATATACGATTTAGAAAAAGAAGAAGGGTTTACAATAATGGATATAAAATATAAACCTTGCTCATACTGTGGAATGATAAGAAGATATATATTAAACAAATACGCATTCGAAAATGATTTTGATTATGTGGTTTTAGGTCATAATTTAGATGATGAGGTCTTTTTCATATTCAACAACATGTTCAACAAAAACATAACACAACTTCAAAGAACAGGTCCCTTAACACCTACAATAAAAGAAAAAAAACTAGTTGGAAGGATTAAACCATTGTACTTTTTAACAGAAGAAGAAATTTTAACATACACAAAACTAAAATCTCTTCCATATATCGGTTGTGCTTGCCCAAACTCTCTAAAAAGCACACAAAAAAAATTCAAAACAAACATAGAGTTTTCTAGGGATCAAAAATTAAACATCGTATACAGCATTTTAGAGATGAAAAAATTCTTACCTGAAGAAAAAATAGAAATAAAATTTTGCGAAAAATGTGGATATCCAACGACTAGTAACATATGTAAATTTTGTAGAACTAAAGAAAGGATAAGGAGGTAATTTTTTTGCAAAACAAAACTTTGTTTTACATATTACTTTTCATGATAGTAGCATTTTTAATATTTGATTTTTTCACAATATTTAATCGAAAACCAAAATTCGATATCACATATTATCAAACTATTATTGAAACTGATTATTCAAACGCTGCAACTATAACAACCATTGCAGGGCTTTCTTTTAACGATCCAAAGGAAATGGAAAACTACAAAGTAAGCTATACACAAAATTCATCTGCTACCTTTCTTGATTATTTTAAAAAGATATCAGAGGAAATCGGAAAAAACATGAGTGTAAAAATGTACAAAAACTCTGCCTCAGAAAGGGCAGGAATCTTAGAAATACAAGAAGTTGCCGTAATAGAAAACCTAGTCACAATAGGCAACAACAAATACACATTAAGTTTAGGTAATATACAAATAAATCCAAATGAAAATTCTTCATTTATAGTATATATCCCAAAAGAAAGTGTTCTGATATCTGCTCAACCTACCCCAACTAGTATAATTAAAAACAAACTCTATTGGTCTGGAAATACACTTAAAAATTTTCCAACGGTAATCTATGGAGGGAAAAAATGAGTTTTGTTGAATGGCTAGTGCTATTATCAACTATCTTTAGTGTTTCATTTGCATGGGGTACATACCTTGTGCATCTGTATTCTACCAAAAATCAACCTGAAAAATTGAAAGAAGATGAAGAACGTCTCATCCAGTTAATGGGGCGGGTAAAAACTTTTGTTGATTCAAAGTTGGAAATATTAGAACAAAAAATGAAAGAAGTCAACGATTTAATTTCTGAAATTAATGACCTTTATTCAAAGGTACTTTTGGATATGTCTCAATTAAAAGAAAAAAATATACAAAAAACACAGGAAAATATAATCAAAGAAGAAAAAATAATTCTAGAAGAAAAAAATGAAATAAAAAAAGAACCAAAAACAGAAAAAACAATGGAAGAAAAAATAATCGAACTTTACAACAACGGTACCAGTGAAGCAGAAATTGCTAAAAAATTTGGTATAGGTATCGGCGAAGTTAGACTTATAATAGATTTATTTCTCCGCTCGAAAGGAGGACAACTATGATTGGAGAACATCCATATGTAAAATGGGCAATAAAGGTAATAGAAAATTATGTTTTATATTCAAAAATAATAAATCCGGACAACTCATTGCCAAAAGAATTATTCGAAAAAAAAGCGGGCTGTTTTGTAACTCTACATACTACAGATGGAAATTTAAGGGGGTGTATAGGAACGTTTAAACCTACTCAAGAAAATCTTGCACTAGAAATAAGAAATAATGCAATCGCTGCTGCAACACAAGACCCAAGGTTTTTACCACTTTCAAAAAAAGAACTTGGTTCAATTATTGTATCTGTAGATGTGCTAAGTGAAATAGAGAAAGTAAACTCAATTAAAGAACTTGATCCAAAAAAATATGGAATAATAGTAAAACAAGGGAACAGAAGAGGGCTTCTACTTCCAGATATAGAAGGTGTTAATTCAACAGATGAACAAATAAGAATTGCAAAACTAAAAGCAGGTATATATTCAGAAAATTTTGAAATATATAAATTCACAGTACAAAGATATCACTGATAAATCTTTTTCCAAAGTTTCTTAATTGTCTTTTCGCACCTTACAAAAACCTCCAACACTTTTGGAGAGAAGTGTTGTGGTTTTGTCCTTTTGTCGCCTTCCATTATTATTTTCATAGCTTCTTCATGCGTAAATGCCCTCTTATACGGCCTTTCCGATCTAAGTGCATCGTAAACATCTACAAGATGAACTATAGCAGCCTCAATAGGAATTTCCTCTCCCTTTAAGCCGTATGGATATCCACTTCCATCCCAGTTTTCGTGATGATATAGTGCTATATTCCTTGCAACTTCAAAATGTGGTTTATCACCAATTAAACGTGCACCGTATATCGTATGTTTTTTCATCTCTTCCCATTCCTCTTCTGTCAATCTTCCATTTTTCGTTAAAATATTTCTATCAACAAAAATCTTGCCAATATCATGCAATGGTGCATAATGTCTTATTTTATAAACCATTTCCCTTGAAAACCCCATCTTTCCTGCTATAAACGCCGACAAAATTCCCACTCTATCTATATGATTCCCTGTATTTTCATCGTATCCTTCTGCAACTTTTGAAAGTTTTATACTAAAATCCAAATATGCCGATTCTAACTCATCATTTACACGTTCTATTTCTTTGTAACTATTTTCTAATTCTTCATTCATGGCAGTTAGTTCTTGAAATGTTGCAGACATTTCTTCTATCATGTATTCATATTCACGTATTAATTCATTAACCTCATCTATTTCACAATCTTCAAAATTATCCACATCAAATATTTTTGTCTTTCTATACTCTCTCATATTGGAAATCAATTTTTCAAAATAACTAGATAATCTTCTAGAAATCTTCTTTGAAAGCTTTATAGAAAACAAAATACCTATTAAAACTGCACCACCAATTATTAACGACATATAAAAAAGGACTTTATATATATACGAAAAGTCAAATGACACACTTAAAAGTAAAGGTCCAAAAACTTCTTTTTCACTTTCAAATTTCCATGGATAATATATTGTATAAATTCCTCTTTGTTTTTTTATATGCAAAATACTATCACTAAAAACTCTTTTTAAGTCCTTTTCACTTAAATCTGTTTTAAGAAATCTTTTTGAAATGGGCATTCCAGAAGAATCACAAACGTTAACTGAAGATATAAATTTAAAATTTTTACTCATATCATTTATCTCACTAAAAGTATCCTTTAGAAACTCAAGTGGCAAACTCATTCTCAAAACATATACCTTATCATTTATCCTAATATACAGATTATTTTTGAAAATTCCATTAACGATATTTTTTTTAATATAATAATCTACAGATTTACTGAGTTTTCCTCTCAACTTTTTATCTAAATCATTAAAATCTAAAATATCCATATATGCATGTTTAAAATAGAAAGGGGCCTTTGAAAATAGTAAAGTTAAAACTCTTTCTCCTTCATCTGGATTCATTTCCAAATATGAAATAGATGATTCTAACTCTTTATCCAAATACCAATTAAAACTCTTTAAAGTTCTTTCAAAAATCTCCATGGTATTTTTGACAAAGGATACGGACATATCTTCAATCTGTTTATTTATACGAAAATTTACAAAAAGATAAAATAAAGAAAGTACTAAAAACAAAATAATCAATCCAAAAACAATGATTTTTATATAACTTTTAAAAAGGAGGTCCTTTAACTTCAACCATTAACACCTCCCTCAAATAGTGAAAGTTGTCCATTTGGTATTTTTTTCTTACTTTTTATTTTCTTTAGTTGTCCTTGTTTTAACACACTTACTTTTTTTTCCAATTCACTTTTCTTTGAAATTACATCTAATATTTCACGTGCTCTCTCTACAACACCTGCAGGAATACCTGCAATTTGTGCTACCTCTATACCGTAACTTCTATCTGCAACTCCTTCAATAACCTTATGTAAAAATATCACACCATTGTTTGTTTCTTTTACTGCTATTGTTAAATTTTTTATTCCTTCATACACATCTGAAAGCTCCGTTAATTCGGTAAAATGTGTTGCAAATATTGTCTTACACCCAATTTCGTTATATATGTATTCACTCATCGCCCAGGCAATACTTATTCCATCAAATGTACTTGTACCTCTCCCCACTTCATCCAAAAGCACTAAACTCTCTCTTGTCGCTTTATCCAAAATCAAAGCTACCTCACTCATTTCAACTAAAAAAGTGCTTTTGCCAGTTGAGATGTCATCTCTTGCACCCATTCTCGTAAATACTCTATCAAAAATGGGAAGTTTAACATTTTCTCCTGGTACAAAACATCCAATTTGAGCCATTATGGCAATTAATCCAACTTGCCTTATATAAGTGCTCTTACCACTCATATTTGGTCCCGTAATAATATACATTCTTCTTTTTTTATCCATGTAAATATCATTGGGAATAAAATCTGAAATGTATCTCTCAACTACAGCATGCCTTGCATTTTTTACACTAAATTCACTATCTGTAAATTCTGGCTTTGTATAACCATACAGTCTAGACACCATTGCGAAATTGCTTACAACATCTAGCTGTGCAAGTTTTTGTGCAAGTACTCTTAAATTTTCCACATAATCTAAAAGTTTCACACGTATTTCTTCAAATAAACTTTTTTCTATAAGCTCTACTTTCTCGCGTGCAGACATTATTTTTTCCTCAAATTCTTTTAATTCCTGCGTTATGTATCTTTCTGAATTTACCAACGTTTGCTTTCTTATATAATCTTCTGGAACGTTCTTTATCTGTCCTTTTGGTACTTCAATATAATATCCAAACACTTGATTAAATCCTACTTTCAACTTTTGAATACCAGTTCTTTGCCTTTCTAATTCTTGAAATTTTTTCAGTCTTTCTTCAGAATGAAACAATAAATTCCTGTAATCATCTAACTCAACAGAATATCCCTCTTTAATTACATTTCCATCACCAGGTGAGTTTGATGGTTCGTCATATAATGCTCTTTCAAGAAACACCACCACTTCCCTAAATTCATCTAAGTTACTTGCAAAATCTTCCAATTTTTTATTTGTGCTCAAAGCTTCTTTAATATGTGGAATCAACAAAAGACTGTTTTTCAAAGATATCAAATCTTTTGGTGAAACCTTTCCATAGCTAAGCCTTGTTAAAATTCTTTCAATATCATAAACTCCGCTTAAATACTCCCTTATCTCATTTAAAAGTAATTGATCATTATAAAAAGCCTCTACTAACCCCTGTCTTTCTAATATTTCATTTTTATCTTTTAAAGGTTGTAAAATCCATTTTTTTAATAATCTTGCACCCATTGAAGTTTTTGTCTGATTCAACACATCAAAAAGATTCTTCCCTTTTTCCCCGGGAATAAGAGATAAATTATCCACTGTTTTTGAATCAAGGACCATATACTTTGTTTTTTCTAATTTCTTGGGTTTTTGTGGTACCTTGCTATCCATTAAAGTGTACTCTAAGTACTTTAAAAGTCCTCCCAAAACCTTCTTTTCAGATTCTAATAATTCAAAATGATCAACAGATGCCAATTTATACGCCTCTTTTATTTTTTCATCATACCCTTGAAAATACCATTCATCCAATTTCTCAACAAAAATATCTGGTAATTCTCTTTTTAAATCTTCATACAACTTTTCATCACAGATTATTTGAGAAATATTTGAAATTTTCACATAATCAATTAATTCATCTAATTTTTCAAAAATTTTTAAAAATAACTCACCTGTAGATACATCAATGAAGGCTGAAACATAATTTTCTTCAAAAATAACCGACATCAAATAATTGTTATCACTTGAGAGAAGTTCGGCCTCAATTATTGTTCCAGGGGTAATAACACGGGTGACTTCTCTTTTAACAATTCCTTTTGCTTGAGATGCATCTTCCATTTGCTCGCAAATAGCCACTTTGTAACCACTTTCCACCAACTTTTTCAAGTAATTTTCAAGTGCATGGTATGGTATTCCCGCCATTGGAGCACTTTGTCTTTTTGTCAACACTATATTTAAAACTTTAGAAATTACCTCAGCGTCCTCAAAAAACGCTTCATAGAAATCTCCAAGTCTAAATAACAATATTGCGTCTTTATACTTTGATTTAATTCCCATATACTGTTTCATCATGGGCGTTAACTTTTCCAAGTCAACCATCCTTTCTGTGTCTTTTCTCAAAATTAATCTCCGCAATAGATTTTTGTATGTAAAGCGGATCAACTTTATCTACAAAATTCCCATTTTCTATTTCTTTTTCCACAAGCATTCCCAATCTCTCAGGTTGGGGATAGTCAAAAAATTCAGGAAATTTTTTCCCGAAAAATTCTGCAGCATCACCTATAACGCTAAAATCTCCATTTAACCTCTCTTTAAATTTTTCAATTTCTTCGACAAACGGAGAAACTTTTACGGATAATTTATCATCGTATATTGCACCATATATATATCCACTTCTTGCCTTACGTACAACTACAATATCTTTACCACAATACAACAGATTTGCCGCTATTATCTTTGTCGATGGAACTGTAACTATCTTTTTATCTATAGAAAGTCCTAAGGCAAATGATATACCAATTCTTAACCCCGTTAAACTTCCCGGACCAATTCCTATACCAACTACATCTAATCCATCAAAATCTATTTCAAATTCTTTGAGTATTTCCATCAAAATACTCAAATTTTTCGTATGTTTATCTTTTGCCATTAAAGTTTGAGTAATAATCCTATTTTCATCTCTATAATACACTACAAGTTGTGGTGTTGATGTATCAATTGCAAAAACTTTCATCAATTATACCTCCTTTTTTTTAATTTTATCATAAAAAAAGCAGGATATTTATCTATCCTGCTTCTTTATCTTTAACAAAAACAAAAAAACACCAATATATACGAAAATATCACCCACACTTATTATATAATATTCTTTCCACGGCAAAATAACAGGTATCCAATCACCGAGAAATATTTTCCAACTAAACGTGTCAACAACCACATGCCTCATACCTATAGGAAGCGCAAATTTTTTTACAAGACTTTTTAAAACTGGCATTTTCCAACCATTTATCATCATAACAAATGAATTTAAAACTGTTCCAATTGTTATCAAAGAAAACCCCGGAATATGTTTGTTTAATAACAAGAGCACTATTAATATAGAAAAAGAAAGTGGCATTAAAATCTCCCTATAATACGGTATAACCTGAAGAACGAAAGGTATTGGAAACAAATAAAAATACCTATACCTTCTCCCTACTACAAATTTTATTCTTTTAGTTAATATAGAAATAAAAAAAGAGATTAAAAAGACATATACTATCATTAATACTCACTCCTTACCAAACTTAAAAATATTTTAACGATTTTCGGATCAAAAATCACTCCCGAATTTTCCTCTATAAATAATATTGCCCTTTCTTTCTCCCATGCCTTTCGATATGGCCTGTCACTTGTAAGTGCATCAAAAACATCACATATAGTTAATATTCTAGAAACAACTGGAATATCTTCTTTTGACAACCCATCTGGGTAACCTTTTCCATCCCATCTTTCGTGATGATGCAACACCCATTTTGCTATAGTATCTTTATACTCTGTTATATTTTTTAATATTTCATATCCCTTTTTAGAATGTTCTTTCATTATTTCGTACTCCTCAAAAGACAACTTATCTGTTTTCAAAAGAATTATATCTGGAATTCCTATTTTTCCCACATCGTGTAATATTCCCGCAATCTCAATTAACTTTAAATCTTTATCGGGAACCCCTAGCTCTTTTGCTACTTTTACGGCAAGTTTTGAAACATTTTCTCCATGTCCAAAAGTATAACTATCCTTTTCTTCTAAACTTTTGGTAAGTACCGTTAAAAAATCAACCTTTGCATTTCTGTATTTTGTAGCATAATAATTTCCAAGCTGTACACTAACAATTGTAAAAAATGTAATAGGAATCGCGGAAACCCCAACCAACCTGTACAAAAAATAAACCACAAAGATATTCAAAGATGTAAAAATACTATTAAAAAACCTTCCTTCACCAAATACTTGTCTTACACAAGCCTTAAATGAACCATTGTAGAAAAAATATAAAAACAAAAATACAAAAGAAAAATTAAAAAAAGTATAAAAAATAGAAAGAACAACAACATAAAGAGAAGATAAAAGGATATTTTTCATGATAAAAGAACCCCAATGAAATAACTTGGATGCAATAAAAATCAAAAGACCAATCATTGAAGTATTAAAAACAAAAAAATGATAATTCTTAGAAAACAAAACCTTTGGTTTTAAAAAAAGAAAAGAAATCAAAGGTAAAAGCATTGCATTTGAAATATTGAGAATACCAGCAGAAATAATAGAAATAATCATTCCAGCACTCAATATCAAATCAAACTTTTTTTCTTTTTCTTCAAATTTTTTCTCAATAAACGTCTGAAGGTTTACAAGCACAAGTTCAAATGCAATATAAAAAGCAATCATTAGGTAAAAATTTATGTCAAAAAGGTCAAAGCCATTTTTTCTTATAGAAAGAAAAAGAAGGAGCGCATATAATGCTCCTAAAAAATATACATATATAAATAACCTATTCTTTTTCAAATCTAAATTCTTCAAAAAATTCCCCATCGTATCACCTGCTTTTTCTCTCTAACTTACTTTCCTCCTTTTGATGGCCAAAGAGTAAGGTTTCCCACAGTAGCAATTACAAATGGCAAAGCAATAAGTGCGAAAACAATAATTTTCTTCCACATCTTCTTCATACCTTCTCCCCTCCTCCTAAATCATTAGATTCAAAACTCAATATTATCATAATATTAAACATTTCTATATTAATTTAAAAAAATTCACATAATCGTCAATAAACTAATGGATTTTTCCAACTATTCCTTTATTTTTGTCGTAATTATTTTAAAATATTTTCTCGAAAAAACATAATCAAATTTGTAATAAAATTAATAGTAAATTCAATCTAAAAAACCGTTTATAACAAACTCTTAAAATTTGTTATAATATAGTAAGGATGGTGAAAAAGGATGAAAAAATACTCCAACTATATAGAAATTATTCTCCTTAATTCTCTTCTTTTTACATTTGATATTATTTTCAAATACTACGGATACGTTTTATCTTATCCAAATCCATATTGCATATTAAACATATATATATCTATAAGACATGGCTTAGACATGTTTTTTTTCTCATCCACATTTAGTTTATTTTTCTATTTTTTATCTTTATACATCCACTACAATATAAATATTTTTACCGTTATCTTTACTTGGCCCGTTCTAAGATTTCCGATAGTACTTCTATCTATGGGGTTCATAACCGGATTTTTTAGAGATAGCTATGTACAAAAAATAAATGAACAAAAAACACAAATTAATCTTTTAAATGAAAAAATAAAAGCACTTGAAAAAACTATAGAAAAATATAAACTTTTGACTAATGACCTTCAAAACAAGCTACTCCTTGAAAATAAAGGAGTTTCTTTGTTTGTGGATAGATTAAAAGAAATAGAATTTAATAATCCTGAAGACATATTTAATGAAGCAGTGGAACTAATATACGACTTTGTAAGCGCCATAACTGTTTCCATATATACTCTAAGTAAGAACAACTTTTTACGATTAAAAGTTAGAAAAGGTCCACAAATCCTTCCAAATTCATTTCCAATAGAAAAATCAAAGATAATTTCAATGGCCAATGATTTAGGATTTGCATCTGTAAGTGTTTTGTACATTTCAGATGAAAATGTAGACTTTTCTATGGAACCTATAATGGCTACAAAAATTTCTCAAAGAAATAAAACAATAGGTTTTGTCCTAATTGAAAACATGGACCCTGAGAAAATAAACAAAAATACGGAAACATATCTTAAACTTTTATCAGATTGGCTATCAAACCTTCTATATGTTTCAATTGAACTTGAAAAGCAGACTATAACTACAGATATAGAAAAATTTAAAGCCGTATTTGAAAAGATAGATGAAAGATTTAAAAGGTTTAAAATTCCATACTCACTTATCGAAGCTTCTATTACTAAAGATTTTGATATTAGCAAGATAAGAAAATATATCAGAGAAACTGATTTTGTTTTTTACAATCCGTTACAAAACAAGCTAAGTATTCTCTTAACTTCTTGCAATTCCCAAGGACTAAATCGCGTGTTAAACAAAATTAAAACCGAAAGGAAACTAAACATACTGGAGGCTTATACAAAAGAATGAAAAAAATAATTATATTTGTATCACTTATTTTTGGAATTCTTTCTTTAATAAAATTAAATATATTCTTCTTCTTTCTATATCTAATACTAAACTTAATAGATCTAAAAGTATCAGATCTTATTGGATCTATTATATTTTTCCCGTATTATCCAATAATAAAAACATTATTAATAACCCAAAAAAAACCAAAATATATCCCTATAGAATTTAAAGAAAAAAACATTGAAACATTCAACCCAAACTTTAAAAGTGTTGATCTTGCACCATTTAACATAATCATAAAACACGGAAGTGTTTCACAAAAAAAGGAAGCTATACGTTTGTTATTCGAACTACTAAAAAAAGAACAAATAGACTTTTTGGAAGGTCTTCGTCTACTTTATTTAGTCATAAAAGTAGAAACAAACCAAGATGTAATTTTATACACAACTGAAGCAATAAACAATATTGAAAATTTACTTTTAGAAAAACTTTCAAAAATCAATAATAAAGTAGAATACGCAAGGTATTCATTCTATTATGCACTTTCTCCATTTCTTACCGAAAATCAAAAAACAGATATACTTATCTCTACAAAAAAAACACTTCTACAATTCTTAGAAAAATATCCTCTTAATATAGAAGCAATCCTTTTGTTATTAGATGTATTACAAGAATTAGGAGAAAATACCTTGATTGAAAAAATATTAGATGAAAAACTAAAAAAACTAAAATTTCAACCTCTATTTGAAAAAGCAATGTTATATTATCTAAAACAACGTAATATCAAAGAGGTAAAAGAACTATTAAACGTTTTCTACTCTTATAACTTTTCATTTAAAAACGAAGCACTAAAAATACTCTTGGAGGGATAACATGGATAAAATCCTTTTTATTATAACTTTCATTTTAATAATTTTAATAATTGTAATAAACTACAATCAAGCGGTGATTGAATCACCGTATGAACTAAAAAAACTGCCTTGGAATAAAAGAAGTTTATACATAAAAATGAACGAAACATTTAACGAATTGTACCATAAAAAAGAACTTGGTATTGAAGACTTATCTAAAGTAGAATACCTCATCTTAATTTCTTCAACACTAAAGGATTTTAACAAATACAAATTTGCCGAAAGTTTAAAATTTAATTTACTAATCAAAGAACTTGAAAAATTAAATTTATCATATACACAAAAAATAGGGCTTTATATAATTAAAAACAATCCATCGGAAAAAAAACTAAAAAAAATCTTGGAAGGTGATTAATCTGAAAGTAGGTCTACTTTTTGAAGGTACTTATCCTTACGTGGTGGGAGGCGTATCAAACTGGGGACATTCTTTAATAAAAAACATGAAAGATATTGAATTTTGCGTTATTCATGTGGGTGATACTCCAAGAGAAAGAAAGCAAAAATACGTGTTTCCCGAAAACGTAACAGATTATTTTGAATTCTACCTCTTTGCAAAATACAAATTTAAAAATAAAAGAAAAGTAACAAAAAAATTTACCAATTCTCTAGGAAAAATTATAACCTATCCATTTAATGAAAATAAAATGGGAAAGGATTTATATTATCTATTTAAGAAAAATCTCAATTTCGACTTTACAAGTTTCCTAAAATCTGAGTTCTATTGGAGTTCAATACTAAAATTCTATGAAAAATACTTGCCTTTTGAGAATTTTCCAAATTACTACTGGACATTATATTCTATGATGATACCCTTTTTAAATTCTATGGCTATTGATCTTCCAAAATGCGATATATACCATACAATCACCACAGGATATGCAGGAATTTCAGCTATTTTAAATGGGTTAAAATACAACAAACCCGTGATTCTTACTGAACATGGTATATATCACAGAGAAAGACAACTTGAAATACTACGTTCGGATTGGATTAAAGAAGAATTCAAAACAGGGTGGATAAAACTTTTTAACACAATAAGCTCAATTGTATACAAAGGTGCAAAGAAAATAACAACATTATTTGAAGACAACCAAAAATTTGAAAAAGAACTCTGCAGTGAACACTCAAAAATGCTTGTAATACCAAATGGTATTGATGTAGAAAGATTCAAAGACATACAATACAGAAAAGAAAAACAACCATTTACCATTGGAATTGTAGGACGAGTTGTAGAAATAAAAGATATAAAGACAGCAATAAAAGCTGCAAGAATAGCAAAAGATGAAATAAAATCTTTCAAGTTATACATAATTGGTCCTACCGATGAGGAACCTGATTACTTTAAAGAATGTTACGAAATGGTAGAAATATTCAACTTAAAAGACACGGTTGAATTTACTGGAATGGTTGACGTAAAAGAATATTACGATAAATTAAATATCCTTCTAATTTCAAGTGTAAGTGAAGGTCAACCACTAGTTATACTTGAAGCATTATCAATAGGTATTCCAGTAGTTGCAACAAACGTTGGGGCATGTAGAGAATTAATATACGGTAGTAAAGAAGACATTATAGGTCCTGCTGGCATTGTCGTAAAGCCCAAAGATTTTAAAGCCATGGCAAATGCAATTATCACTTTGTACAAAGACGATTCTTTTAGAAAAAGAGCATCAGAAATAGGAAAAAAAAGGGTAATGTTAAGATATAGGTTAGATCAAATGGTGGGAAACTACAAAAAACTATACTATTCGGTGGTGGAATAACTTGGCGGGAGTCGGATTTAAATTAAATAAATTATTCTTTCAAAATAGAGTTTCGACAGATGCACTTGCCATACTTTATTCTATATTGACCGCTTCAGGTCCATGGATTATTACCACTTTATCTTTGTGGATAATACTTAACTATTTAAATATATTTAACATTTACTTTAATACTGCGATCATATATGGATTTATTTTTTCTATAATAATATCAGGGATTTTTTCTATGTTTCTTTCAAGGAGAATTTCAGATATTATGTATTTAAAAGAATATGAAAAAATTCTCCCTGAAACATTGGGAATAATTGTAGCAAATGCAACTTTATTAATTATCTTTCTTGTTTTATTTTTTCTATTTAATCCCCAACCATTTAAATTTATTATTTCATTTACCTATCTTACACTCTCATTACTTGTCTTATGGTTAATTTCAATTGCGGCAATTTCCACTGACGAAATTAATTGGTACATTACATCATATGTATTAATGGGTATATCTTCTATTGTTTTTTCCAAATTATTTTCCTACTACAACCTTTCGGAAATATATGGTTATGCATTAGGTATAACTGTGGGTATAATAACAAATTTTATAACAGTATATAACACATTTGGAAATAATAATCAAAAAATTTCCTTCGAATGGGTAAAAGAAATAAAAAAATATTGGCAACTTATGTTAATAGGGTTTTCGTATTATCTTGCTATATGGGTTGATGATTTTATAGTGTGGAATAATCCAAACTTTGGAGAGGAATTAATAGACGGATTTAAATTTTCATTTATATACGATAGTCCCATGTTTTTTTGTTATCTAACTATAATTCCCACAATTACCATGTTTATATTGGTACTTGAAACAAGGTTTTATAAAAAATATAAACATTTTTACACTTCACTAAAGGAAGGATACGTATATTCCGAGATATTAACTATAAAAGATGAAATGGAAAAAGAACTTTTACAAAGTATTTCACTTACCATAAAGATTCAAATATTAATTACCACGTTATTTTTTATACTAAATGAATTAAAACTTCTCCCTATATCAAATGAACTTTCAAAACCTATTTTAAGACTGGGACTAATAGGGGCAATGCTCAACGGTTTTTACCTCATGGTAATATTATTAATTTTATACTTCGATTTTAGAAATTTGGCGTTTAGTTTGAATATAGCAGTATTATTTTTGAATATTTTCTTAAGCTACATTTTAGTCTCAAAGATAGGTTATGCATCCCTTGGTGCAGGATATGCCCTTTCATTTTTAATAGGAACTATGGTTTCATATACATTACTTAAAAAGAAAATAAAAGATATAATTAAAATCGAATTTTTCAGACAAAATCCTTCTCTTCCAGAAGGAAAATTAATTAGAGGAGTGAAAAGATGAAAAAAATATTATTAACAATTTTTCTAATCTTAAGCATCCTATCATTTTCTCAAAAAAAGATCTTACTTCTCTACAAAGGCTCTGAAGAATACGGAGAATACATGCTAAAAGATCACGTAATTCCCCTCCTTGAAAAAAATAACCTAAATTTTGATTTAGCAGACATTGAAAAATTTAATTACTACAACATCTCATCAAAACACTATACTGGGATAATCTCATGGTATTACTCAACAAAACTAAACACTCCCGAAGTATACTTAAGACAACTTTCTAAATTTGTTGAAGAAGGCGGTATATTTTTCTTTTTTAACAATTTAGGAGTTTCAACTGAACAAAGGGAAATCAACAACCTATTGAACAAGATAGGTATACATTATATGTATGGATACAAAGTCTTAAAAAATTTTGAAATTACATATGATAAGGATTTTTTTACAGCAACACCAAGTACATTACCACAACCTGTTGAAAAATACAAAATCTTTGCAAAAGATATAAAAATTATTTTAGATCTAAAATCAAAAGATACAAAATATCCATTAATATTTATCTCTCCAAGAGGTGGATGTGCAATTTTCAATAGCTTTTTAAACAACGAAAAGGTTGTACTCAACATTGAAAAGCTAATAGACGTATTTTTGACAAAACAAGTTGGAATGAAAAACAAAATACTAATCGTAAAAGATACATATGATTCAAACTTTTACACAAAGATTCAATATGACCTAAAAAAAACTTTAGAATACGCAAAAATAAATTTTGATATAACAATAATAGATGACTTTTATAACAAATCATTTATAGATCTTTTACCATATAAATATATAATTTGGTGTACAAATTCAAAGTTCATTTCTTCTGAAAATACAGAGATGTTTCTAAATAACGGAGGTACAATTTTATACATAACAAATATTTATAATACTCCCTGGAAAAACAACATAAAAACTGAAGAACATATCGTCAAAAAAATTTTCTTTAAAAAAGAAATATTTCCTTTAAAAAACACCAAAAACGGCATTGAAATTGAAAGAAGTTTTGAAATTTCTTTCAATGTGGATTTACATAATGAAAAAATTCTATCTTATCTTGTAAGTGATAAAAACATTCCAGTAATTTGGTATAAAAAAGAAAAAAATGGATACCTTGGATACATTTATCCACCAATTATAATAAAAGAAACAAGGGGATTAATTTTACAATGCATCCTTGATATGCAGGATTTTAACATAATGGGATTTTTAAATTCTTTTATATTTTATATAGACGATTTTCCAATTCCGTCGTATGAAATTGTTAAAAAGGGAATAAATGATACAAACTTTTACTATAACATATGGTGGAAAGACATGAAAGATTTTTCAAAAAGCTACAATATAAAATACACAATAGTCACACCTTTAAGTTACAATGGTGCAAGTAATCCACCTTTTGATTTTTCCGAATTTTTAATTTCAGATAAACCCTCAAATGCATTAGTTGAAATCGATAACTCCGAACATGAACTTGGATTACACGGATATAATCATCTTTCACTTTTAAAAAGAAATTGGGAAAATGAAAAAAACCTACAAAAAGGTCTTAAATCGGCCAAAAAGTTTATCCAATTAATTTTAGGACATCCTATTTTTATAAATAGTTATGTAGCTCCAAATAATATAATAGATAAATTTGGTATAAAAAATTTACTAAAGGCACTTCCAGAAATAAAAACAATAGGTACCACTTACACATCTAATGATGATTTTTCAGAATACAAAATTATCGGCAACTTTGCAATTGTAATACCACGATCCACATATGGTTATTATCCACTTAAGAAAATCCTTTTAAATTCCATAAACACCCTTGCAAATTTTGGTTCTTTCCAACACTTTATACACCCAGATGACTTCTTTTCAAATGACAGAAATCCTAAAAACAAAACATGGGAAGAGCTATTGTCTTATTTAAGTACATTCTACTACAAAGTTAAGATAACTTTTCCATGGTTAGAAAATCAAACTGCTTCAGAGGCATATCCTTATTTTTTTGATTTTTTAACACAAAAATACGAATACAATGTCAAAAAAGATAAAATGGAAATAATTATTTCACCATCTGCTTTAAAACCAAAATATTTTCTTTTACGCACAAAAATTCCCATAAGAAGCATACTGGGAGGTGACATAGTGGCATTTTATCCTGAAAACGATATATACATATTAAAAACCACTTCATCAAAAGTAGTTATAACTTTTCTAAGGTGATAATATGAAATATATAACTTTATTCCTGATATTTATGATTTTAATATATACTCTAAGTATTGAAAAGATAAATGTACCGTTTATATATCAACTTCAAAATATAGATTTACAAAAAATCTATACCTTTTATACTCCAAAATTTCTGGTTATAGATGTTTTCTACTTAAATGATAAAGACAAAGTTTATCTAAAAAAACTCCAAAAAGACGGCACAAAAATCCTTGCATACTTAAGCATCGGCGAGGCAGAAAGCTATAGAGATTATTGGAAAGATGCTTGGAAAAAAAATCCACCAAAATGGCTTGGAAAAGAAAACAAATATTGGAAGGGAAATTACAAAGTAAAATATTGGTATAGCGAATGGAAAAATATAGTTTTCAAAACAATAGATAAAATTTTGTCATACAATATAGACGGTCTTTACCTCGATTTAATAGACTCTTATAAATATTGGTCAGAAAATGGCTATGAGATAATATTTACAGCAAATGAAATGATAAGATTTTTAAGCGAAATAAAAGAAAAAGTAAATAACCTTTTAATTGTACCTCAAAATGGAGAAGATATTATAGACTTTGATTTCAATAATTTGTACATAAAATCAATAGATGGAATAGGAATTGAAACTCTATTTTTTTACAAAAATAGAAAACTAAAAAGTGAAAAAAGACTTACGTACATACTCAAAATACAAAACTCTGAAAAATTTGTTCTTGTTACAGATTATATATACCCACCAAATAATGAAAATATCTTAAAAGAATTTATTAATTTATGCGAAAAATATCATTTTTATGGATATCCCGCAAATAAAAATCAACGTTTAAAAGATATATCACTTGGTTTGAAATACTACAAAAAATATGAGGGCAATTAAGCCCTCATATTATTTCATATTTTCTTCTTTCCCATTCACTTACAAATGTGGAATATTCTCTCCATTCTTTTCTTTTCATTTTTATAAATTTGGAAAATATATGCTCACCAAGTGCTTCTTTTATTATTTCGCAACCTTCCATTTCATTTATAGCTTCACTAAGATTTTCCGGCAACAACTTTATCCCAAAAATTCCTTTTTCTTCTTCTTTCATATGATAAATATTTTCCTCAACTGGCATTGGTGGTTCTATTTTTTCCTTTATACCAATAAGCCCCGCTTTAATTAAAACAGTAAAAGCTAAATACGGATTACATGAAGGATCAGGTGCTCTATATTCTAATCTTGTCCCCATTTTTCTTGCCATTGGTACTCTAATAAGTGCAGATCTATTTGCAAGAGACCAAGCGACATTTACAGGCGCTTCATATCCTGGAACTAACCTTTTATAACTATTTACAGTTGGGTTTGTAATCGCCGTTATAGGCCTTGCAAACTTTATTAAACCTCCTATAAAATACTTCATTATATCGGAAATATCATCTTTTTCCTCATCGTAAAACGCATTTTCACTTAAATCACTTGTTAACAAACTCATATGCACATGCATCCCACTACCATTAATTCCAAAAAATGGCTTAGGCATAAATGTCGCATATAAATTATTCTTTACCGCTAACGTCTTTATAACTAACTTTACAGTTTGAACGGCATCAGCAGATGAAAGAGCATTACTATATCTAAAATCTACTTCATGTTGTGATGGAGCAACTTCATGATGCGTAGCTTCAACATCTATCCCCATCTCTTCTAACATTACAGCAACTTCACTTCTTAAGTGTTCTGCAATATCTACAGGCAAAAGATCGAAATATCCACCTTCATCTAAAAATTCAAATACAGGTTTATTATCTTTTCTTGGCAACAAGAAAAATTCAACTTCAGGACCTGTGTGAGGGACAAATCCTAATTCCTTTGCCTCTTCCATAACTTTTCTCAATCTAAACCTAGGATCCCCTTCAAAAGGTGTACCATCATATTTGTAAACATCACAAATTATTCTTGCACTCTTTTGACCTTCAAGTGTCCATGGAAGAATTGCAAAAGTCGCTGGATCTGGCTTTAAATACATATCCGATTCATTAATCCTAACAAACCCTTCAATTGAAGAACCATCAAACATTATCCCCCTTTCAAACGCCCTTTTTAAATCATTCGAAGGAATTTCGACATTTTTTAATATCCCGTTAATGTCGGTAAACTGCAACCTTATAAATTTTATCTTTTCCCTCTCAATAACCTCAAAAATCTCATCTATCCCCATAACAAAACACCCCCTAAAAAGAAATAATAAGGCACATAAGCCTTATTTGTTTTGATTATATCATTTATTTAGCAAAAATCAACTCTTACAAGCTTTTTTATGAAATTTCCGAAAGATTCTTTATCACCCGTTTAAAATCAGAAGGAAGGGGGGCAACAAAAATCATCTTTTTTCCAGTTGTAGGATGAAAAATCGAAAGTCTTAAAGCGTGCAGCATTTGTCGCTTAACTCCAAATATTTCATCCTTTTTTCCTTTTCCATATAGTTCATCTCCAAGGAGAGGATGGCCTATGTATTTCATATGTACTCTTATCTGATGGGTTCTTCCCGTTTTTGGAAAGGCAAGAACAAGTGTAGCAACTTTAAATCTTTTTAAAACTTTATAGTATGTTAAAGCACTTTTTCCCCATTCCAAAGGGGCCATTTTTGTCCTCACAACTGGGTTTCTTCCAAGTGGTACATCAATTGTTCCATAATCTTTTTTTATAACTCCAGAAGTAATTGCAATATAAGTCTTTTCTGTGAGTCTTTCCTTAAATTGACTAGATAAGCTTTGATGAGCTTTATCATTTTTTGCAACAACTATAACTCCACTTGTGTCCTTATCTAATCTATGTACTATCCCGGGTCTTAATTCACCACTTATCCCCTGAAAATCTTTACAATGGTACATCAAAGCGTTAACCAACGTACCAGAAATAAAGGAAGGTGTGGGATGAGTCACCACACCTGGAGCTTTATTTATAACAATTATATCTCTATCTTCATAAATTACATCTATAGGTATATTCTCTGGTACAATTTCCACTTTTTTGGGTTCTTCTGGCAACTCAAAAAAAACCACATCACCTTTTTTTAATTTATAGCTTGGTTTCTTTATCTCATTATTTACTATTATCTCCCCACTCTTGATTGCTTTTTGTATGTACGTCCTTGATATCCAACTTGGAGCTATCTCTTGAACAAACTTGTCCAATCTCCATCCTTTTTCCCGCGCTGTTACTTGAATTTCCAATATCTCTCCTCCACAATGATAATATTGCAATTCCAATACCACCCAAAAGTATAAAGAAATCCGCCAAATTGTATATAGTTGGCCAATAAGGCATAGTTATAAAATCAACTACATATCCAAATCTAATTCTATCCACTATATTTCCCAATGCACCACCAATGATAAATCCTAAAAACATATTCGTTAAAAAATCCAAATTTTTGATCAAAGGTATCAAAGACAAAAAGATGGTAATTGCAAGTGTTAAATAAACAACTATTTCTTTTGAATTTGAAAAAAGACCAAATGCCACACCTTTATTAGTCGCATATGTGAAATAAAATATCCATACCTTAGTTGGATTAAACCTCCAATAATTTGTAGCAATATATTTAGTAATTTGGTCGATAACAAATGCTAACGTTATCCAAAACAAAAAATCACCTCACAACTTTCTGTAAATAAACGGTGATGCAACTTCAAATCCCAACTGCCTGTAATTAAATATTCTCTCAGTGTTCCCTATAAATAACAAACCACCTGGTCTTAAGGACTTTGCAAATTTTTCGTACAACTCCATTTTCGTTTCCAATTCAAAATAAATTACCACGTTTCTACACAAAATCAAATCATATCCTGTTTCAAAACGATCTTGTAATAAATTATGTCTTTTGAATAAAATTCTTTTTTTTACTATATCCTTCACTTTATAAGTCCCTTTGCTTGTTAAATCAAAGTATTTTTTTAAATATTGTGGAGGAGTACTAACAAAGGATCTTTCTTCATACTCACCCATTCTTGCCTTTGTTAAAACACCTATATCTATATCCGTTGCATGAATTTTTGCTGTACTTGGTGCTCTTAATTCTTCAAGTAAAATCGCAAGAGAATACGGTTCTTCTCCTGTAGAACATCCCGCACTCCATGCTTTAAACTTTGTACCACTTTCCTTTAAAAGTTGAGGTAAAAATTTATCCCTTAGTTCCCACCACTTCTCTGGATTTCTAAAGAATTCCGTAACATTTATAGTCATTCTATCAAAAAATTCTTCCTTCTTCTTTTCATCTTTCAAAATCAAATTGTAATAATCTTTATAAGATTTAAGTCTATATTTTTTAATCAACATCTCTATTCTTCTTTTAACTCTATGTGGTTTATAACCTGTCAAATCAAAATTAAATTGCTTTTTTACTTGCTCTAAAAACCATTGAAATTCCTCCATAGAAAATTCTTGTGTATCACCAAATTTTGAACCCGAAAGCAAACTTTCTCTTCTCTTTTTGAAATCTTCCAAAGACATTAATCTCACCCCACTTTACATTCATGTACATTTCTTCTTGCGTTATAAATAAATAATTATTTTTGCTGAAAATAGCCATTCCTAGCAAATTATTTACAGGATTAAAATACAGTCCAAAATACTCGTCTTGAAAATACAACGCCGCTTCTAGCCCGTATTCATCGTAAAAAAAGATCAAATCATCTATTTGAATCCCAAAGATATTCTTTTCTAAAAATTTTTCATAAAAAATTCTGAAATCTTTGTATTTTAGTCCAACATTAATTAAGCCTTCTTTAAAGGATACATCCAAAAAATTTCCAGAAAAATAACAATAATCATTATAAAAACCTGTAAAACCATATCTTACATTCAAACCCATTTCATATGGATTTACAAATACAGAAAATGGAACTTTTCTGTGAAAAAAACCATACTCAACGGAATAGATCTTTGCATTTAAATCAAAAAAAATTTCTGGAACATTTGCTTCAAATACAGGAAAGCCCTGCTCCCAATTAACATTAATATCATATCGAAGCAGGGCTTTAACCTTCCAAAATTCGATGTCTTGAGTAATAGAAAAACCGTACGTATCGAAAAAAGGATCTACCCAAAAATCCAATATTTGGGCAAAGCTTAGAATTTGCAAAAACAAAAACAAAAAAACTATTTTTTTCATTTTATCCTTCAAGTTTGGCCATTATTTCTTCCATTTCTTTGTCATCTATATCAAAATTTGCATAAACTTCTTGCACATCATCATTATCTTCCAAAATACTTATCAATTTCAATACTTTTTCTGCATCTGCACCCGTTACTTTAACGGTATTTTTTGGGATAAAGGTTACCTTTGCTTCTCCCTCAAAACCGTTTTCTGCCAACTTATCTTTTACCTCAGTCATATTTTCTGGAGCTGTAATAACCTGTATAGGATCATCTTCAACAATATCATCTGCTCCTGCATCAATTGCTACCATTGCAAATTCCTCAAAGTCTGCAACTTTTTCTTTCGGAATTTCAATAATTCCTTTCCTTTCAAACAACCACGCAACAGAACCACTCTCTGCAAGAGAACCTCCATGTTTACTCAGAAGATGCCTTAATTCTTGAGCTGTTCTATTTTTATTATCTGTCATAGCATAAATGTACAATGCAACTCCAGCAGGAGCATATGCCTCGTATATTATTTCCTGGTAATCTACACCTTCCAGTTCACCTGTACCCTTTTTTATGGATTTTTCAATTGTATCTTTTGGCATATTTGCCGCTCTTGCTCTTTCTATAACTGCTCTTAATCTTGGATTTGTTTCTGGATCTCCCCCGCCTTCTCTTGCAGCAACTATAATCTCTCTAATCAATTTTGTAAATATTTTAGATCTTTTTGCATCTTGGGCCGCTTTCCTATGTTTAATATTTGCCCATTTGTTGTGACCCGACATTCTTTTACCTCCTTCAAATTATCCTTAACACATTAATTATACCATAAATCATTTTTTCCTATCTTCCGGTTTAATAACCTTGTCTATTAAACCGTATTCAAGCGCTTCTTCAGGTGTCATGAAAAAGTCTCTATCCGTATCTTTTTCCAGCCTCTCAATTGGCTGACCCGTGTGAAAACTTAATATTTCGTTAATCTTATTCTTTATTCTCAAAAGTTCACGCGTCATAATTTCAACATCTTTTGCAGGACCTTCCGCGCCACCTAATGGTTGATGAATCATGATTCTGCTATTAGGCAGCGAAAACCTCTTCCCCTTTGCACCTCCAGCAAGCAAAACAGCACCCATAGATGCTGCTTGCCCTATACATATTGTGACAACATCACATTTAACATATTGCATAGTATCGTATATGGCAAGCCCAGCACTTACAGATCCACCCGGAGAATTTATATACAATTGTATATCTTTATCTGGATCTTCTGCTTCTAAAAAAAGAAGCTGTGCTACTATTAAATTTGCAACATGATCATCTATGGCGCTGCCCAAAAAGATTATTCTATCCTTTAATAATCTGGAATAAATATCATAAGCCCTTTCATATTTTCCGGTATTTTCAACTACCATTGGGACATATTGATCAATTATTTTCTTCACTCTCTTCACCTTCTTTATTCACATCGACAATTTCTCTTTGAACTTTTTCTGCAGCTTTATCAATAACTTTATCCACAAAAATCATATTCTCTATTTCTTCTCTTATCTCTGGTTTTTCTTTCGCTAAAACCTTTGCCCTTTCAACACTAATACCCCAATAAGGTGCCAAAATTTCGGCGTATTTTTCCAATTCTTCATCAGATACTTTTCTTTCAATGTTATACTCTTTTGCAAGCTTTTCAATTGCAGACTCTTTCTTTAATTCAGTTACATAGTAATCTTTTAAAGATTCTAAAGCCTTTTCTTCAGTTTCGTATTTTTTCACGTAATCTTCATATTTATTTTCTTCTTTCATATTGTTGACTATAAGCCTTACAGCATAATCTATAGTTTTCTCAGAAATAAACAATTCAGTCACATCTGGAAGTTGTGCCAAGATCTGTTCCCTTATTGAATGCTTAATTTCATCATCGTAAATTTTTGTACCTTCTTCTCTTATTTTATTCTTAAGTTCTTCCAAAGTTTCTAGATGTAGTTCGGATAAATTATTTTTTACAAATTCATCGGTTAATTCAGGCAAATTTCTTTTATAAACTTCTAGGATTTCCAATTTATAGTGATAAGTAACACTTTCCCCTTCTTTTCCTGCAAATTCTCTATCAAATTCTACTACATCCCCTTTTTTATGTCCTACTACATTTTTAACGGTTGGTCTTTCATCCTCTTTATACAACACGTATTCATCTTCTTTTCCATCTATTAAAACTTTTCCCGTCTCTTTATTAACCACAAAAACTCTAACTCTAACTAGATCATCAAATTCTGCAGGTCCCTCTTTTGGTTCTAAAACAGCATGTTCTTCCTTTAAAGAATTCAATCTCAAATCAAGGTAATTATCTAGTACTTGTTCCTTATTTGCAATTCTAACCTTAATTTTTTCAACTTCAACTTTTGCAACAGGCTTTTTATGGAAATTTACAACTACTCTTCCATTTTCAGAATTTATTTCCTTTTCCACAATTTCTGGAATTAACAAGAGGTTAGTCTCTTCTTTAAAAGATTTATAAACCTCTTCCAACAATTGCTCAAAGACAAAATAGTCATAAAAATCTTTTCCAAATCTCATTTTAAAAACACTAAGAGGGACTTTTCCTTTTCTAAACCCCTCCACAGTATATTTTCTATTCAATTCGTTTAAAGTCCTTCTTTCAGCAGTTTTAATATCTGTACCATCAAATATATATTCCTTAGTCACAATGTTTTTATCAACACCTAGCTCTTTTATTTCCATACTACACCTCCTCAAAGAGTAAAAAAGGGGGACTTCCCCCTTACTCTTCTATTACAAGTTTTATCAATGACATCTCTGCACCATCGCCTCTTCTTGGACCTATTTTATAAATAGCCGTGTATCCACCTGGTCTATCAAGATACTTTGGTGCAATTTCATCAACGAGTTTATTAACTAATTTTCTATCACCTAATGCTTTGAAAATTTCCCTTCTTAAAGCTACTTCTCTTTCTTTTTTATCTGCCTTTTTCGCCTTTATTGCCTTTGTCATTAATTTTTCAAAAAATTCTTGTGCCGCTTTTGCCTTTTTGGTGGTAGTAATTATACTACTATGTTCTATAATTTCCCTTGATAAATTTCTTAGCAAGGATCTTCTATGGCTTCCATATCTTCCAATTCTATGTTTTTTCATTCTGTGTCTCATTTCATTCTTCCTCCCTTCCAAAGCTTATTCCAAACTTTTCCTTCAGCTTTTCTTTTACCTCATCTAGGGATTTTTGTCCGAAGTTTTTAATTTTTAACAATTCATCTTCTCCTCTTTCAAGCAAATCTCCTATTGTCTCTATTTTATCCCTCTTTAAACAATTTAATGCTCTCATGGACAGATCTAGCTCATCTATCTTTCTACTTAAAACATCATCTTCATCTACCATCTCTTCAATCACTTCTGTGTTTGTAGTTTCGATTACAATTGCATTATCTTCCATATCACCAAAACTTTCTTCAATTAACTTAAAGTGATCATTTATTATCTTAACAGATTGTTTTAATGCTTCTATAGGTTTTATATTTTTCTTAGTCCAGATTTCTAAAATCAATTTATCATAGTCAGTCTTTTTACCAACCCTAACATTCTCAACTTTCCAATTAACCTTAAGAACAGGGTTGTATACTCCATCCAAAACAATCCATCCTATATCTGGTTTTTCATTTCTTTCTGCAGCTGGCACAAAACCTTTACCTATCGTTGCATACATCTTTATTTCAATATCCGCATCTTCATTTGCAGTTGCAATGTGCAGATTTGGATTTGCGACTGTTACCCCCGCAGGCACAATAATATCCCCAGCTTTAATTTCTCCTTCTCCTTTGTGCTGAATACTCAACTCTACTGGACTTTCTATGTAACTTTCCATCTTTAGTTGTACTTTCTTTAAATTTAAAAGTATCTCTATTATATCTTCTTTTATCCCTTCTATAGTGTCAAATTCATGGTATTTTTCTGGTCTTACAAACTTTACATCCGTTATCACAAGTGATGGGATGGAAGAAAGCAAAACCCTTCTTAATGTATTCCCTATAGTTGTAGCGTATCCTTTTTCCAGCGGAAAAAGAACAAACCGGGCATAATAATGTTCATCCGCTTCCGAATGATCTTCCATTTTAAGACCTTTAGGCATAATAAAATCCATAATTTATCACCTCGAGTACAATTCGATAATTGCTTGTACGTCAACTGGAAGATCAATAACTTCTTCTAGTTTTGGATGTCTTTCATAAACCCCTTTATAATTATCAAAATCTACTGAAACCCATGGCATTCTATTTTTATCTTTATTCAATTCTATTGCATTTTTAATTGGCAAAATATCCCTACTTTTTTCCCTTACTTCAATCACATCTCCCGGTCTAACTTGATAAGATGGAATCGTTACTTTTCTTCCATTAACCATAAAATGTCCGTGATTTACAAGCTGCCTTGCAGTTGTTCTATTAACTGCAAATCCCAACCTATACACTACGTTATCGAGTCTTCTTTCCACCTGTATAACAAGATTTTCACGGGTATCCCCCGTTTTTTTAGCAGCAGTCTCATAATATCTTCTAAATTGTGCCTCAAGTACCCCATATATCCTTTTCATAGTTTGCTTTGCCCTTAATTGTATACCATATTGCGTTAACTTCTTCTTGTCTCTTCCATGATCACCTGGAGCAAAAGGTCTCCTATCAAATGCACATTTATCAGTAAAGCACCTTTCGCCTTTCAGGTACAACTTCATTCCTTCGCGCCTGCAAAGTTTACATTGTGGACCTGTATATCTAGCCATTTATTTCCCTCCCTTAAACTCTTTTCTTCTTTGGCCTACAGCCATTAAATGGAATAGGTGTAACGTCTTTAATAATCCCAATTTCAAGTCCCGCTGCTTGGAAAGTCCTAATTGCAGCTTCTCTTCCTGAACCTGGTCCTTTAACCAAAATATCAACTTTTTTCATACCAAGTTTTACCGCTTCTTTGGCAACTTGATCTGCTGCAAGTTGTGCTGCATAAGGCGTTCCCTTTCTTGTTCCTTGGAATCCTGCAGTTCCTCCACTTCCCCAGGTGATTACTTTTCCATCTGGATCGGTTAAGGTAATAATAGTGTTGTTGTATGTTGACTTAATATGTACAACGCCACGATCAACAGATATTTTCTTTTTCCTTTTAACAACCCTACGCGTTTTTTTTGCCATTTATGTCCCTCCTTATTTTTTCTTCTTGATTCTACTTGGTCTTGGACCTTTTCTCGTTCTTGCATTAGATTTTGTCTTTTGACCTCTTACTGGTAACCCCAATTTATGCCTTAATCCTCTATAGCATCCTATATCGATTAACCTCTTTATATTTTGCATTACTTCTGATCTTAATTCACCTTCAACTTTAAAGTTCTGTTGAATAAATGTGGCTATTTTACTAATTTCTTCATCATTTAATTCTCTTACTCTTTTATTTGGATCCACATTTGTCGCTTCACATACTAATTTCGCTCTAGTCCTACCAATACCATATATATAAGTAAGAGCAATTTCTACCTTCTTATCATTTGGTATTTCAACACCAACAATACGAGCCATCTATCTCCCTCCTCAACCTTGCTTCTGATTGTGCTTTGGATTCACCTTACAAATAACGTAAACTCTACCTTTTCTTTTTATTATTTTACAATGCTCACATCTTTTCTTCACAGATGATTGTACTTTCATGGCACTCTCTCCTTTCTTCTATGACTTTTTCCTGTAAACTATTCTTCCCTTGGTTAAATCATAAATTGTTAACTCAACTACTACTTTATCTCCTGGCACTAATCTTATAAAATTTCTTCTCATCTTTCCACTAATATGTGCCAAAATCTTATGACCGTTCTCTAATTCTACTCTGAACATAGCATTTGGCAAAGCTTCAACAATGGTACCCTCCATCTTTATAATATCTTCCTTATTTGACAATCTTATCACCCCACCTGGGTTAAAACTTCACATCCGTCTTTTTTTACTAACAAAGTATGTTCAAAATGAGCTGCTCTTTTTCCATCAACTGTAACCACAGTCCATCCATCTTCTAAAACCGCTACGTGCCAGCCGCCTTCAGTAACCATAGGTTCTATTGCAATAGTCATACCCTCTCTTAATATTACACCCGTTCCTTTTTTTCCATAATTTGGAATCTGTGGATCTTCATGGAGCTTCCTTCCAACCCCGTGACCTACAAAATCCCTTACCACATTGAACCCATTAGATTCCACATATTTTTGTATTTCATGAGAAATATCTCCTAGTTTTATACCCGCTCTTAATATTTCAACTGCTATATTCAATGCTTCTCTTGTTGTCTCAACTAACTTTTTCCCAACTTCATCGGTATCACCTATTATATACGTGTATGCACCATCACCATAATACCCATCGTATATTGCACCTACATCTAACGAAACTATATCACCTTTTTTAAATACCTTCTTCTTCAATGGAAATCCATGTATAACTTCATCATTTACAGAAACAGTAGTAATATATGGATAACCGTGATAACCTTTAAACGCTGGAGTACATTTTAACTCTTTCAAAATCTTTTCGGCCAAAACCTCTAAATCCCATGCCGTCGCACCAACTTTTGCAACTTTTTCTGCTTCTTTCAATATTGTAGCCACCGCTTGTGAAGCTACTTTTATCTTTTCAATTTCTTCTTTGTTTTTAATGTAAATCAATTCTTTCACCTTCTGATAATATTTAATACTTCTTTTATTACTGAATCAACATCCATACTACCATCCACTGTAAAAAGTTTGTTAGATTTTCGATAATATTCTATTACAGGAAACGTGTTTTCCATATAAACTTTATATCTTTTTCTTACAACTTCTTCTCTGTCATCTTCTCTTTGATATAACTCCCCACCACAAACATCACACTTTCCATTAACCTTAGGAGGAAGAGTTATTAAGTTATAAATCTTGCCACAATTTTTACAAATTCTTCTATTGCTAATTCTCTCAACAACAACCTCTTCACTTGCTTCAAAATATATTGCATACCCAAGTTCCCTTCCAAGTTTTTTCAATATTTCATCTAAAGCTTTAGCCTGAGCAACTGTTCTTGGAAATCCGTCTAATATAAATCCTTTTTTACAATCGTATTTTGAAAGCCTTTCTTTTACAATTGTATTTGTCAAATCATCTGGTACAAGTTCTCCACGTTTTAATATTTCTTCTACTTTTTTACCTAGATCACTTTTAGAAGCTATCTCTTCTCTAAATATATCTCCAGTTGATATATGCGGAATATTTAATATATTTGCCAATTTTTTTGCATAAGTTCCTTTACCAGCCCCAGGAGGCCCCAGGAAGACAATATTCATATTCTCATCTCCTTCCTGGGAGTTTTCCTTTTTTAACAAATCCTTCGTAATTTCTCATAATAAGGTGCGCTTCCATTTGTTGAGCTATGTCAAGTGCCACACCAACAGCAATCAATGCACTCGTACCACCAAGCCATATGCTAACTCCCGTAACACCTTGAACCAAGTAAGGAACAAGTGCAATTGCAACTAAGAATAATGCCCCAACAAAAGTTATCCTATTCAAAACCCTTGTAATATATTGCTCAGTTGGTTTTCCCGGTCTAATACCTGGTATGTATCCACCATAACTCTTTATATTTTGTGCTATATCTTTTGGATCAAATACAACAACACTGTAGAAATACGTAAAGAAGAAAATCAAAACAGCATAAATAGTTATCACAAGTGGACTAGTCATTGAAAATAATGATTTTAAAGTTTCAGAACTTGTAAATTGTGCTATACCAACTGGTATAGAAACTATTGCCCAACCAAATATAATTGGAATAACTCCACTGTGATTCACCTTGATTGGAATGTGAGTTGAAGTCCCACCATATATTCTTCTTCCAACCATTCTGGATGCGTATTGTACTACTATTCTTCTTTCGGCTTGTTGTACATATATAATACCAATAACCATTAAGAACATTACTCCAAGCAAGAAAATCCATTCAAATATGTTTAATCCGCCAAGTACCGCTGTTCTAAAATATGCTGGATATCTTGCAACAATTCCCGCAAAGATCAAAACACTAATACCATTTCCTATACCTTTTTCCGTTATCCTATCACCAATCCACAATAAGAACATAGTACCAGCTAGCAATGTCATAGTAGATAAAAGTGTAAATGTCCATAAAGGAATAACTAACACATTCTCAAAACTTCTTGCAAGACCAAATGAAACCACAAATCCCTGCAACGCACCAAGTATAACGGTCAAATTTCTAGTAATTCTTTGAAATTTCTTTCTTCCCTCTTCACCTTCTTTTAACAACTCTTTTAAAGAAGGAATAACTGAAGATAGAAGTTGCAAAATAATCGATGCGTTTATATATGGTGTAACACTCATTGCAAATATTGAAAACCTTCTAAATGCTCCACCTGTAAAGACATCATAAAAACTCATCAAACCTCCAGCAGCACCCGTTCCCATTTGAGAAAACGCAACCCCCCATGCCTTCAAGTTCACCCCAGGAACCGGAATGTAAATTCCGAGCCTAAAGACTATAAGCATTAGTAACGTGAAAATTATTCTATCTCTAAGTTCAGGTATTTTAAAAGCGTTTTTTAATGCCTTCCACATTGTTAAATCACCTCTGCCTTGCCGCCAACGGCTTCTATCTTCCTCCTGGCACTTGAACTAAAGGCATGGGCAATTACCGTTAATGGTTTTGTTATTTCACCATTTCCTAGTATTTTTACTCCATCATTAATTTTCTTAATTAAACCTCTTTCCATTAATTTATCAGGTGTTACTTCTTCTCCTGATTCAAAATACTTCTCAAGTTGCTCAACATTTATTACTGTGTAAACCTTTTTGGCAAAGTTTTTAAATCCAAATTTTGGTAATCTTCTGTGCAAAGGTGTCTGACCACCCTCAAACCAAATATGAACTTTTCCTCTTCCCCTTGCTTTTTGACCTTTGTGTCCCTTTCCAGAAGTTTTTCCTTTTCCAGAACCTATTCCTCTACCTACTCTTGTTCTTTTTTTCATAGAACCAGGAGTCGGTTTTATATCGGATAATCTCATATTATATTACCTCCCTTATTCCTCTATTTCTTCAACTTTAACCAAATGTCTTACCTTTCTAATCATACCTCTAATTTGAGGAATATCTTCTTTAATCACCGTCGAATTTAACTTTCTCAACCCAAGTCTTTTAACTGTATCTTTTTGATCATATTTGTATCCAATAGGACTTTTAACCAAGGTTATTTTTAACTTTTTCATATTAACCCTCCTTCTTTACACCATAAATAACTTCTTTTGGAGTTATATCTCTTAATTCAGCTATTTTCTCCAAGGATAGGAGGTTTTTCAAACCATTAACCGTTGCCTGAGCCAAAACAACCGGATTGGTTGAACCACTTGATTTTGTCAATATATTGTGAATACCGGCCAATTCAACAATAGCACGTACTGTTCCATTTGAGATGATACCTGTACCTGGTGCAGCTGGTTTTAACAAAACTTTCGCCGCATCCTGTCTTCCAACAATTTCATGAGGAATCGTGCCATTGTGGATTGATACTTTAAATACGTTTCTTCTTGCAGCTGATAAAGCTTTTCTTATAGCATCTGGTACTTCTCTTGCTTTTCCAACGCCAACTCCTACTTTTCCATTTCTATTTCCAACAACGGCTAACACCCTAAAGGAAAGATTTTTCCCACCCTTTGTAACTTTTGTAGTCCTTCTAATTTCCACTATTCTTTCTTCGAAATCTTCACCCGTTGCCTTTATTTTCTGTGCAATATCTGCCATTCAGTGCACCTCCCTTAAAATTCCAAGCCTGCTTCTCTAGCACCTTCAGCAAGTTCTGCAATTCTTCCGTGGTATCTGTATCCACCTCTATCAAAAACCACTTTCTTGATACCCTTTTCGATTGCTCTCTTACCAATTAACTTCCCAACTTCACGTGCCGCCTCTTTATTCCAAGTCTTTTTCAAAGCTTCTCTCAATTCCTTATCTAAAGTTGATGCCGCTACCAATGTATGCCCTTTATCATCATCTATAACCTGTGCATATATGTGTTTTTCACTTTTATATACACACAACCTTGGCCTTTCAGCTGTACCATGAATTTTTTTCCTTATACTTAAGTGTCTCTTTTTCCTTCTCCAATTTCTATTTTCTCTTTTTATCATCTCAGTGTACCCCCTTTATGCTTTCTTTCCTTCTTTCAATCTTACTACTTCTCCTACGTATCTAATACCCTTTCCTGAATATACGTTAGGTTCTCTCCACCTTCTTATATCCGCTGCCACTTGCCCTACTCTTTGTTTATCAATTCCGCTCACTATAATTTTATTTGGACTTGGGACTTCCACTGTAACATCAGATGGTATTTCCATTTCAACGGGATGCGCATATCCGAGATTCATAACCAATTTTTTCCCTTGCAACTGTGCTCTGTAACCTATTCCAACAATTTCTAATTCCTTTTTAAATCCTTGTGTAACACCAATAATCATGTTATTAAACAATCTCCAGTATGTACCTGTAAACATTTTCATTTTCTTTAAGTCTGACTTTCTTTTCATAAATTCAACGTTTGGTTTTACATTAATTTCATTTTCATTAATCTCGACTTTAACATAAGGTAAAAATTCTTGCGACAACTCACCTTTTGGACCTTTAACCTTAAAAATATTTCCTTCAACCTTAACTTCTACGCCATTTGGTATTACTATAGGTTTATTTGCTATACGGGACATTGAGTACACCTCCTTACCAGATATAGGCGATTACTTCTCCGCCAACTCCAATTTCTCTTGCCATTTTGTCAGTCATAACGCCTTTAGAAGTTGTTAAAATTGCTATTCCTAATCCATTTTTAACCTTTGGAAGATGATCTTTATCCACATAAATCCTTCTTCCTGGCTTTGAAATTCTAACAATTCCGTGAATTACTCTTTCTCTATTTCTCCTTGTACCTTTGTATTTCATTTGAATTCTGATGATTCCTTGTTTCCCATCCTCAATATATGTGTAATCTTTAATAAATCCTTCTGTTTTCAAAATTTCAGCTATTGCTTTCTTTAAATTTGATGCTGGAACATCTACTTGTTCTTTTAATGCAACGTTAGCATTTCTTATTCGAGTGAGCATGTCAGCTATTGGATCGCTCCACATTGTATTCCCCTCCTTTTACCATGTTGCCTTCCTAACTCCCGGGAGTTTTCCCTCGTTGGCCATTTTTCTAAAACAAACCCTACATACACCAAATTCTCTATAAACAGAATGTGCACGTCCACATATCTTACATCTTGTATACTCTCTTGTTTTAAATTTTTTGGGTTTCTTCCATCTTTCTACAAGACCTTTTCTTGCCATATTTAAACCTCCTTATTGTCTTTTAAAAGGAAATCCAAAGAGTTCAAGTAACTTCCTAGCTTCCTCATCGGTTTTTGCTGTTGTGACAATTACAATATCCATACCTTGCACTCTTCTTACCTGATCAGGAGAAATCTCTGGAAATACCAATTGTTCTGTCAAACCGAATGAGTAGTTTCCCCTTCCATCAAAACCATTTGGATTCAATCCCCTAAAGTCTCTAACTTTTGGCAGTACAAGATTAATGAGCTTATACAAAAAGTTGTACATATTGATTCCTCTTAAAGTAACTTTCAATCCTATTGGCATACCTTTTCTTATTTTAAAATTAGATATACTCTTTTTTGCTCTTGTTACCACAGGTTTTTGACCTGCAATTAAAGCTAATTCCTTTGCGTGGATATCTATAACATCTTTATTTCTTGAACCTTCACCAATTCCCATATTTATAACTATCTTTTCCAATCTTGGAACTTGGTGAATGTTTTTATAGCCAAATTCTTTCATCATTGCATTTCTAATTTCTTTTTCATATTTTTCCTTTAATGGTATGTACTGCATGCTCTATGCCTCCTTACTTATCTATGACTTCTCCGCATTTCTTACAGTACCTTACTTTTTTACCGTCTTCTAAGAATTTAAATCCAACTCTTGTAGCATTTCCACAACTTGGACACACTAATGCAACCTTTGAAACATATATAGGAGCCTCTTTCTCAATTATTCCTCCTTGCCTCATCTGTGCATTTGGTCTTTGATGTCTTTTTACAATATTTACCCCTCTGACTATAACCTTATCCTCTTTTGGAATCACTGTAATTACTTCACCTGTTTTTCCCTTGTCCTTTCCAGATAGTACCTTTACCGTATCTCCTTTTCTTATTTTTCTTGCCACTGCACATCACCCCTTAAAATACTTCCGGCGCTAAGGAGACTATTTTCATAAAACCTTTTTCTCTTAATTCCTTTGCCACTGGTCCAAAAACACGTGTCCCCTTAGGCTCGTTATATTTATCAATCACAACAGCAGCATTATCATCAAAACGAATATATGAACCATCAGGTCTTCTTATTTCTTTTTTCGTTCTAACAATAACCGCTTTAACTACATCACCTTTTTTCAAATCTCCATTTGGAACTGCATCTCTTACACTGCAGACAACAATATCTCCAACCGTTCCCCATTTTCTTCTGGAACCACCCATTACCCTAATTACCCTTAAAAGTTTTGCACCTGAGTTATCAGCCACGTTGAGGTAGCTTTCATTGATTATCATTGTTACTACCTCCTTCCGCATCTTCTACTTCTTCTGTAAATACAGACCTTTCAATTATTCTCAACACTTTCCATCTTTTGAGCTTACTCAAAGGTCTTGACTCAATAATTTCAACGGTATCTCCTACTCTGCATTCGTTATTTTCATCATGCGCATAATATTTTTTTGTCCTCTTTATATATTTACCCACTCTCGGGTGTTTTACCAACGTACTAACGGAAACAACAACCGTCTTATCCATCTTATCGCTTACAACTTCACCTACAAGTCTTTTCTTTGGCATGTCAATTACCTCCTTACACCCAATTCTCTTTCCCTGAGAATTGTTTTGATTCTTGCTATATCTTTCCTAGTCTTTGATATCTGACTATAATCGTTTAGTTGACCTAGTACATTCTGGAACCTCAAGTTCATGAGAGTTCTTTTCTTTTCCTCTAACAAATTCATTAATTCTTCATTTGTAAGATTTCTAAGTTCAGCAGCCTTCATACTGCTTCACCACCTATCTCATGTCTTTTTACTATTTTTGTTCTAATTGGAAGTTTTGTTGCAGCGTATTCAAGTGCTTCTCTTGCTAATTCTTCACTTACTCCACCAATCTCAAACATTATCCTTCCAGGTTTCACTACTGCTACCCATCCTTCAACGTTACCTTTTCCCTTTCCAAGCTTACTCTCTGCCGGGTGTTTTGTATACGATTTATCTGGAAAAATCCTAATCCATAACTTTCCTGATTTTTTCAAAGTCCTTGTAATAGCAATTCTACATGCTTCAATCTGTTGTGCAGTAATCCAATGAGGTTCAAGCGCTTTTAAACCATATTCACCAAATGCAACTAATGCTCCACCTTTTGCCTTACCCTTCATTCTTCCCCTATGCTGTTTTCTGTACTTTACTCTCTTTGGCATCAACATGTCGTACTACCTCCTTTAGACGTCAGATATCGGCGTCGCCTTTATAAATCCATACCTTTATACCTATCGTACCGTATTTTGTTTCTGCTCTCGCAGTCCCATAATCTATTATAGATCTAATCGTTTGAAGTGGTAATCTTCCTTTCAAATACCATTCTGTTCTTGCAATTTCAGCACCTGCTAATCTTCCAGAAACCATTATTTTTATACCTTTTGCACCTTTTCTCATTGCGTTAAATATTGCCCTTTTCATAACGACTTTATATGAAGCACGTTTTTCAATCCTATTTGCGATATTTTCCGCAACAAGTTGTGCATCCACTTCAGGTAATTTTATTTCTTCAACATTTACAATAAATCTCCTATTGAATCTTGTCTCCAACTCTTTCCTTAATTCAGTGATTTCTGCACCTTTTTTACCTATTATTATACCAGGTCTTGCCGTCTTTATAATCGCAATAACTCTCTCTGAATCTGGTCTTTCAATTACTATTTCGCTGATTCCTGCGTGAGAGTATTTTGATTTTATTACCTTTCTTATTTCTTCATCTTCTAACAAATATTCTTTGTAATTTTTTTCGTTGAACCAAGTTGCTTGCCAATCAGTTGTTATCCCGAGCCTAAAGCCACGTGGATGAACTTTTTGACCCACCTTACCACCTCACCTTTCTATTTCTTTTCATCAATTGCAGCCTTCTCGGCTTCCCTATCTCTAACTATTACTGTTATATGAGACATCCTCTTTTGTATTATGTCCGCGCTTCCTCTTCCCCTTGGCCAAAGTCTTTTCATTCTAGGACCATCGTTTACATAACAGGTGTAAACGTACAAATTTTCTTCATTTAATCCGTGATTATTAACTGCATTCGCTACTGCTGATTTTAACACATTTTTTATTATTCGTGCAGCTTTTTTAGGAGAAAATTCAAGAATTGTAAACGCTTCTGAAACATTTTTCCCTTTTATTGAATTTGCAACACTTCTAGCTTTTCTAGGTGAAATTCTTATATACTTTGCAACAGCCTTTGCTTCATAGACGGGCATCGATGCTAATTTTTCTTTCCTTGCTCTATGAAATTTAGAACGTTTCATTCCATTTCTCTTTATGAGAACTTGCATTGCTTCCACCCTCCTCACTTTTTAACCTGACCCTTATTTGCTGACTTATCTGCGTGCCCTCCAAATCTTCTGGTAAAGGAAAATTCTCCCAATCTGTGTCCTACCATATTTTCCGTAATATAAACCGGGATATGTTTTAATCCATTGTAAACTGCTATTGTATGCCCAACCATTTCTGGTACTATCATACTTGCCCTACTCCATGTTTTTACTATCTTTTTTTCTCCTGCTTCGTTTAACTGTCTTATTTTCTTTAATAATTTGGGATCTACATAAGGTCCCTTTTTCGTGGACCTACCCATTATTGCACCTCCTCATCAACCATTTCTTCTTCTAACAATCAATTTATCTGATGCTTTTTTACCTCTTCTTGTTTTGTATCCTTTTGCCAATTGACCCCATGGACTTTGTGGATGGTGGCCTTTTCCTCTACCTTCACCTCCACCATGTGGGTGATCAACTGGATTCATTGCAACCCCTCTTACATGTGGCTTTCTACCTTTCCATCTAACCCTACCTGCTTTACCATCTACTTCATTCTTGTGTTCTTCATTGCCAACAACACCAATAGTTGCATAACATTTTACTGGAACTTTTCTTAATTCCCCTGAAGGCATCTTTAACAACGCATATTTACCTTCTTTTGCCATTAATTGACACGATGTTCCTGCCGAACGTGCAATTTGTCCACCTTTTCCAGGTATAAATTCCACATTGTGAATAACCGTACCAACGGGAATATTTTCAAGTGGCAAAGCATTTCCAGGTTTAATTTCTGCATCCGGACCATTCATAATTGTATCGCCAACATTCAACCCTTGTGGAGCCAATATATATCTTTTTTCACCATCAGCATATACAAGTAAAGCTATTCTAGCTGTTCTGTTTGGATCATATTCTATTGATACTACTCTCGCAGGCACACCAACTTTATTTCTTTTAAAATCTATTATCCTATATCTTCTCTTATGGCCGCCACCTCTAAACCTAACAGTAATTCTACCATAATTGTTTCTTCCACCCGTTTTTTTAAGTGGAACAACCAATGATCTTTCTGGTTCTTTTTTTGTTATTTCAGAAAAATCTGGTATTATCATCTGTCTACGAGCAGGGCTTGTTGGTTTAAATCTTTTAAGACCCATCATTTTTCACCCCTTTTAATGTTCTCCTTCTAATTCTTTAATTGTATAACCTTCTTTAAGTGTCACTATAGCTTTTTTCCATGATCTAGTATAACCTTCCCTAGCCATTGCTCCTCTTCTTAAATCTCTCTTTGGTTTTGGTTTAACATTAACAACATTGACTTTTTTTACCTTCACATTAAACAACTTTTCAATTGCCTCTTTTATTTGTGGTTTATTGGCATCCTTTGCAACCTCAAAAACATACTTCCTATCTTCTCTTGCATAATATGCCTTTTCACTTACAATTGGTCTAATGATTATATCTGCATAATTTTTCATTATCCCAGCACCTCCTCAATCTTCTGGACAGTACTTTGGAGGAGCACAAGCTTATCATGATTTAAAATATCGTATACATTCAACCCATCGATATTAACTCTATCGACTCCTGGATTGTCCGCAATTAATACCTTAATCCCAGGAATATTTCGTCCAGAAATTTTTACATTCTCGTATTTATTCTCTTTTTTAGGAAGAACAATTAAAACTTTTTGATTTTCAAGTCCCAAATTCTTCAAAACTTCCGTCAAGTCTTTTGTTCTAGGCTTTTCAAACTTAATATCATCAACTACAACTAGATTATTCTCTTTTAATCTCAAGGACAAAGCTGATTTTAAAGCAAGCTTTTTCATTTTCTTATTTAACCTTTTAAAATAAACTTTGGGCTTTGGACCATGTGCAACTCCACCGTGTCTCCAATGAGGTGCTCTTATAGAACCTTGTCTTGCCCTTCCCGTGTGCTTTTGAATCCATGGTTTTCTTCCTCCACCGGAAACCTCTCCACGAGTCTTCGTTGACGCAGTCCCCGCTCTTGCGTTTGTAAGTTGCATGTCAATATAACGCCACATAACATCTTGGTTTGGTTCAATTGAAAAAACCTCATCTTTTAATTCAATTGTACCAATGTTTTCACCTTTGATATTAAACAAATCAACTTTTGCCATCCCCAATGCCTCCTTTTTTCATTTTCGAGGCCTGCTCTTATCCTCTCTTTGCAGATCTAATGAGGACAAGGCCGCCTCTCGCTCCTGGGACGCCACCTTTAACCGCTATTAAATTGTTCTCAACATCTATTTTAACAACTTCTGAATTCAAAATTGTTACGCGTTCGTTACCATATTGTCCCGGCATCTTTTTACCTTTGAAAATTCTTGCAGGCTCTGAGTGTTGACCAACTGAACCTAACTCTCTATGGAATTTCGCGCCGTGAGACTTTGGACCTCCTCTAAAGCCCCATCTTTTCATAGCACCAGCAAATCCTCTACCTTTTGACCATCCTGTAATATCTATCTTATCACCTTCTGAAAAAATATCAACCTTTATTTCTTGACCCAAATCAAAATTTTCGGGATTATCTACTCTGAATTCTTTCAAGACTTTTAATGGTTTTACTCCTGCTTTTTTGAAAACACCTTCCATAGGTTTATTTACCTTCTTTGCTTCTTCAAATCCCAATTGTATAGCATTGTAACCATCTGTTTCAACGGTTTTCTTTTGCACTACAAAACATGGTCCAGCTTTAATCACAGTAACAGGAACAACCTTATCACCTACGAAAACTCGTGTCATTCCCAATTTTCTTCCAATAATCATTTTCATAACTAGCACCTCCAAGTTTGAATCACAAGTTGATTTCAACGTCAACTCCAGCAGGAAGATTTATTTTCATAAGCGCATCAATAGTTTTTGGTGATGGTTCTAATATATCAATCATTCTCTTGTGTACTCTTTTTTCAAATTGTTCCCTTGAATCTTTATGTTTCAAAGGAGATCTTAAGACAACATATAAAGTTCTTTCCGTTGGCAAAGGTACTGGTCCAGAAACCTTTGCATTTGTTTGTTTTACAACTTCCACTATTTTTTTTGCAGATTCATCAAGAAGTTTATGATCATATGCCTTCAACCTAATTCTTATCTTCTGTCCTGGCATCTTGTTCCCTCCCTTTTTATTTCAGGAAGAAAGGGGGTTACCCCCCTCTCCAAAATATTTATAATTACTCAACAATTGCTGTTACAACACCTGCACCGACTGTTCTTCCACCTTCACGGATAGCAAATCTCATTCCTTCTTCAATAGCAACAGGGTAGATAAGTTTAATTGTCATTTCTACGTTATCTCCAGGCATAACCATTTCTACACCTGCAGGGAAATCAATTAATTCACCTGTTACGTCAGCTGTTCTGATAAAGAATTGTGGTTTGTATCCTTTTTGGAATGGTGTATGTCTTCCGCCTTCTTCTTTCTTTAGAACGTAAACTTGTGCTTTAAATGTTGTATGTGGTGTTATTGATCCTGGTTTTGCAAGAACTTGTCCTCTTTCTACTTCATCTTTGTCAACACCTCTTAACAAACATCCAACGTTGTCACCTGCAAGACCTTCATCAAGGATCTTTCTAAACATTTCAACACTTGTAACAACTGTTTTATTTACTTCGTAACTCATTCCTACGATTTCTACTTCATCACCGGGTTTGATAACACCACGTTCGATTCTTCCAGTAACAACCGTACCTCTTCCTGTAATAGAAAATACGTCTTCAACTGGCATCAAGAATGGTTTATCTGTTTCCCTTTGTGGTTCTGGGAAGTATTCGTCCATAGTATCAAGAAGCTCTTTAATTGGTGCATATGCAGCATCATTAGGATCATTAGATGCCTCAACTGCTTTAAGAGCAGAACCTCTTATTACTGGAAGATCGTCACCTGGAAATTCGTATTTATTAAGAAGTTCCCTTACTTCCATTTCAACAAGATCAATCAATTCTTCATCATCAACCATATCCGTTTTGTTAATGAAAACAATCATTGCAGGAACATTAACCTGTCTTGCGAGAAGAACGTGTTCTCTTGTTTGTGGCATTGGTCCATCAGTTGCTGCAACAACAAGAATAGCACCATCCATTTGAGCTGCACCAGTAATCATGTTTTTAATATAGTCAGCGTGACCTGGACAGTCAATGTGTGCGTAGTGTCTGTTGTCTGTTTCGTATTCAATGTGTGCAATGTTAATTGTAATTCCTCTTTCTTTTTCTTCTGGAGCTTTATCGATTTGTTCATATGGTGTATAATCTGCTCTTCCAAACAAAGACAAGTACTTTGTTATAGCTGCTGTTAATGTTGTTTTTCCGTGGTCAATATGTCCAATCGTACCAACATTAAGGTGTGGTTTACTTCTCACAAACTTTTCTTTTGCCATAATTCACCCTCCTTTATCCTTTGTGGATAAGTTATTTTGAAATTATTTTTTCAGCAATCTTATCAGGAACTTTTGCATATCTTTCAAGTACCATCGTATAAGTTGCCCTACCTTGCGATAACGACCTCAAATCAGTTGCATAACCAAACATCTCGGAAAGCGGCACCAAAGCCTTTATGATTCTTAAATGTCCTCTTGATTCCAATGTTTCCACATGTGCACGTCTTGAATTAAGGTCTGCTATTATATTTCCCATATACTCTTCTGGAGTAGTAATTTCAACTTTCATTATAGGTTCAAGTAAAATTGGTTTTGCCTTTTTCACAGCCTCTTTAAATGCCATGCTTGCTGCAATCTTAAATGCCATCTCGGACGAATCAACTTCGTGGTATGAACCATCGAGTAATATCGCCTTTATTCCTACCATTGGATATCCACCAATATATCCACTTTGAGCTGCTTCTTTTACACCTTCTTCAACTGCAGGAATATATTCCTTTGGTATAACTCCGCCGACAATCTTATCTTCAAATTCAAAAGTCTTACTCAAATCAATAGGTTCAAATCTCATTACAACATGTCCGTATTGCCCTCTTCCGCCGCTTTGTCTTATATATTTTCCTTCAGCTTCAGCGGGAACTTGAATAGTTTCCCTGTAGGCAACTTGCGGCTGACCTACTCTCACATTCGTGTTAAATTCACGTTTTAATCTATCTACAATTATTTCAAGGTGCAACTCACCCATACCTGAAATAATAGTTTCACCTGTTTCAGGCTCAACATATGCTCTAAATGAAGGATCTTCATCACTTAACAATGTTAAAGCCCTTGATAACTTATCCTGATCTTTTTTCGTTTCCGGTTCTACCGCTATAGAAATAACAGGCTCTGGGAATTCCATCTTTTCCAAAATAACAGGTCTCTTCTCATCGCATAATGTATCTCCTGTTTTTGTATCTTTTAAACCAATTGCTGCTACGATATCACCCGCTCTTACATACTCTACATCTTCTCTTTTATCGGCATGCATAAATATTAATCTTGAAATTCTTTCTTTTTTTCCTTTTGTTGAATTATACACATAGCTACCCTTTTCAAGCCTTCCACTGTAAACTCTAAAAAATGTTAATTTACCTACATATGGATCTGCTTGTATTTTAAAAGCAAGTGCTGTAAATGGTTCGTTTTCATTTGGAACTATGTCTATTGTTTCTCCATTTTGATCCCATCCTTTAACAGGTGGCACATCAAGTGGCGATGGCAAATATTCCAAAACTCCATCTAATAAAGGTTGAACGCCTCTGTTCATTTTTGCAGAGCCACAAAATACAGGTGTAGCTTTATTTTCAATTGTAGCCTTTCTCAATGCCTTCTTTATTAAATCATTTGAAATCTCCTCGCCCTCTAAATACATGACCATTATATCATCATCAAGCTCTGCCACTTTTTCAAGTAATTCCTCTCTCATTTCTTCAGCTTTAGCCAAATATTTTTCGGGAATCTCTTCATAAACCATTTCTGTACCCTTTTCATCAAGCCATCTTATGGCTTTCATTTCAATTAGATCTATTATCCCTTCAAACGAATCCTCTTCTCCCATAGGCATTTGAACAGGAATTGGATTTGCCCTAAGTCTTTTTACCATACTTTCAACGGACATTTCAAAATCCGCACCTAATTTATCCATCTTATTCATAAACGCAATACGTGGCACATTGTATTTATCTGCTTGCCTCCAAACAGTTTCTGACTGCGGTTCAACACCTGCAGCAGCATCAAAAACGGCAACAGCTCCGTCAAGTACCCTTAACGCCCTTTCTACTTCAATGGTAAAGTCAACGTGTCCCGGAGTATCAATTATGTTAATACGATAGCCCTTCCACATACATGTTGTTGCAGCCGAAACAATGGTAATACCCCTTTCCTTTTCTTGAACCATCCAATCCATTGTTGCAGTACCATCATCCACACTACCAATATTATGCTTTCTACCTGTATAGAAAAGGATCCTTTCTGTAGTCGTTGTCTTACCTGCATCGATATGGGCCATAATACCTATGTTTCTTAATTTTTTCAAGTCAACGTATATCGCCTGTATCTCCTTCATACTCTCCTCCTACTTACCATCTAAAGTGTGCAAATGCCCTGTTTGCCTCTGCCATCCTGTGAACATCTTCTTTCTTCTTAATAGCCGTTCCCGTGTTGTTAAAAGCATTGACTAATTCTTCACCTAATTTTTCAGCCATTGGCTTTCCTTTTCTAGCTCTTGCCGCTTCAACAATCCATCTTAATGCTAGTGATGTCTTCCTTGGTTCTTCGACTTCAATTGGCACTTGATATGTAGCACCCCCAACCCTTCTTGGTCTTACTTCAACAATAGGTCTGACATTTTCTACTGCTTGATGCAAAGCATCAAGTGGATCTTTCTTCGTCTTCTCCGCTAAAATTTCCATAGCTTTGTAAACTATCTTTTGAGCTATTGATTTTTTTCCATCCCACATAACTCTATTTATAAGTTTTGAAACCAAAACATCATTATAAATTGGATCAGGTGGAACTTTTCTAATTTCCGCTCTTCTTCTTCTCATTTATATTTCCCTCCCAATTTATTTCTTAGGTCTCTTTGCACCATACTTACTTCTTGATTGTTTTCTGTTCTCAACACCTGCTGCATCCAATGCGCCCCTTATGATTTTATACCTAATACCTGGCAAGTCTTTTACCCTTCCACCTCTAACCAACACAACTGAGTGTTCTTGCAAGTTATGTCCTATACCCGGAATATATGCAGTTACTTCTATCCCATTGCTCAATCTAACCCTTGCAATTTTTCTAAGAGCTGAATTTGGCTTTTTTGGAGTCATTGTCGATACCCTTACACAAACTCCTCTTTTTTGTGGGTGCCCTTGTAACGCTGGAGATTTTGATTTTTCCTTAATTACTTTTCTTCCATACCTTACCAACTGATTAATTGTAGGCATCTAAACCCTCCCTTCAAAAACTATAAAATTTTTCCATTTCAGCCACGCCGCAATATTTTACAAATTCTATTATAAACCCTTATAGCAAAATTCTCTTGAAAAATAAGTGAACATTTTGTTTCGTCCACTTTTTCGTGCGTTTTATGAATGGTACTTAGAAAAAAAGAGGGCATCAAGCCCTCTGGCTGGGGCGGTAGGACTCGAACCTACACTGCTGGAGCCAAAGTCCAGTGTCCTGCCAGTTAGACGACGCCCCAACTAGAAAAAAACAACTGGTGGGTGCGGCAGGGATTGAACCTGCGGCCTCTTCCGCGTCAAGGAAGCGCTCTCCCACTGAGCTACGCACCCAGGCCGACTTTTATTTTATCACACAAAAAAAACTTGTCAAGATGTTAAAATAAATTTACCTTCTTTGATTTAAACACAACCATAGAGTATAATAAAATAAGAAAGCGAGGGAGAAAGACATGATAGTAACAGAAAAAAATTATTATTCCAGATTGGACAAATTTCTAAGAAAAGAACTTAAAAATTTACCCTTGAGCGCCATTTACAAATTAATAAGAAAAGGAAAGATAATAGTTAACGGAAAAAAAATTAAAGATCCATCTTACAAACTTGAAGTTGGAGATGAGATAAACATTAACGAAGATACTTCTAAATACAATAGAGAAAAAAACAATCAAATCATTCCAATAAAAATGGAATTTGATATCATATACGAAGATGAAAGTATTTTAATAATAAACAAACCCGCTGGTATACCAATCCATCCAGGAAAAGGTACACATATTGCTACGCTAATTGAGGGATTAATGTATTTAGGCAAAAAGAAAGATTTTACACCTTACCTCGTCCATAGATTAGATAAACACACATCAGGAGTTTTCATTGTGGCAAAAAACGTTAATAGTGCAAGAGAAATTAGTGATATAATTTCTTCAAGAAATATAAAGAAAAAATATGTTACACTCTGTATAGGTAACCCTAAAAGTACCGAAAAAATAGAAATACCACTTGATAGTAAATATGCAAAAACCATATACAACAAGAAAAAAACATTCAAAACTGATCTTGGCTATTTCTCGCTATTGGATGTGGAAATTAAAACCGGAAGAAAACACCAAATCAGAAAACACTTGAGTTTAATAGGTTATCCAGTTGTAGGTGATAACCTTTATGGTAACAAAAAATTAAATAGAGAATTTAAAAGAAAATATGGACTAAAGCGATATTTTTTACACTGTAGTGAAATGACATTTGTCTATAAAAATAAAAAAATCAGGGCAATAGCCCCTCTTGCAAAAGACCTACAAGAAACTTTAAAAGCCTTAAAAATGGAGGAATAAATTGAAAAAAATATTTTTTTTATTAATACTCCATATCTCATTGTCTTTCTTTTCTATTAACATTTATTTCAATACATATGATAACACCATTATAATGAATGGTGAAATTTACCCGTTTTTTGGAAAACCAAACAAATTTAGGGGAAAGATTATATCTTATTTCAAAAGTCCTAATGTAGAAAACTTCGAATTTCCAGACAATCTATTAGTACTAGAAGATGGACAAACCATTGGAAAAGACGGGACAATAAAGGTTTCAAAAGATGTATTTCAATCTATATTAAAATTATACAAAATATCAAAAATTACCCAAGTTGTTATAGATGAATTTCCAATAGAACTATACGATGAAAAGATAATAGTAAAAAAAATAACCCCAAAAGATAAATTAAAAGAATATCTTGATTTATTCCTAAAAGAATATGAAATACCAAATTTAAAATTCTATTTTGGAGAATATAAAATAACACCTAAACCACCTAAAATAGATATTACAACATTTTCATTTCCAGAGTATGGTTTTTACAAAATACGCATAAATGACTATGGGAAGACACAGACTAAAGTTTATATAAATAATACTATTTCACCAACTGCTGGTGCGCTTTTACCTGGAACATATACAATTTTTGTGTACGCAAAAGACGAATTAGGAAACGAATCAAGTCTCACCAAAAACTTATTCGTTCCCAAATCAACAATAAACTTTCAAGAAAAAGAATACGAATTTTTCTCCCACACAAAGTACGGCACCCTAACTTTTATAGGCACCAAAAACTTTTACGAAATTTCATCATCTAATTCTACAATTACAACAATCACTGTAAAAGATACCACTCCGCCCAAAGTACTGTTAGAAAAAAAACATCTATTCGACAACTATTATGAAATAAAAGTCATTTCACAAGACTTTAACAAAACAAAAACTCTTTTAAAAATAAACAATCAAGAAAAAAAAGGAGAAATTTTCAAACTCAAGTGTGGAAAAAATATAATTGCCGTTTATTGTGAAGATACTTTTAAAAACAACACTTTAAAACTCGAAACAATATATATTAACGAAAAAAATTCAAACTCTCTTCAATTTTTTGACCAAAAAAGATGGTTCAATATAGGAGGTATAATGATAAAATCCCCATTTATAAAAACATGGATCAATCCTAAAAGACAAAGGAGGCATTATGAAGATAAAAATTTTGTCATACACATCGCTAAATAAGGTATTATTTATCTTTACAATAATTGCCTTACTTTCGTCTTTGATAAGAATAATTTCAGATATAGAAAACATGAAAACAAAAATAGTTTTTGAAGACTCAAATGAAGTCTTTTTCTCAGATGGAAAAACCATTCCTACAAAATTTTCCAAGTATGTTGTGTTAAAAGACGCAACAACTGTAAATATTGATATAAAAGATAAAGTATTTGGAATACTCGAATTTAATTCCTCATTCAAACTTTCTCAAAATTATGCAAAAAAATTAACTAATGTAATAAACGTCCATTATATAAAACCTGAGGAACTAACAAAATACAACGAAAAAACTCTTTTCAAAAGACTTTGGCGTGCAGTGGTAGAAAGAAGTATAGATCTTATAGTTCTACCAAGAACAAAATTAACCGAAACTGTTGCAAAAAAATTCAACAACTATTTTCCAACTTCAGAACCTTCTCCTTATATAGTCAAAGCAAAAAATATAAAGTATGTTTTTCTTGTAATACTTGTACTTTTCGTATTCAGTCTTTTTCCATTTATTGCTTTTTTCATTCCCATTCTATACTTTTCATATGATTATTTTGTGTCAATTGTAAGTATTATTGGAACCATATTCGTATTTAAAAAGGTAAACAACAATATTCTGAAATTTTTTTCATATTTTTCATTAGGAATATTTACCAATCTTTCCTTATACGATTTTTACCATGTAAACAATATTGAAACTTTCAAATTAGTAAAACTTTCTCTAATCCTCCTTCCAGTGATTTTATTGATTGAACTAATAAACACTCAAAATAAAGAGTTTAAAAAATATATGAAGATATTATTACCTATATTCACTATTTTTGGGATATATTATATAATTAGAAGTGGGAATTACGGATTCGTTTCAGACTTTGAAAGAAATTTAAGAGAATTTATAGAAGACATATTTATAATTCGTCCAAGAACCAAAGAACTAATATTTTATCCTCTTTTATTCTTAGCACCATATACTAAAAATATTTTCTTCAGAAAATTCTTTCAAATATTTGGAAGCATTGCCTTATTATCTACATTTAATACTTTCTGTCATATTAGAGCACCTTTGTTTATCAATGTCTATAGAGAATTGATTACACTATTCATTTCAATTATTATTTTTTCAATAATTAATTTATTCTTTGAAAGGAGTGTTTTATATGAGAAAAACAAGAATAGTATCCACAATAGGTCCCGCCACTGAATTAGAAGAAATGCTTGAAAAACTTATCAAAACCGGAGTTAACGTATTTAGACTAAATTCTTCCCACGATACGTTAGAAGTCCATAAAGAAAGAATTAAAAGATTAAAAAAACTACGAGAAAAGTTAAACGCAGTTTTTGCAATTTTAATAGACTTATCTGGTCCAAAGATTAGAACTGGAAAACTTAAAGAAGAATACATAACACTAAAAGAAAATAGCATAGTTGATATAACAACAGACGATGTGCTTGGCGATGAAAAGTTACTTTCAGTTAATTACGTTAGATTTCCATTTGAAGTAAAAAAAGGAGATAAAGTTTTGATAAACGATGGTGCAATAGAACTTGAAGTGCTTGAAACAAATAATAATATTGTAAAAACAAAAGTAATTAGAGGAGGAAGAATAACACATCATAGAGGTGTCAACCTTCCAGGGGTAGATCTCTCAATTTCGGCAATTACAGAGAAAGATAAGGAATTCATAAAACTTGCAATTGAGGAAAATATAGATTTCATAGCACTTTCATTTGTTAGAAAACCCGAGGATGTAAAACTTGCTAAATCACTTAGTAACGGAATACCTGTAATTGCAAAAATAGAAACTGCACAGGCATTAGATTATCTTGACGAAATAATCCATGAAGCAGATGGGGTAATGGTTGCAAGAGGAGATCTAGGTGTTGAAATTCCTCTTTCAAAAGTCCCCATTGTTCAAAAACAAATCATAGAAACCGCTAATAGGTATGCTAAACCTGTCATCACTGCAACACAAATGTTAGAAAGCATGATTAAAAATTCAACACCTACAAGAGCAGAAGTTTCAGATATAGCCAACGCAATTCTTGATGGAACAGATGCTATAATGCTTTCAGCTGAAACATCAATAGGCGATTACCCCATAGAAGCGGTTAAGGTTATGAACGAAGTTGCAATAAATACTGAAAAGTTTCTTCTCAACTATGAATCAATTGAATTAGAATGGATAAGAAGTTATTACATATCAGAAGATCCAGAAACAGCTATTTCCCATGCAGTCTATAATCTTTCAAAGGATATAAACGCAAAATTGATAATAACAGCAACCGGTACAGGAAGAACAGCAATTAACGTAGCAAGATTGAGACCGAACGTACCAATAATGGCTGCTACTCCAAATATTTCTACACTGTATAAGTTAAGCCTAGTATGGGGTGTTATTCCTGTATTGATAAATCAAACACTCTCCACAGATGAAATGATAAATGAAGTTATGAAAAAAGCAAAAGAATTAGGATTTGCAAAAAAAGGAGACAAAGTTATAATTACCGCAGGTATTCCATGGGGGAAACCCGGAACAACAAATACACTTCAAATACAGGAAATAATTTAAAATCATGAACTAGACTACCTAAAAGTATTGACAATCACATCTTTTATGTTATTATATTTAAGTGTGGCCCCATAGGATAACGGCTAGTCCATCGGATTCTCAGTCCGAAGGTCGGGGTTCGATTCCCCGTGGGGCTGCCAGAGGCCCCAGTAGTTCAACGGATAGAACGGCGGATTCCTAATCCGCAAATGGGGGTTCGATTCCTCCCTGGGGCACCACAAAGTATGGGCCGTTAGCTCAACAGGTAGAGCACCTGACTCTTAATCAGGGGGCTGTGGGTTCGAGTCCCACACGGCCCACCAGGTTGTAGTAAAGAGGAAGCGCCCGCTTCCCACCCCAAGCGGAAAGCAAAGGGGTATGTCGTTATAATATAAAGTCACAAAGTTTCTAGTTTATAATAATTATCGGCGGGCGTTATGCTCGTCGATATTTTTTTAGGAGGGATGTATTATCGACAAAATTATTAAAAATGAGGAAATTCGGGCTTCAGAGGTTAGGGTAGTAGGCCAAGATGGAAAACAACTTGGGATAATGTCAACTGATAAAGCTCTAGAACTTGCTTATTCTCAAAAAATGGATCTCATTTTAGTTGCTCCAAATGCCAAACCACCAGTAGCTAAAATAATGGATTATGGAAAATACAAATATGAGCTTGCAAAAAAAGAAAAAAAAGCAAAGAAAAATCAAAAAATTATAGAAGTAAAGCAGATGAAATTCAGAATTAAAATTGATGAACACGATTATCAAACAAAAGTAAAACACATCAAAAGGTTTATTGAATCGGGAAATAAAGTAAGAGTGGTAATAATGTTCAGGGGAAGAGAGTTAGCATTTGCAGAAAAAGGCAAGGAAATCCTAGACAGAATCAAAGAAGATATAAAAGATATTGCAGTTGTAGAAAAACAACCCAAATTAGAGGGAAGGGACATGTGGATGATGTTAAAACCTAAAAATTGAGGAGGGAAAATATGGCAAAAAATAAGATGAAAACACAAAAATCTGCCGCTAAAAGATTTCGAGTAACTAAAAACGGCAAAATCATCAGAAGACGCGCATATGCGTGGCATAAAACTGGAAAGAAAAGAAGATCTACTTTAAGAAAATTAAAGTTGGAAGCAGAGGTAGCTGCATGTGAAAAGAATAGAGTATTGAGAATGCTCGGAAAAAAATAAGAAGACTTGGAAGGAGGATAAAATATGCGTGTAAAAAATGCAGTTAATGCAAAGAAAAAAAGAAAAAAGATAATGAAGGCCGTAAAAGGATATCGCGGAGCTTTAAGTAGAAGATATAGATTAGCCAAACAAGCGTATATTAAAGCAAAACAACATGCATATGTAGGCAGGAAACTCAAAAAAAGAAATTACAGAAAATTGTGGATTACAAGGATTAATATAGCAGCAAGAAATGAAGGCCTAAAGTACAACGAGCTCATTCATGGATTAAAATTAGCAGGAGTAAACATTAACAGAAAGATGCTCTCTGAACTTGCAGTGAATGACCCTGAATCCTTTAAGGAATATGTGAATATAGCAAAGCAAGCTATTGGCAAATAAAAATACTCACCCTTCTGGATTCCCTCCTCGGTGCCTAAAATTGGTCGGATGGGAGTTGAAAGAAGGGGTGGGAAAACCAAATAGGAGGTGGAGTTTGTGGCGGTTGTTACGATGAAACAGTTGTTAGAAGCAGGTGTTCATTTTGGTCATAGAACACAAAGATGGAACCCAAAGATGAAAGAATATATTTTTGGTGCTAGAAAAGGTATATATATTATCGACCTTCAAAAAACATCAAAACTTCTTGAAGAGGCATACAATCTTGTTAGAGACAAAGCAGCAGAAGGTGGAACAATATTATTCGTTGGAACGAAAAAGCAAGCACAACAAGTAATCAAACAAGAAGCGGAAAGATGTGGTGCTTTCTATGTAAATCACAGATGGCTTGGTGGTTTATTAACAAATTTTCAAACTATAAGAAAAAGAATTGATAAATTAATTGAACTTGAAGAAATGGAAGCAAACGGTGAATTTGATAATCTTCCCAAAAAAGAACAGAGCAGACTTAGAAGAATTTTGGAAAAACTTAGAAAAAATCTCGGTGGTTTAAAGGAAATGGATAGAATCCCAGATATTATTTATATAGTTGATCCAAGAAAAGAAAGAAATGCAGTTTACGAAGCAAACCTTTTAAAAATACCAACTGTTGCAATAGTAGACACGAATTGTGATCCAGACGAAATTGATTACATTATTCCTGGTAATGACGATGCAATTAGGGCTATACAACTCATAACTTCAAAAATAGCAGATGCCTACCTTGAAGGTAGGGAAGGCGTTTCGTACCAAGAAGAATCACAAGGACAAAAGAAAGAGGAAAACACAGAAGAAATTTTTGAAATTGAAGAAACCGAGGATGAAGAAATATAAAGCCCCCAAATTAGGGGGCTTTTTTGGAGGTTGTAAAAATGTTCATAACATTTGAAGGTATAGATGGCTCTGGCAAAAGTACTCAGTTAGATCTTTTGGCAAATTATTTGGAACAAAAAAATAAAAAAGTTATAAAAGTAAGGGAACCTGGTGGAACTATTTTAGGAGAAAAAATAAGGGATTTACTTTTAAATTTTCCCATGAACAGTCGCAGCGAATTACTTTTATTTCTCGCATCAAGGGCTCAGCTTGTAGATGAAATAATAAAACCCTCTCTTAAAAAAGGATATTTCGTACTAGCAGATAGATTTACAGATTCAAGTATTGCCTATCAAGGCGGAGCGAGAAATTTAGGAATCGATTTGGTTGAGTATTTGAATTCATTTGCAACAGACAATATTTTACCCAATATAGTTTTTTTCATAGATGTCCCAGTAAATATTGCAATCACGAGGATTTTAAAAAAAGATAGAATTGAAAGAGAAGGAAAAAACTTCTTAGAAAAGGTAAGAGACACATACCTTAAAATCTCGATGAAAAAGGATAACTTTTACGTAATTGATGGAAATCAAGACGTAGAAGGGGTATTTCTTCAAATAAAAAATATAGTCGATTCTTATTTAGATCATTGATATATACTTTTCAAGTATATTTCTTGCCAAATCAATCAAAGATTGCATCATCCACCCACCTAAAAACAACAAAGTCAAAAACAACACAATAATCCTGGGGGCAAACGTTAAAGTTTGCTCATTTATTTGTGTAGCAGCTTGAAAAATGCTTATTATAAGTCCAACCAGAAGACTAATCAAAAGAGGCGGTAATATAACAGTTAAAAGTGTCTTTATCCCTAAGCCAAATACATCTAAAAAAACCTCTATTGTCAAAATTATCCACCTCCGAAACTTTTTATTAAGCTTCCTATTAACATATCCCAACCATTCACTAAGACAAAGAGCAAAATCTTAAAGGGTAGTGACACCAATACAGGTGGTATCATTATCATTCCCAAGGATAATAAAATACTGGCAACCACCATATCCATAACTATAAAAGGAACGTATAATAAAATTCCCATTTTAAAACCAATCTCAAGTTCTCCAATTATAAATGCGGGAATTAATATCGAATTTGGAGTTTTTTCTATGTCACTGATATTTTGCCCAACGTTTTCCGCTAACATAAAGATATTATCTTCGTTGTGGTGCACCTTTATTTCAGTCAGCATAAACGTTCTAAACCTATCCATAGTTCTTGAAAACATCTCTTCGTAACCTATCTCAGAGTTCAAATATGGAGTAATGGCGTTGTTATATACATCATTCCATACAGGCTGCATTATAAAAAATGTCAAAAACAAAGCAAGCCCTATCAAAACTTGATTTGGTGGAGTTTGCCTTGTACCTAAGGCATTCCTTACAAAAGAAAATACAATTATAATACGCGTAAAAGAAGTAAACAAAATTAAAATACTCGGTGCCAATGAAAGGATTGTTAATAAAAGTAAAATTTCAAGAGTATTCACAAGTTCCCTTGGCTGTTGAGTTGGGGTTATCTGCAAAGAAATTCCAGGAAGTGGCATTTCATTTTGTGCAAAAACAAAAAACGAAAGCAATAGCAGCAAAATTACTACTGTTTTTTTCACTTTTTTCCACCTTTTTTTACAACGTTTTTGAAAAATTCAAACTTAAAATCACTCTTTTCAAGCTCACCAGATTCTATTGAATCAAATTTTTTTATAACTCTTCCACCGTTTTCGGTAATCAACAAAGCATAATATTCATCTAAAATCCTAACAATTGCTATGTAAGAATTTCTCGTAATAAACTTTCTTTCAATTACCACAATAAAACGTCCCCCTACACTCCGGGGGACTTTATTCTTAATTAAAAAATAGGTAACAAGCATGACTATGGAAAAAATAAGAATAGAAACTACAAATCCAACTAACGTGGAAATAACACTCTCCCCCTAACCTGATACTTTCTGAATTGCCTCAATTACCCTTGCTGCTTGGAAGGGTTTAACTATAAAATCTTTTGCTCCCGCCTGAATTGCTTCTATAACCATTGCCTGTTGTCCCATAGCACTACATACAATAATTGTTGCATTTGGATCTATCTTTTTAATCTCTTTAATAGCCTCTATACCATTCATTTCCGGCATTGTAATATCCATAGTCACGATATCTGGTTTTAATTCTTTGTATTTTTCCACAGCTTCTTTACCATTTGCTGCTTCTCCCACTACTTCATGACCAGCTTTAGCAATAATATCTTTCAACATCATCCTCATAAATGCAGCATCATCCACGATCAAAATCCTCTTCCCCATTCTCTTATACCTCCTCCACACCAATTATTTCATCCAATATCTCCTCAATATCTAAGTATACCACAAGTCTTTCACCTTTTTTTATTAATCCCTTTGCTTTTTTACCGTAAGTATCCACATCTCTAAATGCTTTATCAATTTCTTCTTGAGATGTCCTTAAAACTCCCTTAACATTTTCTACCAAAAAACCTACTTCAATATCTCTTATTTTCGTAATAATTATCTTTTTAAACTCTTCGTTTTCTATGTTGTGGCATATTCCACCAAGAATTTTTTTCAAATTAACAACTGGTATAATCCTACCTCTTAAATTAATCACACCATCTATTACCTCCTTTGATTTAGGCACAGGGGTAACTTCATCCTTATCAATAACTATTTCCACATAATCTACATCAAAACTCATTTCTTGATTACAAACATTAAAACTCAAAACTTCAAATTCCGTTTCTACACTCATTCTATCCACCTCACTCCACCAAATTTAAGGTGTCAATTATCAAAGCAATACTTCCGTCACCAAGTGTTGCACCACCACTAAATTCTTTTACATCTGAGAACAATTTCCCCAAAGATTTAATAACAATATCCTCTTGCCCAATCAAACTATCCACAGCTATACCGTATTTTCTATTTGCAACTTTAACAACAACAACATTTAATTCTTCGAACTCTTTACCATGTTCTATTCCAAGTATATCCCAAAGTTTGATTATTGGAATAACTTCTCCTCTCTTAACAATTACTTCTTTATTTTGAACCATCTGTATTTCTTCTGGAGCTACAATTAAAGTACTGTCTATTACGGAAATAGGAATTGCATAAATATAATACTTTACTTTCACAAGCAATGCTTGAATAATTGCAAGTGTTAATGGTAATTTTATAATAACCTTTGTACCTACACCTTTTTGAGATTCTATCTGCACGGTTCCATTTAAAGATTCTACTGTATTCTTTACCACATCCATTCCTACACCTCTACCAGAAAGTTCACTTACTTGATCCTTCGTTGAAAATCCAGGCATAAACAAGAATTCATATATTTTTTCATCTGGTAAAGTAGATGCTTTTAATTCATCAACCAACCCCTTTTCAATAGCTTTTTTCAAAATCTTCTCTCTATCCAAGCCCCTTCCATCGTCTTCAACTTCTATAACAACATTATTACCTTCATGTCTTGCAGATAAAATCAAAGTACCAACAGGGGATTTTCCCTTTGCAATTCTTTCTTCTTTTGTCTCTATACCATGATCGATTGCATTTCTTATCAAATGAACGAGGGGATCTCCTATTTCCTCAACAAAAGTTCTATCTAATTCCGTATCCTCACCTTTCATTACAAAATTTATCTCTTTTCCCAAATTCTTTGAAATATCCCTAACCATTCTTGGAAATCTGTTAAACACATAAGAAATAGGCACCATTCTTACCTTCATAACTATATTTTGCAAATCAAGTGTGATTCTACTAAGTTGTGCCAAAGATTCATCTACTTCTTTTATATTATATTTCTTCAAAATCTCAATTATCCTACTTCTTGCTATAACCAATTCACCCATTAAATTCATTAGTGTATCCAATTTTTCTATATCAACCCTTACCGTTTGAGTTATTTTAACCTTTTTCTTTTTAGTTTCTTTATCATCTTTTTCACTTTCTTTTTTAGTTTTTTCTCTTTTTACTTCTTCTTTTTTTTGCTTAATTTCAACCTTTTTAACTATAACTTTCTCAACTTCGGATACAGAAGATAATTTTTCTTGCAATTTCAAAGGTTCTACCTTTATAAGCACATATAACTCAACTTCTCTATCAAATTTTTCATTTTCTATATCTTCCACACTTGGTATACTCTTTATAACTTCACCACCCAATTCTTCAATTCCATGGAAAACCATGTACATTCTTGCAGATTTTAATTGAACATTTTCTGCTAAGATAACCTTTGTATAAATAAGATTATATCCTTTTTTCTTAGCCTCGTCTACCACATGAATTAGTGCCTCATCAGTTTCATATATATATTCCTCCGCAGAATCTTCGGAAGTTTCTTCAACTTCCTCTTCTTTAACTTCTTCTTCTCTCTGTACATTGCCTTTGGATTCTTCTTTTTTTGCATTAGCATTAACAACTTGTCCTTCTGCTAGTTTTTCAAATACTTCAACCAATCCACTTACATCTTCGTCTATTTCCTCTGTTCCTTCTTTTGCAATTTTATCTAACATTTTATCAATTAAATCTAAACCATTAAACAAATAATCTAATTTATCAGAATCAATCCCAACCTTTCCAGATCTAACTGCATCGAGAAAATTTTCCATTCTATGACAAAGTTTTGCCATATTTTCAAATCCCATTGTTCCAGCCATACCCTTTAAAGTATGTAAAGCTCTAAATGCAATATTTATATACTCCATATCTTCTGGATTTTTTTCCAAATCTAAGAGTGCATCATTTAATTGCTGAATATACTCTCTTCCCTCATCAATAAACACACTTAGATATTCTTCAAATGACATATATGTCACCTCCTACATTATATCCAAAAAATAATTTATAAAATATCCCGATTTTTCCTGCCAAAAAATCACTTTTGAATTTATCCTAATTCCAAGAAATTTGTATACCAAATCTCCTATATCTAAAAACACTTTTACATCATAACTTCTTTTTCTATCCAAAAAGTTATAAGCGGCTATATCCATTAACTTCTTTACCCTGGCTTTTTTTGCATAATAACTTTTCTCAATATTACTTACTACAAAAAATTGTTCATATTCGTAAAAATACAATTTAAATTCCTTTGATATATTTATTACCCACTCATCTTTTATTTTATCATATTTTGCCAAATATTTTTCAAAAATTTTTTTAATATTTTCATAACCATCGGATAATTTAAACAAAAACGCCACAGAAACACTTGTTGAATCATCCACATCACCTACAACGTAAAAAGTTGAAGTGGAATTTTCTATTAAACTCTCTGCAAGGTTATAAAACTTTGTTAAATCCGTGCTTTCAATGGTAAAAACCCATGGCTCAATGATTTTCAAAGCTTCTTTTGAATCTTCAACTGTTATACCAGCAAAATAATTTCCCAAAACAGGTATATTTTCCATTAAATCATCAACCAAGGCATTTCTTTTGTAATAATTATTCGTTTTTTGATGAATTTGTATCCTTAAGACTCCATCTTCAACTTTTCCCTTGAAAAATAAGTATTCAGTCTTTACATTTCCGTCTTCCACGGTAAAAGGTAAATTAATCTTTAAAGCACTTCCTTTTGAATATCCACAAATCCAAGTATCTTTCTCTAAAATGCTAGAAATAGATTTCTCCACATTTGAAAATTGTAGCTCTGGATTTTTATATACGGAAATTAAATACTCTAAAGTTGTTTTACTACCGGAAATAATATAATAATCTTTGAATTGCTTAGCATACAAAAAATCACCAATAAAAAACACACCATCATCTACTTTCACTTTTTCATCAAGAAGTTCACCAAAATAACTTGAAATTTCCGTTGCATTGTCCGTTTCAAATATCAAAGCAGAATCTTTTGAGAGATTTTTCAATATATCAAAATAATAATTTATATCAAACGATAAGGTATCATCTAATACCACTTCTCCACCCTTGGATAAAAACAGAACATTTTTCGAGAAAATTCTAAGGAATTTCTCTTTGTCTATTCCCTCTTTATAGCCCATGTTTTCAATGTAGTTTATGAAGTAATTTTCAAAAGAAAGCCCTTCATCAGACAGGACAAAATTTACAAATGGCACTTTTTTTAAATCGCTATAGATCTTTCCAGTATTCTGAAATTGGATAAATAAACTATAATCCAAAGGAACAAAGTTTAGAATACTTGAAAAGGCAAAAACAACGATAAGTAAAAAAACAGCTATCAAAATTTTTTTCATCTCAACTCCTCCCAGGCTCTTTTTACAATGCTTTCAATATCTATTTCTTTTTCTTTCCCTTCTATTTTCAAATACAAAAAGTATTCAATATTACCACCTGTACCTTTAATCTTTGAAAAATCAATTCCTACAGGCTTTAAACCTTCATCTAAAGCAACTCTAATAACTTTTTCCAGCACTTCTTTATGAACTATTGGTTCCCTAACAATTCCACCTTTTCCTACTTTACCTTTACCCGCTTCAAATTGTGGTTTTACCAAAACAACAGCTTTTCCCGATTCTTTTAATATCTTCTTTATAATAGGAAAAATCTTTGTTACTGAAATAAAAGAAACATCACAAACTACAAGATCCACTTTTTCAGGTAATTGTAAATTTCTTGCATTTGTTTTTTCTAAAACTATTGTTCTTTCATCACTTCTAATCTTCCAATGTAATTGTCCATATCCCACATCTACACAATACACCCTTTTCACACCATTTTGAAGCAAAAAATCTGTAAATCCACCTGTAGAAGCACCTATATCACATGCAACTTTATCCTTTATCTCAAATGAAAAAGAGTTAAAAGCACCTTCTAATTTATAACCACCACGACTTACATACTTTTCCTTTTGTTTTATCCTTATATTTGAGTTGATATCAACCATTTTTCCTGCTTTATCAACACGCTCATTATTAACAATTACATTTCCCGCCATTATAAGTCTTTTGGCCTTTTCCCTACTTTCAACTAAACCTTTTTTTACAAGAAGTATATCTAATCTTTCCTTCATCTTTTTATCCTCCATGTTCCATCCAAAGTTATTATAAAATACTCTTTTTCATCGTACAATAAGTTTAAATAGTTCTTAAATTTAATATCCTTAAAGTGGTAAAACTCTCCATCAAACCACACCATTTTATATCTAGGACGTATAACTATACCTCTAACAAATTTTACCTTCCCATCCTCGATTAAAAAATCATCACTTATTTCAGATATATCCTCTTTCTTTCTTGACCAGATATCTATTCTAAAAAGTTTTTTATCTGCATTTACATACAAATACTTGCCGTAACCCACACCGTAAAGTTTTTTAAATTTCTCCTTATATAGAACTCTCCTTTTACTCAAATCAAATACAACAACATCACCATTTACAAAAGCCAAAACAAGTAGATTACCGCTTACAAACCAATCAAATGGGACATCTGAAAACTTATATTTCCATGTTCTTTCCAAATCACTTAAACTACCATCAGAATAAAGCACAAAATTATTAAATACATCTAAAACAGATACTTTATTTTTTTCTAATATTTTTTCATACCAATAATGCTGGGAAATTATTCTTTTTTCACTCGCAAAAATAGGTAGTTCTGGAAAATCAACGCTCTTTTTTCCCAAAATTAACTTTCTACCATCATAAACAAAACTTCCGAACAAAAATACCCCACTTACAAAACTTTGTACATTTTCTATCTTCGTATCCTTTCCTATGTATACCACATTTCCATAAAAATCATAAAAACCCTCCTTGATGTATCTTATTTCGCTACCCACTTTAACTTTGTACATATTCTCCATATGCTTAATAACAAATGGCTTAAAGACATTTTCTACTATATAAAAATTCTCTTTGATGGGATCAAAAGCTATTGATTTTTTTGGTATATTCTTTTTTTCAAAGACTTTATCCAAACTTTGAAATAAATCATCCAGAGAGTACGATAAAGATAAAAAGTTATCTTTTTCTATATCTTTGTACCTAAATTTCCAGGCTATTGCATCATTTTTTCTTTTTAAAAAAATATACACAGGCTCTCCTATACCTATCAAATATCCCCTTTTGTAAAAATAATTTTCAACGTAAAACTTTAAATCATCAGGTCCTTCGTACAAAAGAGTTATAACAGGTTGTTTTAACCATTCTTGTATAATTTGACTTGCCTGATTGGTAATTTCATCTCCCATAAAAAATATCACACCACTTGCTTCAAATGTAACACCCATCAAAATAATACTTTGTACAAGTACAATCCATGTGGTGGTGCTGTACCAGCGGCCTCTTGTCTGGAACGTGCTTGCAAAATTTCTTCTATCTTTTCCGGTGTCCATTGACCTAATCCCACCCTTACCAAACTTCCAACTATATTTCTCACCATACTTCTTAAAAAAGATCTACCTTCTACCCTAATTAATATCAAACCGTTTGTTATCTCCAAAACCCTTATTTTATATATTGTTCTAACGGGATTTTTCTTATCATTTCCCTTTTTAAAAGATGAGAAATCATGTTCTCCCTCCAAAAAACTGCTAGCTTTCCTCATTGCATTAACATCCAAATTGTATCTAAAATGCCATACGTAATTTCTCTTAAAAACATCTTTTTCTCTCATGCTAATAAAATAGTGATATATCCTTTTTTTTGCGGCAAATCTTGGATTAAATTTTTTGTCAACTTCCCAAGATTTTTTTACATATATATCCTCTGGAAGATTAGCATTCAAAGCATTTTTTATATCTTTATCAGTTAATCTATCAATCGGACAATTAAAAGCTGCAACTTGACCATTTGCATGAACACCTGCATCGGTTCTTCCCGCTCCCTGAGTATATATCCGTTCTTTAAATATCCTTTCCAGTGCATTTTCCAACTCACCTTGAACAGTTCTAACATTTGGTTGCCCTTGATATCCGAAAAAATTTGTTCCATCGTATGAAAATTCTATTGCAAAACGCTTCATAAAGCCATGATCCTCCCACCACCAGATTTTTTTGCAACTTTTAAAGCTTCTCTTGCTTTGCTTAACAAATCAAAATAAGAATTCTCACCTTCATCATGTGCTAAACCTATACTGACCGTAACATTGAATTTTTCTAAAAGTTTTTCGTTAAACTTTCCAAAATACATTAAAGACTTTAATTTTGTACTATTTGGAAACAAAAACACAAAGTTTTCTCCACTCAACCTATAAAAATAAACGTCTTTTCTTTCATTAAAATAATCTTCTATATATTCGGAAATCATTTCTGCATATTCCGGTCCTTTTTCGAAATTAATACTATCAAAATTATCAACATCCAAAACTCCCAATACAACTTCTTCGCTATTACTTATTACAGATTCACAAAACCTCACAAATTCCGGATAAGATAAATACTTTAAATCTTTTGAAATCCAATATCTTGCATATGGCGTTCTCTTTAAAAACTGATATACAAACCATGATAACGTTTTTAAAAGCTTCAAATCGTTAACCGATGGTCTCATACCGGTAACTGGTTTATCAAAACTTATATAGCCTATCATATTAGATTGATCATCTAAAATTGGAACAAGTAGTAAATCTTTTGGTTTCCAACTATTTTCATATTCAAAAGACATGTAATTTTCAAAGACATAAGAAACTTCTTCCTCCAAAGACACGGCATCTTCTGGAACAAAATAACAACCTTCTCTTTCAAATCGTTTTGAAAAATATTTCATAGTTGAGTCTATTGATATAACCGAACTCCTTAATTTAAAAAAAACATCATCGGTTATACCCGCTTTTGCAATCCTTAAAATCTTTTTATCTTTCCTATCAAATAAACTTAACAAAGCCGCTTCATAACTTGATATTTTACATATTATTTCTAATATATTATCTAATCTTTCCTCAAAATTTTCAACATTTTCATCGTAAATAAGTTCTATTAAATCCATTAGATTTTCATTTTCTTGCTCCAATTTTTTTCTTTCTATTTTCTCAACAAGCATAATATTGTATGATTTAATATAAAAAACTACAACAAAAAGATACACTACATACACAAAGGCCAAAAACAAAAATGGAAAAATCTTTACTTCAGAAAATAGATAAACAACGGAAATTATAAAAGACCCAAAAAATATCAATAAATAACTATTTAAAAGAGGATTTATTAATTCTTTTATTAACTCTAGAGAATAAATAGACATCCAAATAAAATTTGCAAGTAGTGCACCTAATATAAAAAGTGGTATCCTTAAAAATTCTTCACCTGCCAAGTAATATAAATAAGTACCAGCAGAACACATCAAAAAAGATAATAAAGCTCTTAACAACCTATTTCTCTTGGATGTCAAAAACCAAATAATCGGCAAAATAACGGTAACAGTTTCAGGAGTAATAAACAATAAATACGGAAGTGCTATCAAAAGTTCAAGTGAAAATTTGTACTTTGAAACATTAAGATCCAAAAACCTTGAAATAAATACAGATAAGGCAAAACTCACTACAAAAAACCAAGAAGTAGAAAATACAAATTTATCCGTCAAAACTAAAAGGAAAATACCAATAAATAGGGAAAAAATCACCAAATATAAATTTTTCTTTATAACAATCCCCCCTTGTACTTCTTATTTTAACATTTTTTATCAAAATTTTGATAATTTTCCAGAATGAAAAATAAGGATTGGTTAACAAAATATTAACCATTTCAAAAAATAAAAATGAACTTTTTATTAAATTTATATTTGAAATAGTTTTTCCCTAGTTAAATTAAAGAAAGCAGCCTAAGGCTGCTTTCTCAAACTAGTTGATCAATCCTTTTCCCGCTATATAGTGCACTTGCAACACGTACCAACTTCAAATTCATGTTATTTTGTTGATAAGTCATAAAACTCAATAGTTGTGCCATCTGCTCCTTAGACATAACCGTATTCTTCTGAACTGAAGTCTCAACTGCTTTACTCATATGTGGTGTATATGTTATATTTCCTACTCCGGCTATTCTCAAATTATCACCTCCCTATATTACTTATCGGAAAAACTCACTCTTGGTTATAGATCCCCGCAAAAATAATACCAAGCCCTATGGAAAAAGATAAAATAGAGCTTCCGCCATAACTTACAAATGGTAGTGGAATGCCCGTAACGGGAAAAATACGGCTTACCACACCCATATTAATAACCACCTGAAACAACATCAAAACAGCATATCCCCATATAAAGTATCTGACAACATCATCTTTCACTTCATCGGCTATCTTTATCAAGTTACTTACAATAAACAAATAACTGATTACTATTAATAAAATTCCAAAATATCCAAAATTTTCCCCTATTGTTGCTATAATAAAATCTGATTCAGATTGTGGAACAAAAAAATAATACTTTCCCAGCGCAAGCCCTGTACCAAAAAATCCTCCATTTCCAATTGCATCGTATGCTTTTTTCACTTGCCATTGCATTTCATTTGACAAAAAAGCCTTCAGCCTATCCAATTGATAATCGTGTATAAATCCTATTTCTTTTAAAACAAACGCAATTAACACTAAAACTAAAATTAGAAAAATTACTTGAACTAATCTTGCACCTGAAAAATAAAGCAAAGTAATTGCAACCAACAAAATTAAAAGAGTGGTACTCAAGTCTGGCTCTATAAAAATTAAAAACAACAATGGGCTTATCAATAACAAGGGTTTTAACAGTCCAAACCAAATGTGCTTTATCTTTTCTTTGTTATCTTTTATATATATCGCCAAGAAATAGATCACAAATATCTTGGCAAGTTCTGAAGGCTGAAATGTCACAGAAAAACCTGGAACTTTTATCCATCTGTTTGCTCCATTTACTTTGTATGAAAATGGTCCAAAAAGAGGTAACAAAAGAAATCCAACAACTATTAAATAAAAAATCCACATTAATGCTTTATTTTCAAAAAAATCTTTCTTCAAATAAAATGTCAGAAATGTAGAAACTAGTATACCAAATAATATATAAAACACATATTTTTTAAAGAAAAAATTCATTCCAAAATCATAAAAATCCCTTGCAAAATCTATTGTATACAAAGCTACTGAAGCGACTATAAACAACGCAAAAAGCGCCGTTATCAAGATCAAAATACTATATCTCATAAAATTCCTCCCAAAGCATTAACAGCTCGGACAGGAACATAGACGAAAAATCCATACCTTTTTCACTCAATCTCACACCGTCAAAAAAAGAAAATTTCCTTTTTAGAGTATTTAAAATTGCTTCCATATTTAAATCCAAATGTACCAACTTCCTATCAATTCCCCATTTTGTCCTAAGCATCATAAATATAGTTTCCAATACTTCTCTGATATTATTATTCTCGGAATTGTATCCATATGGATATTCTCCTAAACGCAATTTTGAAAAATAACTTTTAAAGTCAGAAACATTGTTATACCTAAATTTTTTTAAATGACCACCTGCAGCTAATCCTAAACCTATGTAATCACCGTTAGCCCAATAAACTAAATTGTGTTTTCCATACTTTTCATTTAACGCAAAGTTTGATATTTCGTATCTCTCATATCCTTCTTTTTTAAAAAAATCCAACAAGGCATCGTATCTTTCAAAAGACTCTTCAGATATTCTCTTTATAATCTTTGAAATAAAAGTTCCTTCGTGAATTTCTAACAAGTACAAAGATAAATGAACGGGATACTCAAGTCTTACAAATTCCACTATTTTTTCAACGCTTCTCCAATTCTCCCCTGGTAAACCTACTATAAAATCTACGCTTACATTGTCAAAAATTTCGCTGGCAATTTTATACGCCTTATATGCCTGATAACTATCGTGAGATCTTCCTGCCTTTTTTAATACCTCATCGTCAAAAGACTGGATTCCCAAACTAATCCTATTCACACCTAAAGATTTGTAAAAAAGCGCCTTTTGCCTATCAAAAGAATCAGGATTAATTTCTATAGTAAATTCTTCTAAAAATAAATATCTATCTATGTGGAATAAAATCTTCTCAATATAATGCTCATTTATATAACTCGGGGTTCCACCACCAATATATAGGGTTTTTATCCCTTTTTTCAAAAAACTTTCATACAAACTTATTTCTTTTATCAACGCTTCTATATAATTTTCCACACTACCTTCTGTATAACTAACAAAATCACAATAATAACATTTCTTTTTACAAAAAGGTATGTGAATATAAAGTGATACTTTATCTAAATCACCAATTAAATCTGATAGAGATTTTTCCATCCCAAACAACAAATTCTCCTTTCAAAGGTTGTATTACGTAAAATCCTGTAAAATAGTTAAAATTAAATATATCATTTGTAGGAGAATAAACGTACGCATATCCAAATCCCCTTATCTTACCAAGATCAAAAAATTTTCTAATTCCTACATCCAAATAAATCTCTTTAAAATTACTACCAAGTCCCCCTAATATTCCTTGTTCTAAAGAATTATCCAAAGGATATAAATAACCCAAAAAATATTTTCCAGCTAAATTTAAAAAATAACCGGAATAATCCTTATATTTGAAAAAATACCTATTCATAGAATAACCAAAATCAAATCCCTTTTTTAAAAACAAACTCCTCGTGTTTAAAGAAATAGGACCTATTGCGTAAAAAGACTTTGAAAGAGAAGAATAAAATGCGTAATCTTTTGAAACAAAAAATTCCAAATTTTGAAAACTATTGGGAATTTGCAAAACTTCATTTTCAACATAAAGGTAAATTCCAAAATTACTCCCCACAAAAAAAGCACCTGAAAATGCCTCTTTACTTTGTGGAATTTTGACTTTCAAAAACCCTACATCCTTTACCGTATAATATCTTGTTTCAGTAGAATAGGAAAATCCCACTCCAAAACTATCGCCCAGTTGCATAAAAAAAGGCGGAGAGTTTAATATAATTGAATTATCAAAAATCAAAAATTCTCCTGAAAATATGGCTATTGAAAACACTAAAAAAAGCAACACAAATTTTTTCATTTTATCAATCTCCCAACAGTTTCTTTGCTATTTCATTTACCTTCCTTGCATCTGCTTTTCCTTTTGTTTGTTTCATTACCTGCCCCACAAAAAATCCCATCAATCCTTTTTTACCATTCTTGTATGCCTCTACCTTATCTTTGTTTTCATCCATAATCTTTTTCAACATCTCTTCAATTAACGTTTCATCACCTATTACCTCTATTCCCTTTTCTTCCACTATTTTACTTGGACTTCTCCCCGTTTCAAAAACTTCTTTAAAGATTTCCTTTGCAATATTTCTTGTAATCTTTCCATCAACAATCAACTCAAACAACTCTTTAAAATGATGAGGTTTTATTTTCAAAGTATCAAAATCATCTTCAGACGATGTGTATTTTAGAAGCTCTGTTAAAAACCAATTTGATGTCTCTTTTGGATTCTTTGTTTCAAATACACATCTTTCAAAGAAATCCGCAAGTTTAACGGAAGAAGTTAAAATTTTTGCTTCATAATCTGTCAACGTATATTCTTTCTTAAATCTATTTAATTTTTCATCTGGAAGTTCAGGCATCTTTTCCACAATTTTCTTGATTTCTTCCCTTGAAATTACAACAGGAGGTATATCTGGTTCTGGAAAATATCTGTAATCATTTGCTTCTTCTTTGCTCCTCATAGAAATAGTTGTTTTTGTTGATAAATCCCAACCTCGTGTTTCCTTTAAAACATTTTCTCCCCTCTCAAGATGCGACTTTATCCTTTCAAATTCGTATTCTAATGCCTTTTCCACAAATTTAAAAGAATTCATATTTTTTACTTCTACTTTATTGCTCTGGACATTGTTTTCCAAGTCAATTACGGAAATATTGGCATCACATCTCAGCGCACCTTTTTCCATATCACCTGTACTTACACCTAAATATCTTAATATCTGCCTCAATTTTTCTAAAAATTTCTTTGCTTCTTCTGGTGATTCTATATCAGGTTCAGTTACTATTTCTGCAAGAGGTACACCACACCTATTCATATCAACAAAAGAACTTTCAGCCTGGGTAATAGTCTCAGAAGAGTGAATTAATTTTCCCGCATCTTCTTCCAAATGAATTCTGTTTATTCTTATCTTTTTACCATCTAATTCCAAAAAACCTTCAGTGGCAAGTGGATAAAAATATTGTGTTATTTGATATCCCTTTGGAAGATCCGGATAAAAATAATTTTTTCTGTCAAATTTTGTATATTCATGTATTTTACAATTCAACGCAGCGGCTAATAATATACCAAATTCATACATCTGCTTAGATGGCACAGGCAACGCTCCTGGTTGCCCTGTACACACTGGACAAATTGCAGTATTTGGTTCTAATTCAAATACATCCGCGCTACAAGAACAAAACGCCTTTGTCTCAGTATTCAACTGGACGTGTATTTCAAGACCAATTACTGGTTTAAATCTCATTTTTTCGCCTCCCATGGAAAAACAACAGGAACATCTCTTTCAATGAAATTTGCAAATCCCAATACTTTTGGATCATCAAACCTTTTACCCATTATTTGCATTCCCACTGGCAAATTGCCTGAAAAACCAAATGGAATACTTATGGCAGGTAATCCTGCAAGATTAGCTGGAATGGTAAAGATATCCATCATATAATAGACCAAAGGATCCCTTACTTCTCCTATTTTAAAAGCGGTAATTGGAGAAGTAGGTGTTATTATAAAATCGTACTTTTCCAAAAAACTGTTTAATTTATTTGAAATCAACCTTCTGACCTTCTGTGCTTTTTCAAAATACGCATCATAATACGCAGCGCTTAAAGTAAAAGTTCCCAACATTATCCTTCTTATAACCTCTACTCCAAGTTGCTTTCTACTTTTTAAATAAGTTTCAAGCAGACCTTTTTCCTCCACTCTGGTTCCAAACCTAATTCCATCAAATCTGGATAAATTAGAACTTACCTCAGCAGGTGCTATTATGTAATACGTTGCTACAGAGTATTTCAACTCGGGAAAAGAAATCTTTTCAACCTTTACACCTTTCTTTTCCAAAAATTTTATAAATTCTTCAAATTGTTTTTTTACTCCTTCTTCAACACCTTCACCAAAGACTTCCTCTGGATATGCTACAACAGCTTTTGAAAAATCCTTTTCTAATAATACTTCAAAATCAATTTTTTTATCAACCGTTGTTGCATCTCTTTCGTCTTTTCCGTAAATTACATTCATCAAATAAGCGGCATCTTTTGTGGTTTTAGTTATAGGACCAATCTGATCTAAAGAAGACGCAAACGCCACAAGTCCATATCTTGAAACCAAACCATATGTAGGCTTAAAACCTATAACACCACAAAATGCGGCAGGCTGCCGTATCGAGCCACCTGTATCACTTCCAAGAGCAGCAACCACCTCTCCACTAGCGACAGCTGCCGCAGATCCCCCACTACTCCCCCCTGCAACTCTCTCTTTATCCCAAGGATTTTTTGTAACAAAAAACGAAGAATACTCCGTTCCCGTCCCCATGGCAAATTCATCTAAATTTGTCTTACCAACTATTGCAAAATTATTCTTTTTTAACTTTTCTACAACTGTTGCATCAAATGGCGGAATAAAATCTCTTAAAATCTTAGAGGCACAAGTGGTCCTTATACTCTTTGTTACAATATTGTCTTTAACAGCAATGGGAATCTTACCACTTGACTGTTCTACAACTGTAATAAATGCGTTAATATCTCCATCTTCTTTTCTTATAACCTTTAAAGATTCTCCTACATAATCTTCTTCTCCTTTAAGTACATCCTCTATAGTTAGTTTCTTGAATTTGTTCAACGGGATCACCTCATCACTTTAATTTAATTCAACTATATATTATATCACATAAAAAAATCCAGGTAACAGTGATTACCTGGATTTCAATTAATCTTTTTTCACTTTAAAACGGATTTTGCAAATATTTTTCCATCTTTTGCGTAAACTTGTATCTTCAAATAGGCCTCTGTGTCTACACCTATGAAATTAAATATAGTAGGACTTAAATTTAATAACACTCCAAAGAAATAATCATCACTGTAATTTTGTTCAATAAATGTTCTATCACCTGGTGTATATTGATCAGGGCTTATCCCATATAATGTCATCTTGTCACTTTCCAAATTCACATACACAACAGGTGTACCCTCTTCGGTAACTTCAACCCCATATTTTTTACCATTTATTACTTCAAATTTGCTTATTCCTTCTAAATCATCCCAATTCAATCCACTATAATATACCACACCATAGAAAGGTACAGTTGATTGCTGCATACCAGAAAGAGCGTTTAATATAAAATCGGATATGTTAGCAGATATGTAAGCCGTACCACTAAAATCTTCCAAAAATTTGTTTAAATCAACATTCATCTCTTCTGTAACGTTTGTTAAAAGCTTCAACAAAGATTTTGGAATCTTTCTGTTCAAAAATATAAACAAATCTCCTCCTATTTTATTATCACTTAAAATATCCTTTCCTTGTTGTTTTTCCAAATCTAAAATAAAATCTTTAGTTTCTTGGTCTTTGGGAACAATTTCATTGTAAAGTCTAAATGTATTTCCCTCTAATCTTGCATAACCATACCCTTCTACTTTTAAATCCTCATTAGTATTTACATAACTTACTGCCAAATAGCCTTTTTCTATATTTTCTTTAACCTTGTTAGGTAGCTTTCCGCCAAACGGTAAATTTGAAAATACAAAATAACCATCCTTAACCAAGACCTCAGACGGAAATTGCATTCCTGAAAATGCTTCAAAAATTTCCTTTATTTTTTGTGGGTTTTTAGAAGGTCCAATAGCTATAACTGCACTCCCATCGACAGTTGAGGCAACTAACAATTCCTTAAATAAATCCAAATCATCTAAGGTGTAATTTTGCATCATTAGCTGCTGTTCCAAAATACCCAAAACCATCTGTTCAAGACCTATTTGATTTATAAATACATCTCCAGTATTTGTCTTTTTTAAAGCATCGTAAAATTGTGTTAAATCTGGTACATAAAACAACGAATCAAATTTTTCAGGTAAAAATTGGAAAATATTCGAAAAAGCTAAAAATACAAACAATACCACAACTAAAACCAAAATTTTTTTCATTCTATCACCTCCAACAATCTATTAAAACCTATATTGCTAATATAATTCCCTTTACTTCTTCCTCCGCCTCCTGTACCACCATATATTTCTTTTAATTTCATTATAATTTCACCGACGTTGTACTTTCCAGTTGATGTAAAACTATAACTTTTACCATCAAATAGAATTAAAAGAGCATCTTTCTTGTCAAAAAATTTTGGAATATATCTTAATATTTCTTTTTCACCTTCTAAATAGTACACATCACCAACATTCTTAATTTCTCTTATCTTATACTTTGCCAATTCTTGAGAAAGTCTTTCAACTTTAGATACATACATTTTTAAATCTTCCAACGTTTTTGAAACTTTTTCCTCAAGTTCAAATACAGAACTAGTTAAACTCTTTGAAATCCCACCTAAAATCCTATTATACTTTTGAAAGTAACTTAAAGCTAAACTAGAAGCAACAAAATAAACCCTTGTGAGGTTTCCCTTAACCTTTTCTTTTCTCAATATCTTTATTATTCCAATCTCTCCTGTATTCTTCACATGAAAACCGCCACATGGTGAATAATCAAAATCTTCAATCTTTATTATCCTTATATCACCTTTCACTTTATCACTAACAGCCCTTCTAAGATTAAATTTATCAAGTTCAAATCTTTTAACCCAAATTTCCTCTACATTATAACATTTTCTCACGATTTCATTTGACAGTATTTCGGCCTCTTGTAATACATTATCTTCAATAAAGGGTACATCTAAATCTATAGTGGTATACTCAAATCCCATTCTAAATCCCACCGTATTTATATCTGCAATTTCATGGAGTGAAGCAGATAAAATATGTTGTGCTGTATGGTGTGCCCTTACAAATCCCCTATGTTTTTCATCTATAAAAACCTCCAAGATTCCTTGTTTTATCTCTTTATCTATTCTATGATATATCTTCCTATCTTTTTCAAACACACCTAAAACCTTGGCATCACCTATGTACCCTCTATCCCCAAGTTGTCCTCCCTTAAAATCCACATAAAACGGACTATTTGAAGAAACAGCGTATATTTTTTCTCCATCCTTTACAATACTTTCAACAACAATTTCCAATTAAATCCTCTCCTTTAAAATGTTTTTCCCATTAAAAAGAAGAAATTCCACTTATCGTTATAATACGCTTCACCTACTCTTATTAACCCCAACATTGGAACATTTAAACCAAGTTCTACTCCTATAGACCAATCTATCCTATCAAATGTGTAAGTATCACCCACATACGCCACATCACCAAATAACGAAAAGTAAAATGGATAATTACTCTTTTTATCTACATATCTTAAATCATTGTTTAAGAGAAATGCCATATTCCCTTCAAGTGTTGCTCCTCTAAGACTGTTTAATCCAGACAAATAATTGTATATTTTGTTGCCTTCTTCCTGTAAAAGTTGAGAAGCATATAAACGAGAGGCTATCGAAAACTTTCCAAATGGTATATGAATAGATGCTTCCTCTTGAAATTTATACGCAACAGGTGCATTTCCCATAACCTTAAAGTATTTTTGCCCTGTAAAGTTTAGATAAATTCCTTCCGTTGGAATTATTAAATCATCGAGTGTTTCAAATATATATCCACCTAATACGTTTCCTCCCAAATATTCTTCACTAACTTGAGTAGAAACAGTAGTCTTGTAATCTACACCAGCCCCAAAGATATATGAATTGTTGTTTATCTTCAAAGTACTGAGAGATATACTAAATCCCACGTTATTAGTTATAGTTGCATCATCAGTTGAATAAGAATAATTTAATTTCGTACCAAAAATTAACGGTCTTCCAAATGGCTTTCTTATTGAATACTCAAGCCCCACTACTTTATTTTCCAATCCCAAAGAAAGATTCAAACCAATATTTTGTCCAAATCCAAACGGATTAATAGTCTTTAATTGAACTTGCGCTGCAAATCCTTCATACCACGGTTTTCCATCACCAGGAGGTCCCCATGCCCCTCCTCCTATAAAGTTAAATCTTTTTGTTTTCTCTTCTAATTTCAACTTTACATCTAAAACATCAGTTGAAACAGGTGTAATATCAAAATCTATATTATCAAAAAATTGTGTTTTATAAATCTCAACATATGTTTTTCTAAGTTCATCTTTATTTGCAAAATCTCCAGGTACAATGGAAATTAAATCATCAAAAGTGTATTTCTTTGTTCTTGTTAGACCTTCAATCTTCACATCTCCAAATTTGTATTCAGTTACACTAACAATAAATTTGTTATCCTTTATTTTTGGTTGAACATTTACTATGTATTCATTTTTCTCATACCAATCTTTTACTTCTTGTAAAATATCTAACAAATCATTATTCGTCAGTGTGCCAGACGCAGTTATTTCTGGAAAATCATATAAGGTATTTCCTTCTACTTCCACACTCTCAAAAAATAACGAATTTTTTATAAGTCTATTCTGCACAACGATAATTTTCAACTTTTTTGATGGTTTTTCACTTTCCACATTTAAAATTTGTATTTTTGAGTATGGTGAAAAATACACATACTTTCCAAACTCTTGAAATATTCTTTGCAAATCAGACATCTTTGGATAATAAGATTTTTCATCGTCAAATAAACGTAAAAACCAATTTTTTGATAAATAACTTTTATATTCTTTTAATTTTGAATTTTCCTTTATTTTGGTCAAAATATCTTCTATATTTTCCGTTTCACCGGAAAATTCCACTTCATATAATGCATATTCAGTTACTTTAAAAGTCACACTTGTTGCGTTAACACTTCCAGAAACATAAATAAAAGCCTGCTCTTTATTTTTTGAAAAAACATTCGAAACAACATAACCTTCATCTTCGTACTTTTTTGAGATATTTAAAATACTTTCCCTAAATTTTACAAAACTAAATGGCTTATCTTCCTTTAAAGTAATAGACGCAGCCAAAGTTTCTTTAGAAATTAATCCAACTCCTTCTACCGATAAATCTATTTTTTCCACCTTTTTATTTTCTACCACATCTATGACTAATTCTAAACCTTTTCCTTCAATTTTCGACCATTCAACACTTGAAAAATAACCCGTGGATTTTAAGGATTTTACAATATCTAAAATTGCATAATCGTTAATATCTTTTCCCAAATATTGAGAATATGCAAACTCCAAATCTTTCTCATTGAGTAGGTTCAACCCATTAATAGTTACCTTCTCAAGTACAGTTGCAAATGAAAATAAAAAGATTCCCAAAAAGAAAAGGACAAAAAACTTTCGCATGCTTATTCCTCCTTGTATTCTAATTCTTTGATCATTTCCTTTAAAATATTTATTTTAATTGGAGAATCTAGTTCTCCTAAGTACTTTTTTACAACTTCTGAACTTATTTCATAACACTCTTCATTTCTGCATCTTTTGATTCGGAAATTTACATTTTTGTTCATTAAAAGTGATAAAAATACGGAAATTAAATCTCCTACAGGTTGACAGTCTATATGTTTCTTCATAAAAGTAGCCCTTACTTTTGTACCTACACCTATTTTTGTCTGTACATCTAAAGTTCCCCCTGTCATTTCAACCGCTTGTTTTAAAAATGGAAGTCCCAGACCAAACCTTCTTATTTTTTTATCCCTCGATGTGTAAAAAGGATCAAAAACTCTATCTAAATCTTTAATACCAGGTCCATCGTCTCTTACCTCAAAGGTAAATTCCCTATCCGTTTCAAATATTTCTAACACTATATTTTTTGAACCTGCTTTCACAGAATTTTCGGCTATATCCAAAACATGATCCGCTATAGTCAAAAGTCCCATATCGTTTTCACCTTGCCTTCAACAATAGAAAGTAATACAGATTTTACCGTTTTTATTTCACAATCTATTATACTATATCTTTCACCAATCTGCTCTAAAAAATGGGCATCAGAAGAAGATATGGCTACAAACCCATTCTTACGTGCTATATCCAGTTCTTCTTTATTTGTAACTTCACAAATATTCACCGATAAACGTGGAAATACACCCAATTGGTGCAGAATTCCAAATTTTCTTCCTATATGCGCATATACGGGTATTCCTTCAAACTTTAAAATAAGGGAAACTACTTTTTCTAAAGACAAATCGGTAGGAAAACCCAATGGTGTTTCTTCAACGCCTGTAAACTCATCCTTTTCATTGACATATAACTGATATCCAAAGCGTTCCGGATCATAATTAACTTTTGGCAGATGTTTTTTTACTATCAAAGAAAAGGTTTCTAAAGAAGAAATGTCAAAAAAATAACCTAAAATGTGTACATCCTCTATCGTCTGGACCTCAATTCCAGGTACAACTAACTTACCACATCTTTGAAAAACACTTCTAAAACTTTTCACATTTCCCCCAATGTTATGATCACAAATAGCCACAACATCTGGTGCCCTTTTTAATACCTCACCTGGAACCATTGTAATATCCGCACAGGGAGATAAACACGTATGAATGTGTAAATCACACTTCATCTTATCCCCAATGCATATACCTTTCCCGAAACAACAAATGCATTATCAGACACCTTTAAAAGACATACATTTTCTTCTTTTGCTTTTTCTATGACTTCATCTGAAAAGTCTAAATTCTCACAAAGCACTATTGCTTTGATTCCAGTCATAGCCGCTACAGCAATTATATTCAAATGATTTTGAACGGTAATCCATATAGAACTACTCTCTGCATTTTTCATGACCATGCTCAGTAAGTCCCCTGTATATGCGTGAAGGATTTCACAATCATCTCTCAAAAAAACCTCTCTAGCACCTATTTTCTCAATTATTTCGGAAAGTCTCATAAAAAGCCCCCTTTAAGCAGTTTGATCAAACAAAATCCCTAACAAATACTTTGGAACAGACATCCCAAATGCCAAAGCATTTTTGGCAATTTCCAATAACAAAATTTGTCTTTTTAATTCCTCTCTTTTTACAGGGTCTTGCTCAAGTTTCAATTTCATCTCAATTTGCCTTATTTTATCACTTATGTGTTTTGTATCAACTGGTGTACTTTTCTCTTCACTTTTACGACCTGGAATGTACATCCAAACCTTTGTCTTTCCCGCAACTGCAGCTAAAAAAGAACCACGTTTTCTAATGTCAAGATAAATTCCTCCAGAAATTATGTACCCGCCTTCTTTTTCGGCTTTTCTCTTAAAAGCAAAATAATTACTCAGCTCCTGATTTAAAACCCTTAATACACTTCTACTTGCAGGCGCACCATGTGAAAGTCCTGGTTCTCCTAAGTCAAGTTTGTAACCCAACATAGGGTTTGAGATCGCCGAAACTTTCATTTTTTCACCTGCTTAAAAATTTAAGCGCTTTTTTTATTACATCATCTAAAGTATCATCCTTTTCTAAAACTCTATTAACAGCCTTTTTAGATTGAATTCTACTAAATCCCAAGGTAACCAACGCTTCTATCGCCTCAATCACCTTTTTATCTTTTTTACTCATTGTTAAATCAAATTCCTTCATTGAATCCTTCAATTCCAAAATAATTCTTTCTGCAGTCTTTGGCCCTATCCCTGGAAGCATGGACAATGCTTTTACATCTTCATTGACAATTGCACTTACAATGTATGATACATCATTAGAAGTTATTATCTTTAACGCCGTCTTAGGTCCAAGCTTATTAACTAACAATAGCTTTTCAAACAATTTCAATTTCAAAACATCTAAAAATCCATATAAATTTATTCCATCATCATTTACTATCATCTTGGTAAAAACTTTAATTTTTTGACTTAAATATTCTTCAAAGACTCCAGGATCCCCTACAATAACTTCGTAGACTAAATCGTTTACATTTAAATAAATCTTTCCGTTTTCTATCTTTTCTAAAACCCCGAATATTGCATGTATCACAATTTCACCTCAAATAATTCTGCCGCATTTTTCACAAGAGTTTCTGAAACATCTTCCCCCAAAACCCTGTTAATTTCCTCCACAACAAATCTTACATACCCCGGTTCATTTCTCTTTCCCCTAAACGGCTGTGGTGGAAGGTATGGACAATCAGTTTCTGAAACAATATTTTCTTCTCCCACAAATCTGATCACATCTCTTAAATTTTCGTTCTTTTTATACGTTACAGGTCCCCCTATTCCCAAAAAAAATCCCAATTTTACAAACTTCAACGCATATTCCTTATCACCACTAAATGCATGTATTACCCCATTAAAATGTCCTATCATTTCAATTATATTATACGCATCCTTATATGCATCCCTAATATGCACAACAACTGGTAAATTTAACTCCTTTGCCAAAATAAGTTGCTCAGTAAAAACTTTTTGTTGAATCTCAAAAGGTGAAATATTTCTATAATAATCCAATCCTATTTCTCCGATGGCTACTACCTTTTCGTCCTTTGCTAACTTTTCCAAAACCCCAAGATAATCTTTACTCACATCTTTACTATCATGTGGATGAACACCTACTGTAGCGTAAATTTTTTCATAGTTTTTTGCAAGAGATAAAGATAAATAGCTATCTTCAATATTAGTGGCAACATTAACCAAAAACGGAAAATCATTTAACTTTTCTATTATTTCTTTTCTATCTTTATCAAAGTGTTTCATATGTAAATGCGCATGCGTATCTACAAATCTCATATATTATCACCTCAAAAATATTATACCACTTTCAAAAGAAAAAAGTCCCGGAAAACCGGGACTTTTATTTAGATTCTTTCTCCTTTAATTTTTTTACTATAAATGAAGCAACATGTATTCCTTTTGTTCCCCGACCAAATCCTGCATCCATACCATTTTCAATTGCCAAATCATTGTTAATTTGTGTCCCACCTGCAATAATTATAACCTTATTCCTTATACCTTTTTCAATAGCTAATTCGTGGATTTTCTTCATATTTTGTACGTGCACATCATTGTGGGTTATAATCATAGATGCAAGTATTGCCTTTGCTCCAGTCTCAATAGCTGCATCTATGAGCTTTTCGGGTGGAACACTTGTCCCAAGATACGTATATTTTATACCATACTTTTCAATTCCTCCATGTTTAATATCCAATATTTCCCTTAATCCAACAGAATGCTCATCATTCCCCACTGTACCGGCAACTACGTGTATAGGATTGTTCTTTACATATTCGAATATCTCTTCTTCAGGCAAAGTTTCAGGTTTTTTTGGAAGTTCCAATTTATCAATTTCAATTTCAAATGGCACCTTTGCTTTCACTTCAATATATGTTCCTTCAGATGGATGTAATATTGTCTTATGAATAATCGTTGGTTCCTCAAGCCCTAATTTTTCACACAACGCTATAGCAGCAGCTTCTGCAAGTTCTTTAGGTAGTGCAAATGTCATATCCATTTGGATCCAACCATCTGAAAACCACTCAACCTCAGGTTTAATAACCTTTCTTTTCCTCATATCCCTTATCTTCTCAAGTCTAACATTAACATTATCACTTTCATCTAATTCGTCTATAAATTGTATTTTATCTGGATTATGTAAAGTACATCCACCAATTAAATCACATGGCTTTTCTATATCTTTTGGTAAATTGTTGTAACCAAAATGCTCGCAAACTGGCGCCATGTAATCTGCTTCTCTTGGTACTACTGTACCTGCAGCTATCTCGCCATCTTTCTTCCTTGCAATTCCATCTCCTATTCTCTCTGGATAATATCCATTATCAACAAACATCCCTGCTTCTAACGCTTCGAAATATCCTCCCATATCCAATATTTCTTCAAGCATTAAAATTGCACGCATTTTAAGTTCTCTGACCCTTTCCCTAATTTTCTTTTCGTCTATTTTCACATACTGCTTCATTCCATCTAATGCTACTAAGGTGTGCTTTGCCGTTTCTACTCCACGTATTGAGTTTACATGCCACGGCACATTTCTACCTTCATCTGGAGTAATAGTTGATTGTAGATCAGCAGAGGTTAGTCTTGAAATCAATGTATTAAGCACATGTATCCTTGTCGCATCAAATAAATCGGATTCTATATATCTTGTATTCATTTGAGCTCTAAATTTAAATCCATCAAATAATTCTCTTAAAGCCACTGCATAAGGAAGGTTATACCTAAACTCGGGCATTGGTGCTACAACAGGTGGTACTGTAGAAAGTGCAATATATTCTTTCTTCATTCCTGCTTTTAAAGAATACATACAATTAATTCCATGCTGTACTAAAAGTTCAGGCATAACTGTCCATGCAAGCTTTGCAGAGGCATTGGCATTGTGTGCACCGTCAATCTGTAACATGTTAACAGAAGCCATAATTTTCTTTGCAACGGCAGCATCTACAAATGAACGAATAGGGTTAATTCCCCTATACAAAACATTATATTGAGGATCCTGGTGCGCTCCATTTACCCCTTCTTCTGCAAACAAAACGGCAATTTCAGGTCCAGCAACCCCCGACACATAACTGTGAAAGTTTATAGGTCTTCCTACCTCTTCTTCTATCAAATCTAAGGCTTTTCTTGTAGCTCTAAGTTGTTTTCTTGTAATGGGAATACCACCTATACCTTCTGGTGTACCTTCAATAAGTCCATCGTAATGCGATTGTCCCAAAGTCCTTATAACCATAATATGGTCTGCTCCATGCCAAGCGGCCATTCTCATTCTTCTGATATCATCTTCAAACCTTCCAGAGGCAATTTCCGAAGTAATTACAACCTCAGGTTGTGGATCTATACTTCCAAAATAGTGTGCAGCGGGAAGAGGAATAGAATTTTTCAAGTCTTCGCTAACTTGGTAGTACTTGTAATCTCCTATTTTCGTACCTTCAGGAAGTCTTTTTCTCCACACCCACCCTTTTCTCTTTGGCCTATATTTATCCAAATCTTTCAATATTTCATCTATATCTATAGGTTTTTTTGGATCAAGCATCATTATTCACCCCTTTAAATATCCTATCCACATCTTCCCAATACTTCCCTTCTATAAGTGCCCTTCCTGCATCTAAAATATCCATATTTTTCTCTTTAGCTATTCTCCAAACAATGTGACCTGCGCCCTTTCCCAACAAATTTCTCTGAAAAACTAAATCTACAATTTTTGAAGCTTCCAAACTATTAAATCCCATTCTAAGAAGTACTGATCTTTCCACAGAAGGAGAAGTATGTGTTTCTGCAAGCTCTATTAGAGGATCAACAACTTTTTCAACAAGATGCCAAAAGTACTGATTAAGTTCTTCTTCGGTCATCTTTTGTAAATGTTTACTTCTTTCTTTAAAATCATCTTTTCTAGGCTTCAACTTATTCACCTCCAAGTAAATCTTTAACAATTTGCATTATTTTTTCTTCTGTAGTCTTTGTATCCTCAGCCATAAATTTGATTTCCTCATCACTAAACTTTCTTTTGTTATACCTTTTCATCACTTCTTTTACATAACTTTTTCTTACATTATCCATGTTAAGCTCGATATATCCTATCTGCGAAGGATGCTCTGGAATAACTATTCTTTTCCCAGGCAAGTCCTCATTAATTGGATCTCCTCTTTTTATTTCCATTCCCATCTTTTTTGCAAAAGTAAGCTGAGCAGATGGAAGTTTTCCAGCACCCGTATATTCCGTTTCATTAACCACAATTACTTTATCCTCATCCATTTCAAGTGCAAGTGCAAATGCCGCAGCAAGCGAAGTGTTACCAGCAGGTCCTCTTTGCATACCTTCAAGTTGCGCAAGCATTTCTGTTATATAAAAAACCTCTCCTTGGGAAACAAGTAAGTATTTATCCATATATCTTAAAGCACGTGCTGCATTTTTTGGTACATCTGATCTATCGGGGAAGGTAGCAAAAGGTAATCCAAAACCCGTATGACCCGTAGTAAAATACTTTTTATTAAAATCGTTATCACTTGCCATGTGAAGTCCTTTCAAATTAACACTCGCTGCAACCACTTGTGTTTCTACAGCTCCTGCTTTTTTCAATCCTCTTGCAGTTCCAGTTAAAATTCCTCCACCTGCATGGGTAATCACCACGGCATCCGGATATTTTCCTACAAGCTCTTTTGTTTGCTTGGCTATCTCATAGCCTAAGGTTTCAACTCCTGCTATTGCATATGGTGTGTACAAAGAAGCGTTAAAAAATCCCGTTTTTTCAAGTAAAACTAATGTATAATAAAAAAGTTCTGGACCTACTGTTAATTGGACTACTTCTGCTCCATATGCTTCACATGCCCTGGCTTTTTCTAAAATTTCTGGTTGTCCAATCCATTTACTGTCATAACATTCTTGTACAATTATACATTTTAAACCACGTTTTGCTGCTTGTGATGCAACTGCCGCTCCATAATTTCCACTAGTTGCGGCAATTACTCCTTTATATCCATGTTTTTGTGCATGATATACACTCACAGACGCCCTTCTATCCTTGTAACTTCCAGAAGGATTTGTAGCTTCATCTTTTATAAAAATCCGTGCACCTTTACCCTTTGGAGCAATCTTTTTTATAAGCCTATTAATTTGTTTTAACTCTACTAATGGTGTGTTCCCAACCCCTGTTTCTTGTTGAATCTCCCTGACTTTTTCTAAACTATATCCTACCTCCTGCATCATTTTTTCATAGTCAAAAACAATATCTGATATTATAAATTTTTCGTAATCTATACCTACCGCTCTTTTCATAATCTCATTTTTTCTAGACATAACTGCATTGTACGATAAATCAGACATTATTATCACCTTCTAAAATCTTTCTAAGTTCCAATCCTACTGTGATAAGTTCTGGAACAGGTTCTCCAAAATCATGTTCATATTTTGGATTAATTGCAACTAGTTTCCCCTTTACAAGTCTTCCCGTTAATGTCTTTATCTCAACTTCCTGTCCAATTTCTGCAGTTTCATTAATCAAAAACCCTTTTATCCTCATCATTAAGGGAACCTTTTGGGTATCTTCTGGCAGTGGTGCGGTTCTTTCCTCTGGTTTTAAAAGTATCTGTTGAATTTGAACCCAATCACCTTTTTTTGCATGCATAAAAATCACCTCATTTTGTTGAAAGGATAGACCTTGGTACAGGTAAATCCGCCATAGTCTTTAACCCAGGTGTTGCATCAATTACTATAGGAATCATATTCGTTGCTATTGCTATTGTAGCCTTACCACCTGGTATTTCCGGCTTTATAGCAAGTTTTATGTCTGGATCTCCGTATATTTCTATATAATCTCCTGTTTCCACCCCTTCAAGATGTGGATGTATCTGTTGAGGGTGTTGCATTTCAATAACTACCCTATCACCTATATAAGCCTTTGCAGAGTGATTACAACCTGCCACCATACCAGGTTCCACCTTTACAACAGGAGTTTCTCTATGAACATTTGAAATTATCGGCTTTCTCTCTTCTTCGATCTTTGTTATATTCCATCCCAACGCCCTTGCTATCATCATAATACTTTGTGGAAATCCAATGTGTCCAACTATTTTTCCCGTCTTTAATCCTTCTTCAAATTCCTCTGGCGTAGTTCCAACACCTTGTGTTTCCATAACTGTTTTTCCAAAAGGAGAAAGATCATTTATTCTTCTTGCAATAATTTTATCCACCCTATTACAAACACCTGTTAAGGAAAGTATCAAAGTATCAAGTACAAAACCGGGATTTACCCCTGTACCTAAGATGGAAACCCCATATCTTTTTGCAAGACTATCCATGTATAACGATTCCTCCGGGTGTGAATCAAATGGAAAAGCCATCTCCTCTGCTATTGTAATAACATTACAGTGGTTTTTCACTGCATATTCTATTTGCGGAAGTACATCTTTGACAAAAGAAGATGTGGCAATAACAACTAAATCAGGATTTGTCCTTTCTATAATCTCTTTCTCTTTTGAAATCTCAACACCTAACTTTTCCATATTTAAGACTTCTCCAACATCTTTTCCCGCATGGTTAAAATCTATTGCTCCTACCAAGTTCATAAAATCACTTTCAACTATGTTTTTTGCTACTCCACTTCCCATAGCACCTAATCCCCAACAAACTATTCTCATACTAGAACCTCCTTTTTTTAAGACTTTTCATTCTAATGTTATCATGTGTTTTATTTTTTTTCTATCTTGTATAAATTCAATTAATTTTACGTAAAAATAATAAAGCGTAAAAAATAACATTATACACATTTTTATATAGCAATGCTCAAAAAAATAGGTCCCCGTACGGGGACCTAATCAATTTTCTAAATCTCTGGGATAAATATCAAACTCATCGAGAATTTCATATACTTTTGAAAGTTTGTGATTTTCTTCCCTTCCAACCGCTTTTACAACAAAATGGATACTACCATCTTTTACACTACCTACAACATAATGTAAATAACCTGCTGCAGCGGCTTTGGAAAATGGTAAATAAGAGACATCACTGGAATATAATCCATATCCAAAAGGAGCTCCACCTCCGCCAGTTGTTACATACATTACACCATCCTTGAAAAAACGCTCATAATGGTGGATATGTCCGTTAAAAACCGCAGAAACTTTATACTTCACAAAAAGTTCATGCCATTTCTCTCTAAACTCTTGACCCCTTCCTTTTACATTTGAAAAGAAAGGATGGTGAAATAATACAATTACATAAGCTTTTTTCGTCTTTTTTAAATCTTTCTCTAACCATTGAGTTTGATAAAAACCCAAAGTAGTATTCTCTTGAACATCACTATCAAGCACAATATAGTGCACATCCCCCATGTCAAAAGAATACCACTGTTTAAGAAAATCTCCTCCTCCCATTTTTGGTGGCATAAAAGCCTGATAATAGTATACGGCATTATGCTCGTGATTTCCTATTACAGGCATAATAGGGGTTGTTGAAAAAAGAGAATGTCCCGTATTAAAAAACAATCCCCACTCGAATAATTGAGGACCACTTTCTACAAGATCTCCTGTATGAAGCACAAAAAGGGCATTTTCTTTCGACATCTCATTGCAAATAATCTCATGCCAATCTGTATTTGTCCTAGTATCGCCATAAACTAAAAATTTGTATTTTTTGTCTCCTGCCGTCTTAAAGGATATTTTCTCCTTTAAACGACCTACAACAACTTCACCTTCATAATTAGTTGATAAACTTAAATCATCTATCTTAACCATATGAAATGTATCATAAAGATTGTCTTCTATTTTTTTACCGTTTATAAACAATACCGCCGTGCTAGGTCTATTAACTTTGAATGTCACATACACATTATCCGTTGAAAGTCCAGTAAGATACGGTTGCCATAAAAATCTAATCTTTTTTGGCAAATTGAGTACTATCTTACCATTTGAAAAAATCTTTATTTTTAAATCCTCGTTTAACAATTTAAAATTATCTCCAACACCGGAAAAATAAATTTCCCCTTTAAAATTACTGGTTGAAACATCTACTGGTTTATCCCCCTTTAACAATACCACCGTTACATTTCCAACAGGTTTATTTTCCGTATCCAAAACCACATACTTATCTTGATATTCTAATAATCCAAATTTTTCCCTTAAACTATGTACATCCCAATCAACAACAATATCAAATTCAAATTTTGAATAATTACCTACAAACACTGGTTTTCTTGACATAAACATCAAAGCACCTATTCTGTACATAGATAACGCATTTGGAAAAATCACACCATATGCTACATGCCTACACTGAATAAAAGTATAATTTTTTTCCTTAAAAAAGATAGGATCCAAGTCACTTTCTTTGAAAAACATTCTTAACTCTTTTGCTTCTTCTGAAAAGACACTAACGTGTAATCCATTTTGAGTTAACACATACTCAACACGTACATCTTTTGTACCGTTTGTTCCATATGCCACTATCTTTTCATTACTTACCACTTCTATTTTTTTAAAAGATACTTTAGATTTATCGAGTGTAAAATACATGTTGTATATTGCATCAAACATTGTTTCCTTTAATGCCAAATTTTCAAGAAGCCCATCATTTCCAATAGATGCCACCACATTTTCATTCGATAATACAAATTTCTCATTTTCCACAAATGGCGTCATTCCCTTAAAATTAACAAATGAAAATACCATAGCGGAAAATATTAATAAAAAAGTAATAATCTTCGATCTCATTGCTTAAATACCTCCTTCACATATTATTAGTATATTATATCACTAAAAAACAATGATATAATCTATTTGAGGTGATTTAAATTGGATAAATACATCAAAAGATTAATACAACTTGTTGAATTCGAAAGAAATGAAGAAGTAAAAATAATGGAATGGGAAATGAAAAATCTAACTGGACCACAAAGAGAAAAAAAAGGGCGTGCCGTTTTAGACCTCACCCCAAAAATAATTGGAGAAGAACTAGGTATGTACCTTATAAAATTCGGTAGAAAAAAAGTCATAGACACAGAAATATCCGTTGGAGACGAGGTAATAATAAGTAAAAATGATCCAACAAAAAGTGACATAAAGGGTATAGTCGTGGAAAAAGGCACAAGGTTTATAACTATATCAACAAATAACTTGCTTCCAAAAAGTTTTAAAAAGGTAAGACTTGATTTATACGCAAGTGACATAACATACAAAAGACAAATCGAAAATTTGGAAAATTTAAACAAGAACGGAAAAAAAGTATTGACATACATACTAGAAACTAGAATACTTTCCGATAATGGCATAGAAAAATTCAAAGAAGTAGATAAAAAATTAAACAAATTTCAAAAACTTACAATTTCAAAAGCTTTAAGAAGCAAGGATTTTTTCTTAATCCATGGACCTTTTGGCACAGGAAAAACAAGAACCTTAGTTGAATATATCATACAAGAAGTAAAAAGAGGAAAAAAAGTATTGGTAACTGCGGATAGTAATCTGGCAGTGGATAATTTAATAGAAAGATTGGAAAATAAGGTTTCACATGTAAGACTGGGACATCCTTCAAGAATTTCCAAAAATTTAAAGAAATCATCTCTAATCTTTCAAATTCAAACACACGAAAGATATAAAAATATAGAAAAATTAAAATATGAATTTGAAAAGCTACTTGAAAAAAGAGAAACATTTCAAAAACCCATACCAAAATGGAAAAGGGGACTAAATGATAATCAAATATTAAAACTTGCAAAAAACAACAAAACACAGCGGGGAATACCTCTAAAAGTAATTAAAGACATGGCGGAATGGATAAAGCTAAACAACAAAATAGAAGAAATCAAAGAAAAAATTTCAAAAGTAGAGGAGGAAATAGCAAATGAAATAATCGAAAACTCTCAAGTTGTTTTTTCCACAAACTCCTCTTCTTACATATTGGACAAATACAATTTTGATGTGGTTGTAGTTGATGAAGCTACACAATCTACAATTCCAAGTATATTGATTCCCCTATCCAAAGGTGAAAAATTTATACTTGCTGGAGACCACAAACAACTTCCACCAACTATTCTCTCAAATAAGGCAAAAGAACTTTCTATAACACTCTTTGAGAAATTGATTGAAAAATATCCAAAAAGAAGTGAGGTACTAAAAATCCAATATAGAATGAACGAAAAATTAATGGAATTTCCAAACAGAGAGTTTTACAACAACATTTTAATTTCACATGTAAAAAATATAACACTAAAAGATCTTGCTTTTAGCGGAAAAGATATAATAACAAATCCTAGTAGCATTTTAATATTCATAGACACTTCAAATGTTGAACATTTTGAAAAACAAAAAAAAGATTCTTCTTCATACTTCAACGAATTTGAAGCACAAATTGTTAAACATATTGTAGAAAAATTTCTAAAAGAAGGGGCAGATAAAAATTGGATTGGTATTATTTCTCCTTACGATGACCAAGTAGAATTAATTAGAAGTTACAACTTAGATATCGATATCAACACAGTTGATGGTTTTCAAGGACGCGAAAAAGAAGTCATAATAATTTCTTTTGTGCGCTCAAACAAAAGAAAAGAAATAGGATTTTTAAGTGATCTTAGAAGATTAAACGTAGCACTTACAAGGGCAAAGAGAAAACTTATATTAATTGGAAATTCAAGTACTCTTGAAATTAATCCAACGTATAAAAGGTTAATAGAGTTTATTAAAGAAAATGATGGAGGGATAAAATGGTTGAAAGCATCATCTTTGATTTAGGCAGAGTATTAATAAACTGGGAACCTAAAAAATATATGGAAAAAGTGTTTGATATGCGAACAACAAAGTTTTTATTGGAAAATGTCTTTAATACGGAAGATTGGAACCTAATGGACAAAGGGATAATAGATGAAAACGCACTTTGGGAAAAGAAGTTAAAAATGTTTCCAAAATACAAAAATGAGATATTACATATGAAAAATAAAGTATTTGAATTACTTACCCCAATAACTGAAAACGTAGAAATTCTTTATAAATTGAAAGAAAATTACAGACTTTACATACTTTCAAATTTCAGTCAAAACGCATTTAAATACATATACGAAAAATATGATTTTTTCAAACTTTTTGATGGACTTGTAATTTCAAGTCATGTAAAATCTATTAAACCAGAGGAAAAAATCTACCAAATACTAATCAAAACGTACAACCTAAACCCTTCAAAATGTTTGTATATAGATGATAAGCTGGAAAACATAAATACGGGAAAAAGATTAAGTTTTAAAGTTATCCATTTAAAAAAACCAAAACTATTAAAAAGTGAAATAAAAAAATATCTTTAAATGCCAGGCCAGCCAAAGTCAAAAGATATACCTTGATCTATTATTTTTCCATCTTTTTTCAACTCAAAAATTACATTAATATATTTATCTACGTACACATACGTTGTAGTGGTGGAAACAAGCGTATAAACAACCTCTCTAGTTGAATTTAAATTATACTTAAAATTAGTATTAAAAACAAGACTTGTGTTTTTGTAAGGATCAGATTCTTTTTGAATATAATCCCAAAATGCCGCATTCTCCGTCAAAAACTTTTTCCAAATATTTGCCCCAGAAACATACATTATCTTTGTGTACGTATTATCAATACTTTCAAGTACTTTTTCTTGTACATGTATTGCATCTCTCGATAAGTAAGATAACAAAAGTGCTGAAACTGCTGAAAAAAATATCAAAACTATACCTACCGAAATATTTAGAAATCCCTTTTTCATATTTTCCCCTCACAAATTTGGAATAAGTAAAATCACTCTTGTTTTTGTAATTTCAAAATTTTTGCTGCCAAATTTCCATGGAGAAGACCACGTCACCAAAAATTTTAATGCGTATATAGAGCTTAAATCAAAACTTTGATTTTTTATTTCAGAAAGTCTTTTTTCTCCATTAGGGTAATACAAGGCATACACTTCAAAACTCTTTACATTTTCCAGTATATCCTGTCTGTAAACTTTTTTTGTTAAATCAAGTATAGGGAAAAATTTTTCTATATAGATTTTTCCAGTGTTTTTTTCAAACACAACTTTAATTTGCCTAAAAAGATTCTTTGAAAATTCTACAGAAGTAAGTGTATTTCTAGACAACGGATAGATATACTTATCCTCGTCACCTAGCATAACCTTTTCCGTTTGATCAGCAAGATTTATCTCTTCAATTTTAAACGTATCCTCAGGACCCACAATTCCAGGAAATTCATCTGGACCCGATATTTTTTCAACATCTAGCTTTACAAATCTTGTAAAATAACCTTCTGTAGAGGGCGATAATTTATTTTTTATTATCGCCCACCTAAAATCTCCAACATACCCCTTAAACAACGGAGAATACGTACCGTCTGCATTTCTTACGAAAAAATTCTTGTATGTTACAACATAAGTTACGTAAAATTCCAGTTTATTTGTATCTTCTTTTACATCTATAGAGTTTGCAAGCCATATGTGATCCGTTATTTCCGAATATTTTTCTCCTTTTTGAATATAACTAGAAACATTCCCTAAAACATAACTAGGTTTATACAAATTTTTTAAAAGTTCTCCACCGCTTCCTGCATATTTTAGTTCATTTTCCAAAATATCGTACAAAAGTGAGACATAACTTTCAGCGTATAAATTCTGCATATTTACTTTTGAAATCTTGTACGATTCCATTATGTTAAAAACTACCGAAAATACTATTTGAAAAGTTAATGTGAGTATAATTAGCGACACAAGTAATTCAACAAAGGTAAAACCTTTTCTCATATTATCACTCCGCCATTTTTGGTAAAGAATTCTCAATTATTATCTTCTTTGATCTTTCCAATTTTATCTCAATTTCCAAATTTGAATAATCTGTATTTAAATATCCACCTATATTTTTCAAAAAAAATCCATCGTATGTGTAAATCAAGAAATTATCCACTTTGTTACCATTTAGATAAACTTCCATAGAATCTTCAAGAGAAAATTCAGATTTTTTACCATCATCTGATATTCCATCCAAATCTTCATCAACAAAGCTTGAAAATTTTCCATTTTCAAACTTTATACAATGAATTCTATTCTTAATAACAGCACCTCTTCTTGCATCTACAAGCAAATAAAATAAATTTTGCGTAATACCAGAAAGCTTAGAATTTGTCGTCGTATTTTTGTATACAACCTCAAATCCCACATATCCAATTCCCATCAAAACTGAAATGATGGTAATAACAATCAAAACTTCTATTAAACTAAATCCTTTTCTCACCATTGTTGAGGCACCACCTGTGCTTCAATATACTTCCCATCTTTTTCTACACGTATAGTAACAACAGTTATTATAGGATAAATAATTTCACTATAATTTGAATAAACGTTGAAATTGCTTTCTAAATGCTTCTTTAAAATCGTTATTTTATATACTTCTCCATTATACTCTTCGGTGAATGTACCAGCTACTATATTCGAAACACTAAAGTAAGTATACTCTTCGCATTTGTTCAATAAAATTTCAGACATTTTTATAAGCTCTGAATTTTCCTTTGTTTTCTTTAAAAGGTTCCACGAAGGTAAAAATGCTATTCCAAAGGCAAAAGTTATAATGATTAACGTTACAAGTGCTTCAACTAGCAAAGAGCCTTTTTTCATACTATTTATCCCCTTTTATCCAATTAAATCCCTTAATTATAACCTGTGATGGTTGCGTTTCAATTTCGTATTCCAAATAAGTAATATGAGGTGCGGAAAATGGTCCAGCAGGTCTTGTGATTATTATTATCTGTGGATCAGGTACAGGTTTGTCAAATTCTATCTCTGTTGTAAAACTTCCAACTATTTTACCGCTTGCCCCTGGCATTAAGGGATAACTCTCTGGATCGATAAGCTGTGGGTCTTTTATTCCACTTTTTACATATCTAATTTCAAATGTACCATCTCCAAGTGACAAATCGAACTTAATAGTTACTTTTATCCTCTTTACAAAGTTATTTGGTAAATCTTTTGGTAAAATTCCAACAAGATTTGGTAGATAATCACTTATTATATAACCAGCTTCATCTGTTTCATACTCTTTTTGCGTCTGTGTGATTATCTTGTAAAAATTACCGGAATGATTACCATCTGCCGCCACAAAATCTGGTACACCATCATTATCCAAATCTGCAACTGTACCCGCATCAAAATCATACGGTGGATTATCCTCCCAACTATAACTACCGTGTACCAATTCCAAACTCACAAATTCCGGTTTATTATCTGAAGTAATGTTAAACCCTTTAAACAAGTACACACTTCCCCCAAAATCTTTATTTTGCCTCCACGCATCTGTTCCTACAAAGATATCTTTGTATCCATCTCTATCCACATCAGTTATCTTAATTATTGTAGGTCCAAAACTTGGTAAATCTTCCGGTGATTTTGAATTTGAATACCTTGAATCAACTTTTACGTGTTCTCCCAATTTTCCATCTCTTGTTATCACAAACTTATTTTCCACATCAAACTCTAATTGATTATTCACAATTTTTCCAAAATACACGTATATATCTTTTTTATCGGTATGTCCCGCTATTAAATCTATTATTCCATCGTTGTTCAAATCTCCTATATCTAAAACGGCACCACCACCATTTGAAGACAAATCCTTATCACGAAAAAGTTTAATAATATTATTTTTGTTAAAAAACCTCTCTCTACCTTTAGAATTATCATTTATCCATACCCAAAATCTTCCCTTATAATCCACGTAAAATATGTCCTTGTACCCATCTCCGTTGTAATCATAACTCGCCATAGCAGAAACCGTCCACTCTGTTACAAAATTCTTATCTTTTGAAATTTTCTTGTAAGTAGATTCATTTTTATTTAAAACATCATCCACATATTGTGCATATTGCCAACTGTTGAAGGAAAATAAATCTAACTTTCCATCATTATCAAAATCATCTACAATCATCGTTCCATCACCATTTTTTACCAAAAGTCTAAAATATCTTTCATCTTCAAAACTTAATTCACCAGTCTCCTTCATCTTATTTTTCTTAATAACTACCCATCCATCATACGTTAATGAAATTATATCCGCATATCCGTCGTTATTAAAATCAACGGAAAATGTTTGTGAAACTTGAGTAAATGGACCATATCCAGGCACAGCAGAAATATCATTTATCTTGTAGACATTTACTGCCACTATTTTATCTTCAACAACCCTTGTAGATATATTTTTTACATAAATTGCACCCCAAGCTTTTTCAGGATATTGCTGACTCCAATTAGAAATAGGAAAAGTTGCTGTATATGTTTCTGCAAAAGAAAAAAATGATATTAATAACATAATTAAAACAAACTTTTTCATATTTTTACCTCCTATAAAATATCTTTTGCAAAAGTAATCATGTGTGGTTTTATTCCAAATCCTATAAATAATCCCCATTTTCCTTCAGAAAATTTTAAACCTCCTTGCAAATACAGCATATTGTTATCTGGCATTCCCAAATAAATATAACCTAGAAAACTTGGAATATCATTCTTTCCAATTGCCCCAACACCAATACCGGACTGTTTGTAAAAAGGAAAAATATTTGAAATTAAAATCACACTATACCTTATGTTATTTAAATCGTAATTCACATCTATATAACTATACGTTTTTTGGTTAAAAATATCCAAAAAGTATCCACCTATCAAAAAATAAGAAATATTTTTCGTTGCACTTAAGGTAAAATAACCTCCATAATTCTTATCGACAGCATTTATCCCTATATTAGGAGTCAGATTTACAAATACCCCATTAATATCATAATATGCCTCTACTGAAGCTTGTATATAAAAAGTTTTATCATACGAAACCTTTCTTACAAATGGAATCCAGTTAAAAGACGAATACCCAAGGATATTTGGCTCTTTTTCCTTTATAACTCCAAAATTAGCAAAATTCACCCTATCATTTTCAAAACTATATGCAAACCCCAGACCATATTCCTTAAATATCCATTCATATCTTTGTAGTTCCAAAGTATATTTTAAATCCGTATAAAATGGCACAAAAACCAAATCGGAATCTACCGATGGTTTAAAATCAAAAATGGCACCAACTCCCCAACCTTCCAACGTATCATTGGGAACAAAATAAGTTGTAAACGCAAAAGGTGCAAAAACTGATGGTGTAATACTATAGAGTTTATCCTCCCAAAAACTCGATTTTTTGTACTTTGCTTTAAACATATTTTCTTTCCTTGCCTTTTTAAATACCACATCTCTTCTTAAAATTTCTTTTTCTTCTTTGTAAATATTCATTCCCGCTTGGGAATAACCTACGTAAACTATTCCATCATCTTCCACTAAAGCATCAAATGCAAATAAACCTTTTGTTACCCTTTTTTTCTCATCTATATCGACTAAATCCATATAGCCTTTTTGTTTCATAATCACATAGACTTTTTCTCCTTGTTTTTTTAAAAATGCCCCTTTTAGATAATAATCATCTAGCAACTTATCACCTTTCCAAAGTTTATTTCCCACAAGATAATAAAGATTTTTCCCGTTATATACTAAGTTCCTTACAAATCCTTTTACCTCAAAAACTTTTTCTAAACCAAAAATTTTTGATGAATCGTATTTATCATCGTAGACAGCGTATATTATATTTCCATTTTCCACATCAAAAGCGGAAATAAATCCTTCAAATAACTTTTTATTATCTGTTACATTCCAAATTTCCATCTTATCACTATTTACAAGCGCGTATATTTTCCCATTGTCCACCCTAAAATCCACTGCAGATACGTTATATTCCTCTACCTTTTTTTTGCCTGCAAGAACTATTATTTTATTCAAAGGATAACCTAGATATCCAGAGACACTTCCAAAACTACTTTTCAAAATATAAAGTTTATCTTTTTCCCTTTCCACCTTGTAAATTCTTTCATTTTCGCCAATATAAATTTGTTTACTTCCTTTTCTTAAAACATAATTTGACAACCAATTTGAAACTTCCTCATCATATGTACTACCAAAATGCTTTTTAAACAAATCTTCCAAAAAGGTTGGCACCCTAAAAAGAAAAACATATGGAATGGAAAAACCAAGCATTAATTCAGGATAAGTGTACGATCTTTTCAGTGCATCTTTTAAATATGCGTTAACCTTATCCATGCCGTATTTTTCCTTTAAATATTCAAAAAAACCACCATTTGCGTTGTAAAATACCTGACCAACTCTAAAATCGTTGGGTATCTTATCTTCTGGTAATTCACCATTAAAAGTATCAAAGAGTGCTTCTGACACCAAAGGATTTCTCAATCTACCAGAATTTTCTGAAAATTGAGACTCAGAAAAAACAGTAGGAGCTTCAACCGAAAAGACCCCCAAATCTGGATAATACGGTATTGACAACTGGGAAAGAATTTTTAAATAACCCTCATCAGACTTTAAAGTAACTATATGCGTGAACTCGTGAATCAAAAGATACCTATACCAATCATCAAATGGCAAATAATTGTATAGATATCCCGTTGGATGCCAAGTATATATAACAATTGTATTTTTCTGGACAGGGTTAGCATACCCATTTGTGATTGTAGTCTTTGTTTTAATAAATATATTTACCCTGCCTGGATCATTTTTAAATAAATTTATCACATATTTTCTAATATTTTCAAATTCCATACCAACTCTTTTAGCAAGTTCGTCATATCCTGCAGGATAATAAATTGTTGCATGTTCAAAATACAAACTTTGAGAAAAAAACTGTAAAGAAATTATCAAAAAAACAAACACAAACTTTTTCATTCCGATTCCCCCTTCATATTTTTCCAACTGGCGCAAGATAAATTACAAACTCGTCTTCTCCATCTACACCCACCAATTTATCCATTTTATCTTGGTCATACGCAGCAACTGCACAGGTTCCACAATCTATAGCAGTTGCGGCAAGGTAAAGATTTTGACAGACATGCCCTGCATCAATGGCAATAGTTTTATACGATTCTTCTTTATACTTCCACTCTGTTCTATATGGTACTGCCACCCAAACAAATACCACAGCACTTTCTCCAACAAATCTTTGTCCCAAAGTAGCTTCAATAACATCAGTCTCAAAGCTACCTTTTTTTATCTCACACAAACCATGATTTAAACCGGAATATCTGTAAATCCCTTTTTCAACTTTATCGATGTTAAAAACAATAAGATAGGTATCAAATGGATGTGTAGAACCCGCCGATGGGACTGTTCTAAAAATTACCTTCTTTTTCTCTATATACTTTCTTACTCCCTGAGTTGCCCAAAGTAAAAAAGAAAGTTCCTCTAAAGTTAACGGTTCTTTAGAATATTTTCTTATACTTAGCCTTTCTTTGACTACCTGATAGAAAGGTTTTCTCCCCATATTAAAGCTTGGAAGTGCTATCAGATTTCCACAATCTCTTTCCACATCTGGCTTTTCAATTCCTTTCTCTCTATCCGTATCTTTAATCGCCATCCAATTTGACTTTAAAAACTCCCTATTCTTCATATTTTCAATTTTCCTCCAATCATTTTAATCTTTATTGTATTATATCAAATAAATATTTAAAATCACAGAGCAGAAATTGTAAATTCAAAAATTTGAAAATAATGATATAATTTACCAGGAGGTGCGTAAAATGAAGGTTTTCATAACTTATAAAATTCCAGAAAAGGGAATTAAACTATTAAAAGAAAAATTTCATGTAGATGTTTACGAAGGTAAAAACTTTTTGACAAAAGAAGAAATGCTAGAAAGGGTAAAATATGCCGACGCCGTAATTACGCAACTAAGAGATCCAATAGATAGAGAATTTATAGACGCAGGAAAAAAACTAAAAATTATAGCAAATTACGCAGTTGGATACAACAATATTGACGTGGAATACGCAAAAGAAAAAGGTATCTTTGTTACAAATACCCCTGATGTATTGACAGAGGCAACAGCTGATATAGCATGGGCTTTAATACTAGCAGTTGCAAGAAAAATAATACCAGCTGATAAATTTGTAAGAGAAGGAAAATTTGAAGGTTGGAAACCACATCTTTTCTTGGGATATGAAATATATGGAAAAACACTTGGAATAATAGGAATGGGAAGAATAGGAAAAGCCGTTGCCAGAAGAGCTTTGGGCTTTGGAATGAATGTGATTTACCATAACAGAAAAAAGGTAGAAGATGATTATAAATACAACGCAAAATACGTGGATCTTGAAACACTTTTAAAAGAAAGTGATTTTATATCTATAAATGCTCCTTTAACCAAAGAAACATATCATCTCCTTGATAGTGAAAAACTTTCACTCCTAAAGCCTACAGCAATAATAGTTAATACGGCACGAGGCCCTATTGTAGATGAAAAAGTGTTATATGACCTATTAAAAGATGGGAAAATAGCAGGTGCAGGTTTCGATGTTTATGAAAACGAACCAAAAATCACAAAAGGGCTTGAAAAACTCAACAACGTTGTACTTTTACCACATATTGGTTCTGCCACATTCCAGACAAGGGAAAAAATGGCTATAATGGTTGCGGAAAATGTAATAGATGCACTTGAGGGAAGAATACCAAAGAATTTGGTGTGGAAAAATGATTAGAATAGCAGTAGCAGGTGGGGTAACAGGAGGACACCTTTATCCAGCTCTTGCTGTACTCTCTGAACTTCAAAAAATTACAACCATTGACGTATTGTACTTCACCGTTAAAGGGAAGTTGGAGGAAAAAGTACTAAAAAAATACACTTATAAAACTGTATCGTTGGATGTAAAAGGCCTTGTAAGACCAATTTATTCTCTTGCAAATATATCAAGGATATTAAAAATAATAAATGCACAAAAAACAGTAAAAAAAACTCTAAAAGATTTCAAACCAGATATAGTTTTTGTTACAGGTGGATACGTCAGTTATCCCGTTGGAATTATCGCAAAAAAATTGAGAATTCCATTATTCATACACGAGCAAAACGTAATACCAGGACTTACAAATTTAAGACTTTCAAAAGTTGCAGATAAAGTATTTGTGTCATTTAAAAGTTCCAAAAAGTATTTTAAAAGAAAAGTCATCGTAAGTGGAAACCCCATATTTATAAATGAAAATAAAAAGATCAGACTCGATAAAAAAACCATATTAGTTGTTGGCGGAAGTGGTGGAAGTGAATTTTTAAATAAACTCACATGCGATCTTTCAAAAAAAATGAAAGATTTTCACTTTATACTATCTTCCGGAGGAAAAGAACTTTACTGTAGTGAGGAAAACATAGAAATTAAAAAATATATAGAAAATATGGCAGATTACTACAAAGCGGTAAATTGTGCAATTACAAGGGCGGGTGCCACAACAATTAGTGAACTTTTGTATTTTCAAGTTCCATCAATTGTTATTCCGTGGGAAGGTGCCACTGAATCTCATCAATTAGAAAATGCAAAAGAAATTGAAAAAAATAACTTGGGATTTGTAATAAGGGAAAAAAATTTGGATTTAGAAGATGTAATAAATAAACTAATTGTACTTTCAAACAAAACAAGAAACTTCAAAAAGCTTGAAAATCCTGCAAAAATTATTGCAAAAGAAATAGTAAAAGAGGTGTTAAAATGAAAATTCACTTTTTAGGTATCGGTGGAATTGGTATGAGCGCCCAAGCAATACACGAACACCTTTTGGGAAATGATGTTTCTGGAACAGATCCCTATTCTACAGAAAGAACCAAATATCTGGAAAATGTAGGAATAAGAGTTTTTAAAAAACACCTTCCCGAAAATGTAGATAATGCCGACTTAATAGTTAGAACTCCTGCAGTCCCAGACACAAATCCAGAAATTAATAAAGCGAGGGAAAAAAATATTCCCATACTCTCAAGGTTAGAACACCATATCAAAATATTAAAACCCTATGAAAAGATAGGTATAACAGGTACAGACGGAAAAACCACAACTACCTCAATGATGGCACATGTTCTTCTAAAACTAGGGGAAAACCCTACAGTATTTTTAGGTTCTACCCATCCTATGCTTGAATATAAAAACTATAGGAAAGGTGGAAATATTTCCGTATTTGAGATGGACGAAAGTCAACCTGGATTTGAAAATTATAGCCCGGACTTCTTGATTATAACCAATATAAGATATGATCACATAGAAAATTTTAGAAATTTGCAACATTATAACAACTGTTTTGAAAAATCATGTAAAAATGCTAAAATATGTATATCAAACTCTGAAAATAATTTAATTAGAAATGCAAAAACATTTGGCCTTGAGAATGCAGATTACAAAATTTTGTCCATAGAAAAAATGGGGTTTAGACAAAAAATCGAGATCTCAACTCCACACAAAACCAAAAAATTCGTTTTAAACGTTCCAGGTGTGCACAATGCGTTAAACGCATTATCTGTAATTGCTTTGTGTTTTGAAATGGGATATGAAAAAGATGCGGTATTAGACACATTCAAAGATTTCGTATTACCTGGAAGAAGGTTTCAAATTTCATTTAACAACGAAAAGATAACTGTCGTGGATGACTATTCACATACACCTATTGAAATAAAAAGTCTAATATTGACGGCAAAAGAAGTATTTAAAGGGAAAAAAATTAACATAATTTTTCAACCACATAGATTTTCGCGCCTAAAAAGAGACTGGAAAGAATTTGCAAAAGCACTTTCTATAGCGGATAGGACATACATAACAGAAGTATACAGTGCATTTGAACACGATAAAAAAATAAGCGCAAAGGTTATTGCAGAAGAGATTGGAGCAACCTTTGTACAAAATAAAGAAGATATATTAAATATTGAAATTGAACCAAACAACGTGTATATTTTTGCTGGTGCTGGTGATATTATTAAAGTTTCTCAAAAATTCAGAAAAAAAATAGGAGGGCTCAAAGTTTGAGCATTGTTTTGAAGGAGATTTTTCTAAAAGGTTTCAAATCCTTTGGGAAACCTACAAAAATTCCCATATCTCCAAGCATTACGGCCATAGTTGGACCAAATGGTTCTGGAAAATCAAATATTGTTGAGGCTATCCAATGGGTTTTAGGAGAACATTCTTTGAAAAACTTGCGGGCTTCAGAAAAATTTGATGTTATATTTAAAGGTAGTAAAAAATATTCCGCATCCAAAAGCGCATATGTTGAACTAACCTTTGATTTTAACGACGTGGAATATAAGATAGCAAGAGAACTAAACACATCAGGCGAAAATACATATTTTATAAACGGCGAGAAAGCAAGACTTAAAGACATTACAAATTTGTTTGGGGCAAACGGCATGGTATCCATAATAGGTCAGGGCAAAATAGATAAAATAGCCATGTCCAGTCCTGATGAGCTTAAAAAATTATTTGAAGATGCCGCTGGAACAACCATATACATAGAAAAAAAGAAAGAAGCGCTCTCCAAACTTGCCGGTACTGAGGCAAACATCGAAAGGCTAAAAGACGTCATATATGAAATAGAAAAAAACAAAAAAGGACTATATATAAAAGTAAAAAAAGCAGAAAAATACAGAGAATACTCACAAAAATTAGAACAGTTGAAAGAAAGGTATTTTGGTGGAATTTATTACTTTGAAAAACTCAAACTAAATTCTTTAACAAGTCAGCACGTGAAATACAAAGATTTGTTAAAAGAAAAAATTAAAAACCTCGCAGAAATTGAAAGTAAATGGAATATTTTAAGAGAAGAATTCAATGACTTAAACAAAAAAATGGAAGATTTTACATCATTGCTTGAAACTCAAAAAAACCGCCAAAATCAGTTACTTGAATTGAAAAATGCTTATACAAATAGACTAAACGATTTAAAAAGCTCGTATGTGGAAAAAATGTCAAAAATAGATTCACTAAAGGAAGAATTACAAAGAATTAAAGACAGAGAGCAAGAAATTACGCTTATTTTTGATTCTCTAAAAGGTGAAATATCTGAAAAAGAGAAAAAACTTTCAAAAATAGAAGAAGAAAGAAATTCACTCCTTTCAAAATATTCGGCAAAAGAGATGGAATATCTGAAAAAAAAGAATGAATACGACGAGATGGAAAAACATATCAACAAATTGGAAAATGAACAAAAATCACTCCTTTCATCTTCAAAAGAATTAAAAGAGAGAATTTCCATGATAAAAGAGCAACTTGAAATAAAATACGAAAGAAAAAAAGATTTGGATGCTGAAATACAAGAATTAACTGAAAATGCCGAAAAATATGATTCAAAAACTCAACAACTCCTAGAAGAAATAAATGAAATTAGAAAAAAAAGAACATCCATTTCCCAAGAAAGGGAACTTTTAAAGGAAAATCTAGAAAAACTAATAAGAAGAAAAAAAGAATTACAATCGGAAATTTTAATTATAAAAAGACAACTTTCAGAGTACCAAGGATATTCACATGCTATAAAACGAATATTTGAAAATAAAAATCAATTTCCCGGAATTATAGATGTCGTTGCAAATATTATAGAAGTCGACAAAAAATACGTTGAAGCAATCGAAGCACTATTAGGGGGAAGATTACAACACATAGTGGTCAAAGATTCCGAGGTCGCAAAAAAAATTCTTCAATTTGCTAAAAAAGAAAAAATAGGTAGAATTACAATAATTCCACTTGACCTTATAAAAGTACATACAAAAACTACTACTCTGCCGAAAAAAGCTATAAATTTTGCAAAAAATATTGTAAAACTTAAAATCAACAAAGAGGAAAAACTCTTAAATTTTCTATTTGGTAACGATATAATCGTTAACAACATAGACACGGCTGTAGAAATAAAGAAAAAATTTGATTTCAGAATTGCAACCTTAGATGGTGAATTAATAAGCAATTCCGGAACTATGACCGGCGGGAAATCAGAACATATTTCACCACTTCTACGAAAAAAATTACTTGAAGATTTAAAAGAAGAATTAGACAACATATTGAAAATAGAAGAAAAGACAAGCAAACAAATTTCCCACTTAAAAGAAGAAATAAATGAACTAAACAAGTACAATGAAGTGATTAATTCGGAGTTTCTAGAAATAAACAGCAAAAGTTCTTCTGCAAAACGAATGCTACAAGAACTGGTAAAATCTCAAAATGAATTGAATAAAGAGATAACAAATCTGGAAAAATTACTTAAAGATTCCACTTTAAGATTAACTGGAATTAATGAAAGATTAAAAATAATAAGTATAGAAATGGAAAATTCAAAAGACGTAACTAAACAATTAAAAGTAGATATAGATAACTCAAATAAAGAAATGTACAGTGATAAAGAAAAAATCGAAGAAATCAATGAAAAGTATATGGAACTACAATCTGATTTAATGGGTCTAAGAGAGAGAAAAATACAATACGATGGTGAACTTAAAAGACTTTTAAAAAGAAAAGATGAAATTGAAATAGAGACTTCATCAATATTAAACGAAACACATTCCTTTAAAGAAAAAATGGAAAAACTAAAACTATCAATTAAAGAAATAGATGAAGAATTAAAAACATTAAAAGAAGAAACGGAAACACTCTTTAAAAACATGAGCAAAGACAAAAGTGGAAAAAAAGACAAATTAAAAGAACTTGAAAATTTGGAAGACACAATGGAAAAAGAAAGAAACGAAATAGAAAAACTAAGGGAAACAATCCATTCAACAGAACTTGAAATTCAAAAGATAAAGATGAAAATAGAAAACATAGATGAAAAGTACAAAAAAAGTGTGAAAATTTCAAAAGAAGAATTAGAAACCTTAAAAAATGAAATGGAAGATATTGAGACTAAACTAAAATACATCGGACCTGTAGACTTTGAGGCAGAAGAAGAATACATTGAAGTTTCAAAAAAACTTGAATCTCTTGAAAAACAGAAAAAAGATTTGGAAGATGCAAGAAAAAAAATAATAGAATTAATAGAAACAACAGATAAAGAGGCAACGCAAATATTTATGAATACCTTCAACACCATAAAGAAAACTTTTAAAAATTACATTAAAGAACTATTCTTTAGCGGAAAAGGTGATATAAGACTCCTTGATAAAGATAATGTTCTGGAAAGCGGTATAGAAATTGTTATTTCAAAGGGAGATGGCCGCGCTCAAAAATTACAACTTTTGTCTGGAGGGGAAAAAGCTCTTGTAGGTCTTGCACTACTTATGTCATTACTACAAGCCCAACCAAGTGCTTTCTACGTCCTTGATGAGCCAGATGCACCACTTGACGAATTTAACGCAGAAAGATTTAAGTTACTGCTTAAAAATTCTAATGCACAGATAATAATAATAACTCATAAAAAAATTGTTATGGAGGCGGCTGATATAATGGTGGGAATTACAAAAGCAGATGATATCTCAACAGTAGTACCTGTGAGAATGGAGGAGGTAGTATGAGACATCTATTTTACCTACAACAATTTTTCGAAAGATTACCATCCCCAGCTTTTATAAAAGACAACAAACACAAATATATTTGGATAAACAGAGAATGGAAAAAAACATATGGTTTGGACGATAGGAAAGTGGTTGGAAAAACCGACGAAAAAATCTTTAATGATTCACTAACTCTAAAAATTGAAGAATCTGTTATGAAAACCAAGAAAAAACAGGAGTACGAAAAAGAATACAACGGTAAATACTTCAAGGTAACTGTAATACCCATTAGATTAGGCGATGGTACTTATGGTGTCGCAGGCATTGAATTTGATGAAACACAGAAATATTTTAACGATTTAATACTTGCTACAAACTTAAAAATATCGGAAATAATAAGGGAATTATTACTATCAAATTTAGATAGTAAAGACTTTTTTATTGAATTATTTTCGGAAAAACTATACGAAAGAATTAAAATAGGTGATTATGCCCTATTAAAAGGAAATGAAATACTAAAAACTTATCTTCCAGAAAAAGTTTGTCTTAAAGCTATGCAAAAAGAAGGTATAAAAGAATTCAGCGTAAGTGGTGAAAAATACATAGTCATTCCTTTATTTGAATACAAGTTAGTAATTAGAAGCTTGCCAAATTACTTTAAATTTGTAAACTACATTGTTCCTCTTGTTTTACCAAAAATCGAAAATGTGCTGGAAAAAATCGAAAATGAATCAAAGAAGAAAAGATATTATTTTACACTTGAAAAGATGGTCGATGCAGTAGTTTCATGGAAAAAAATCGAAATTAATTCATTTCTTAAAAAAGTATTAAAAGATATAGTAGAAATCATTCCAGAGGCGGAAAAAGGAACAATTTGGCTGATCAAAGACAACAAGTACAAATGCGTTGCGGAAGTTGGATATGAAAATGCAGAAATGCTTGAATTTCCACCTGAAAAAACCGCTTATGGACAAAAGATAGAAGAAAATATAGAAAAAGGCTATACCGTATTTGAAATAGATGACGCAAAAAGCCTTGTAAAAACAAGCCCACTAGCAGAAACGTTTAAAAAGTATGGCATGTTTGATGAAAAATTTAGACCATTGTTAGGTGTCTTTAAGATAGGGGGAAAAGTTGTTGGCAGTATATCCATCGATAATTTTTCCGGAATAAACTTTTCAGACGAAAGCAGAAAAATACTGGAGTTATACGTAAAAATCCTTACAAATTTCTTAGAAGACTATGAAATTTAGACTACAAAAACTCCTCGATATTGCAAAAAAAGAAGAGGAATTAAAAAAACAACAGTTATTTAAGATAAGAAAAGATATTGACAATTTAAAAGAAGAAATAGAGAAAAATAAAAAATATATTTCACAATTAAATGACGAAATTTTAGGAAAAAAAATTCAAGGTACCTACCTTCAAATGATCCTAGAGATCAAAAAAAATGGAGAAAGACATTTAAAAGCATTGTACCAAAAATTGGAACAATTAAAAGGCATTGAAGAAAAAATCCTTATGGAATACCTTGAAAAAAGGAAGGAAAAAATGTCATTTGAAAAATTAAAAGAAAGATTTGAATTAAAAAACAAATTGGAGCAGCAACGAAAGGAAAACAAAAATATGGATGAAATAGCAGAAAGAAAATTCTTTTTCGGAGGAAAAAGATGATTTATTTGTATAAAATGATCGGCAGTTTTGTACAATTTCCAGGAATTTTAATATTATTTTTTGTGCTCTTTTCTTTATATTTTCTTTTTAAAAGACGCCAAATGTGGCGATTTTTTATTATTCTTTCAATATTTCTCTATATCATTTCAACTTCAGCCTTTAATTATATTGTTTCTAAGCTCTTCTACGTTAAAGAAGTTCCCATTCCAAAAACTGGAACCATTGTAATCTTAGGAGGTGGAATAACAAATTACTCAAACCACGTAGAATTGGGATCGCATACACAAAAAAGATTATTTAAGGGGTTTGAAGTTTACAAAAATTTACACAAAAAAATAATACTAACAGGCGGGGTTATAGGTAAAGGAACAACAGAAGCAGACCTTATGAAAAAATTTCTAATTACATTGGGGGTCCCAGAAAATGATATCTTAGTTGAAAACAAATCAAGAACGACAAAAGAAAATGCCAAAAATGTGGCTAAAATTGTAAAAGAAGAAAATATAATACTTGTAACATCGTATATTCATATGAAAAGGGCCAAAATGTTGTTTGAAAAATACACAAAAAAAAATATAATCCCAGTTGTATGCGACTATCCAATAGATTTTAGAAATAATTTCTTAGATTATCTTCCATCCCCTCAAGCACTTTATACCTTTTCGCAAATTACACACGAGTTTTTTGGCATACTTAAGGGGGGATAATTTGAAAAGGGGAAATTTAGCTTTAATTGTACTTTTAGTTTTTCTTTTTTGTAGTTTTATCCTTGCAAAAATTTGGCAACTTCTATACATAAGGTTAAATGGCATTCCATAAGGAGGGAGAGTATGTTTCCACTTTACGATACTATACCAAGTAAAAAAAAGCCAATAATAACTTATTCCATTATTTTCATCAATGTTTTGATATTTATATACGAATTAACACTAAATAACTTTCAGCTCCAGGAATTTTTTTTCAACTACGGTATAGTTCCACTCAGATACACCTGGAAGTTCAATTACAAATATTCCATAATTTGGAAAGAGATATTTCCCGTTATTTACTCCAATCCGCTTGTTCCCTTTCTTTCACATATGTTTATTCATGGTGGTTGGTCTCACATATTGGGGAATATGTGGTTTTTGTGGATCTTTGGTGATAACGTAGAAGATAAAATGGGACATTTTAATTTTCTTTTTTTCTACATATTTGGTGGTCTTTTTGCTTTGTTCTTTCACTGGATGTTTAACTTTTTCTCCCCATACCCATTAGTAGGTGCCTCTGGTGCAATTTCTGCTGTAATGGGGGCTTATTTTGTACAATTTTGGTATTCAAGAATTGTAACATTAATTATCTGGTTCATACCATTTTTAGTTGAAATTCCAGCTGTAATATACCTCTTCATATGGTTCGTATTACAAATACTAAACGGAACAATATCCAATATAACTGGATCAGGAGTAGCGTATTGGGCACATGCGGGGGGATTTATCTTTGGAATGATTGTTGGAAACAGAGTAAAAAGGAGGTATTATCTATGAAAAGAATCGTAATAATTACCACTGGTGGTACTATTGCTATGGTAAAAGGAGATCAAGGGGTAATTCCATACGAAAAGGGGAATTTATTAATAAGTGAGATACCATTACTTAAAAAAGTTGGAATAAAAATAGATTTAATAGAATTTTCAAATATTCCAAGTCCTCATATGAAACCCTCAGATATGTGGGCTTTATCACAAAAAATAGACGAAATACTTAAAGATGACAACGTTATTGGTGTAGTTGTAACGCATGGCACAGACACCCTAGAAGAAACCTCATATTTACTAGATCTTACATTAAAAAGTGAAAAACCCGTTGTTTGTACAGCTGCTATGCGAAATATAGGAGAACTGGGCACTGATGGACCAAGAAATGTCTATTCATCAGTATTAACTGTTCTATCTCCACAGGCTTCCGAAATGGGCGTAATGGTTTGTTTAAACGATGAAATACACGCAGCAAGAGAAGTAACAAAAACGTATACAAGTAATGTTGCAACTTTTGACTCACCTGGATATGGTCCACTTGGAATTGTTGATGAAGATAATGTTATTTTTTTCAGAAAATCACTCACAAGAGAAAAGATATTAGTCGATAAAATAGAAGAAAGAGTCGCATTAATAAAAACATTTACAGGAGATGATGGAAAATTACTAAAATACGCAAAAGAAATAGGGTACAAAGGAATAGTACTAGAAGGCTTTGGAAGGGGAAATGTTCCCCCCTCTGTTGCAGATGTTGTAGAGGAAATTGTAGAAGAAGGAATCCCAGTGGTTATTACTTCTAGGTGTTTTAAAGGAAGAATATATCCAGTATACGCATACCACGGTGGAGGTGCTGATCTTAGAAAAAAAGGTGCAATAATGAGTGAACATCCAATAGGTCAAAAAGCAAAAATAAAATTAATGGTGGTAATGGGAAAAACAAGAAAACTAGATGAAATTAGACGTTATTTTGAACCAAATATATCAAGGAGGCCAATCCTATATGAGGGATAAAAGAAACTTAGCTGCAATTTATGTAAGTGCATATGCACTACTTTTTCTAATCATATGTATAATATTCAACACAGTTTTAAATGTTTTTGTTTTCACGTTAATTTCCGTTTTAATTGTAAATTTAATAACAAAATTATTGAAGTTTTTAAAGTTAAAAACAAAATCTGCTATAATTGTAGGACTTGTTATTTACTTTTTTTTGATAATTTATGGTATAATATTAATAATCCCAGCTGCCACTGAACAATTTGGAAGTTTCGTCTCAACTATCAATTATGTCTTTGAAAATCAATCATGGAAAGCTTATCTTGAAAAAAATCCGGAATTGCTATCTGGTGTGAATAATTTGATGAAGTGGTTACAACCTAAATTAAATGATCTCACAAATTATCTGCTTGACAACATTGCAAAAGGTACTCCTTCGTTTTTTGTAACCATATTCTATTCTATTCTCTTAACAATTTACACACTTTTGTATTCTTCTTGGCTAAAAAAATCACTGCCAAATTTATTCCCCAAAAAAATAAGACCACAAATTGAAAAGTTCTTTGAAAAAGTATACAGTGCTTTGTCTAGTTTTGTGGATGTTGTAATAATAAACGCAGTTATTACAGCAGTTGCTTTTTATCTATTATCAAGTTTTTATTTCAAAGACACTGCAGTTATTCTCTCTTTTTGGGCGGGAATAACAAATTTGATACCCATCGTTGGAGTTTTCTTTGAATACATTCCCGTTTTTCTATTTTCTTTAACATTAGGATTAAAAGGATTTATCATAGTAAATATCTTCGTTATCGCTATACACTTGGGATTATTCGTAATATTTGTAAACGTTATGAAAATGCATTTAAACCTAAACCCTGTACTTATGATCATATCAATAATAATAGTAAACCAGATATTTGGATTAGTAGGCACATTTTTTGCAGTACCACTTTTGATATTCATAGTTGCTTACTGGGATGAATTTGTAAAACCCAAATTTGAAACTTAACCTTTTGGAGGTGAAATACATGAAAAAGATAATTTTTATAGCCATTATAGCCTTATTATTTGTTTTTTGGTCGTGCGGAATAGTTCCCAAAAAATTACCAAACACCCTATCTATTAAATTAACAAAACATGTGGAATTTCCAATAACCACAATGAACTTCTCTATTCCAAAATTAATAGATCCACTACTTGACAAGCTTAATGAAACAGGATTTTATATATCAAAGGAAAACCCAATAACACTCACTTATGCAACATCTATCGAATTTTCTCCCGGAAAGATGATTGATGAAATAAGTCAAAATATAACAAAATCTTTATCCGATGTTGCAACTTCTCTTAGCTTTTCCTTTTCCATAGATAATATAGCAGCACTAAATACTCAACAAGAAATTCAACTTCCCACAATACAAGATTCTTCAGACAATTTTAATCTCACTTCAATAAATATAGGGGACATTACTCTGTTTTCTACATCAATCTACGTGGACCCTGCTTATCCAAACGCCACAGTAGAAATTTCTTTTTCTACGGATAAATTTAGCTCTATAAACATATATGAAAGTATCCTTTCTATTAATAAAACATCATCTGAAGTAGATCCGTCAAAAGTAGAATTGGAAATTATAATAAATGGCACAAAGTACACAAATAACGACATTATATCAAATCTAACAGTTAGAAACGGAGATAAAATAACACTAGTTGCAACATACACAGGCACAAATTCTGGAAATGTAAATATTAACACTAAACTATTATCAGTAAAAATAAACAAAGGTACTGGATTAAATATTGAAAACGTAAATATTAATCCAAGTCTCTCTCCAATCATCATTGATGATCAAAATTCGTGGATGTTAAAACTTTCTGGAACTTTAGATACATCTTTTTCATTTGACGCAACCAACTTAAATATAGACAAAGAAATAGTAGTAAAATCTGGTTCCACCATAGTTGCTCAAGGAAATCCTCTCACATTTGATAACACAAAAATAATTGATGCAAAAACTCCATTAAACATTGATGCAACACTTACACTATATGGAAATAACGTAGATATTGACTTAACACAACCTATTAGCTACAACGTGATTCCAAACATCGCAATAGAGAGTATATACAACTACCCTGTCAATCTTGAACAATATATCTCTTTGCCATCCGAAATATTGGAAAGTGAAATTGGCACGGGAACACTTTATATAGAATTCTTGGGGCTTTCATCAGTTGATGCAACAGGTTTGATAACCGATGGTACTAGCACCCACAATATAACAAGTATTAATAATTCCCTTGCTATTGACCTTTCAAATATTTGCTTGCCGGCAACATTCAATTTAAATTACATCTCAGGAAATGTTGATAACAACGTTATTAACATTAAGACTTCGCTCTCAGATGATTTTGAAATAAGAAAAGCAAAGATTTCAAATTCACTTTTAACTTCTGCTTACAAAGAAATATCATATGAAATCCCACAACAGCTTAAAGATTATCTAAATACCGTTGATGCCACGATTTTAATCCAATTTGATTACAATGCAACTAATGTATCAGACTTAATGCTAAAAATACAATCTAACTTCTTTGAAAATAAAGATATATACATCTCAAACAGCGGTACTACAACTATTTCCAATACCACCCAAACAATTGATTTCTCAACGCTTAACAATATTTCTATAACGGTGGATGCAACAGGTAATCCCATAATCACAAACATAAAGAAAAATGAAAGTTATGGTATAGATATTTCCGTAAGTATACCAAAATTTGAACTGGATAATTTCAGTATTAAAAATCAAGAAATAGAAGTACTACCCGAAACCACTCTTTTAGACTTCTCGACAAATAAAGAATTAGAACTTATTAAAAACCTTGAATCAGACATATCAATGCCCATTGAATTTAAAGCAACTGACACAACTATTGATGCTACCGTATCATTGCTAGTCTCTGGAAATTTAGTAAAATTGCAACTTGGCGAAATGGTTAATATAGGTCCTATTTTAAGTAATTTAATCAAAAATGCTTCACCAATTACTATATCTGCATCGCTTACTACAGATAATGGTATTTTAAACCAAAACTCCGTTTTTGGATTTGATGCAATAATGAATTTACCATTATCCGGTACCCCATTAGTAGACACACCAATATTAGAGGAAAATTTTGACATATCCGATCTTAGAGATTTAGTTGATATTCTAGATACAGCAACACTTACATTTAACCAATGGAAAAATACAACGGGATTGACTGCAAAGTTAAAAATACTCAATAAAGAAATTACAATAGGAGAAAGTACACCTGTTATCTCCTTTACCCACGAAGATTTCGTTAATTTACTGGAACCATCTACAATTTCCATACTACTTCCAAAAGATGAGTACATACAAATAAACAAAAAAGGAATTATCGATATATCCCCATATATAATCATTGATTTAACTGTTGCTACTAAAGTATCTTTTGAAGGGAGGGAATAATAATGAGGAAAATAGTCTTATTTATACTTTTATTAAGTTTAATTTCATTTTCAAATCCATTAACTCCCTTTGGGCTTTACACAAACCAAGGGTTAGTATTAAATGAAGGATTTTTCTTCTTAGGTGTTAATTTTTCAGGAGATTTTCTCTTAAACCAGGACATATTTTCTGCAGAGGATTTAAATGATTTCCTTGAAACTGGTACGATTAATTTAAATAACATAAACAAATTATCTTTAAATACGATATTGAATGCCTCCGGTTTTGGAACAATAAAACTCGGAAATTTTGCAATAAGTCCATATATTTATCTTAATGGAAATATTGATTTAAAAATATCAGATCAAATAAAGGACTTTTTAATAGATCCAATTACAATAGGTACTGAGTATAACATATCAGAGAAATTTATAGTCACAAATGTATTTTTCGATGCAGGTGTTGTATTAAATTTGGGTAAATTTTTCATTACCCCTTGTGTATTCCTGCCAATTTTATACTCTGGTGAAAACCAATATTTGGAATTTACCTATACTTCTTCTGCATCACCTGCAATGGCTAATCTACACTTATCGGAAAAGGCAGATATTTACTCTTCTTTCCTATTAGATAACGATTCTTATGAAATAAAAGGAGAAAATTTTGGAATGGCTTTCTCTTTTGGAATTTCAACAGATAGTTTTGGAATTGCAATAAACAACATCCAAATTAAACCATCTGTTGCAACGTACAAATCTACACTTAATTTAGGATTTGATTTTTCATATAGTGCGCAAGCAACAGACATTACAGCAGATGTAAGCGGTCCTAATGCAACACTTACAAATTTCCAAGAAGACTATATGGAAGTTTCAAAAACACCTGAAATAACCGCATATTACAAAACTTCTATTTTCTTCTTAAAATTAGGTGCAAGAGGAAAATATACAATAGGCAAAAAAGATAATTGGGACATAGGAGTTTTTGGATATACAAATCTTCTATTTTTCACACCATACTATTCTTTAGATTATTTAAATTCAAATGGATTATTCGTTCACAACTTTGGTTTCAAAACAGATCTACGCGTATTCTACACAAATATAAATGTAAAATCCATTTCACACACTTTTTCTCCGTTTGACGATGCATCTTTTGGAATAAGTGTAAACTTTGGCTTTGGAATTTAAGTACTATACAAAAATGGCAAATATGGTATACTTGTCTTAGTTAATCTTATAAAGGGAGAGTTGAAAGTTATGCACGATCATAATCATGAACATGAACATGAACACCTCGAGGCTTTTACGTTATTTGACGAAGAAGGAAAAGAACACAACTTTGTATTGTTAGGAGAACTTGAAAGGGAAAATAATCAATATTGGGTATGTGAAGAAATATTCGTTGAAGGGGAAGAAATAACAGATTTTGGAGAACTATACATATTCAAAAAATCTACGGATGAAGAAGGAAATATTTTTCTTGATACAATCGAAGATGAAAACGAATTTAACGAAGTTGCGAAGATGTGGGAAGATTTAGGAGACTTTGAAATCCTTGATGAAGACGAAAATATTGACAACTAAAACCTAATTTGTTAAAATATTCCTGGTTGCAGGCGTAGCTTCAAGAGGTGGAGCGCCTCCTTGGTAAGGAGGAGGGTGTGGGTTCGAGTCCCACCGCCTGCTCCAGAGAGGGACCTCATAGGAGGTCCCTTTTTGTTGTGGTATAATTTATATTGGAGGTGATAAATATGAAAAAATTAATTGTTTTTCTATTATTACTTGCTGTTCTCCAATTTCCACTTACACTGTTAAATCCGTTTGGTCCAACTATATTTCCAGTTGCACCAATATTAAATAAAAACGTAACTGGGAATGTAGACTTAACGGTTGAATTTTGGAAAAATCTAGATGACGTTATTGCAAAGGTTGCCACAAAGTACGCAAAATTTGTCGTATTACCCATTACCACTGCGGCAAACCTTTATACCAAAGGTATAGACATAAAACTAGTTGGGGTACACGAATGGAAGGTATTTTACCTTGTATCAAACACAGATTTTAAAGGTCTAAAATCTCTAAAAGGAAAAACAGTGTACTCTGCTCACGGAAGAGGACAAACTGTAGATGTGCTTTTGAGGTATCTCTTAACAAAAGAAGGACTTATTCCCGACAAAGATGTAAAATTTGCATATGCTCCACCACAAGAAATCGTTGCACTATTTAACTCTGGAAAAATAAGCTTTGCTGCTCTTCCTGAACCTTTTGTCACAATGTGTCTGTCAAAAGGAAAGATTGTTTTAGATTTTCAAGAAAAATGGAATAAAATATCGAATTCAAAACTTGGTATTCCAATTGCAGGACTTTTCGTAATAGGTGATATTTCAAAGTACAAAAATACCATACTTGAAGTGGAAAAAATATTCAAAGAAAGTGTTTCATACGCAAATACTCATGTAGATGAAAGTCTTGAAATTACAAGCAAGTATTTACCAATTCCAAAACCCATTCTCAAAAAATCACTTGAAAGAACACAATTTAAATACGTGTCTGATTGCAAAGATGAAGTCTCAAAATTTCTCGAAACGATGCATAACCTTTATAAAGAGGGGATACCGAAAATTCCAGACGAAGGATTTTATCTAAAATGAAATTTGCATATGGACTTGTTTTGTTCTTGATTATTTGGTATTTTTTAGCCTTGGTTATAAACTCATCTTTAATACTCCCTACTCCATTGGAAGTAGGGAGGATTTTTATTACACTTATATTTTCTAAAAGCATTTGGAATTCCATATATTATACACTATTAAAAGGATTTATTGCACTTTTTTTTACATTATTATTGGGTTTTATATTCGGTTTTGTAATGGGGATATGTGAAAAATGCTTTGAGTTACTAAGACCTATATTTACAATATCTCAATCTGTACCAATAATATCTTGGTTAGTGCTTGTAATATTTATATGGGGAATTGGTATTACAGGACCAATAATCATCACCGTGTTATCCCTCATACCTAACGTTACTTTTTCAGTTGCACACGGTGTGAGAAACACAGATAAAAAATTATTGGAAATGGCTCAAATATATAATGTCTCAAAGAAAAAAATTATAAAAGATATATACTTTGGCTCCGTTATTCCATTTTTATTAAGCGCACTTGAAGTAGTTTCTGGTAACTTATGGAAGGTTATAATAGTTTCAGAATACCTTGCTGGAAAAGAAGGAATAGGTGTACAAATATCATGGGCAAGACAATATGTAAACATTCCAAAAGTTTATGCTCTGACTATAATAGCCGTGATACTTGGAATATCAACCGAAAGAGCTATTAAATTCCTAACTAAAAAGGTGATATTATATGATATTAAAGATTGAAAACCTAAATAAAAGTTTTGGAAGTCTAAAAGTTTTAGAAAACATCGAATTTAAAATTAAAAGAGGAGAAAAAATCACCTTTTTAGGTCCTTCGGGATGTGGTAAAACCACACTACTAAGGATTATAGCAGGTCTTGAAAAATACAGTGGAAAAGTAAAAAAAAGCTTTAAAAAAATAGGATACATATTTCAAGAACCGAGGTTAATTCCCTGGAAAACGGTATATGAAAATCTTAAATTTGTGGGAAAAGATGACCGAAAGATAAAGGAAGTTCTAATTTCACTTGATTTATTTCAATTCAAAGATTACTACCCGGCAAAGTTAAGTGGTGGAATGAATCAAAGAATAAATCTTGCACGCGCACTAATTGTAGAACCAGAAATTCTACTCTTAGATGAACCTTTTTCTTCGCTTGATATACATATAAAGTGGAAGTTGATAAATGATATTAACGCACAAATAAAAAATAGAAAGATAACCACTATACTTGTAACCCACGACATAAAAGAGGCTATTTCACTTTCAGATAGAATTTTAATCTTATCAAACAGACCGGCAAAGATAATAAAAGAATTCATTACAAACGAAATTAATGAATTTTTTTTGGAAAAAGAAGTAATAAAACTTTGGGGTGATAAATATGTATAGGATAAAAAAGAGCGGAAAGATGAAAGTCGATGCCTTTGTACTTACAGATAGTTTAAATGACATATCTGAAGCTATTGAACAACTCAAAAATGTTGCATCTTTACCAAGTATAGTGAAAGCTGCATATGCAATGCCCGACATACATTGGGGATATGGATTTCCAATTGGTGGTGTTGCGGCATTTTCAGAAATTATAAGCCCCGGAGGTGTGGGGTTTGATATAAATTGTGGCGTTAGACTATTAAAAAGTGAAGTTACATACAAGGAAATTTCAAAACACATACAAAAAGTTTTAGAAAAGATATACAAATTAGTACCCGTAGGACTTGGTTCAACTTCAAAAAAATTTGAAAAAAAACTCTTTAAAAAAATAATAGAAAATGGCACAAAAGCAGTTATCGAACTAGGTTTTGGTTATGAAGAAGACTTAAATTTTATAGAAAACAACGGCACATTATTACCCGCAAATATGTTAGACGTATCAGACACTGCCTACAAAAGAGGCAAAGAAGAGTTAGGTACTTTAGGCGCTGGAAATCATTTTATCGAAATTCAAAAAGTAGAAGAAATATACGATAAAAAAATAGCAAATGTATTAGGACTTTTTGAAGGACAAATCACTGTAATGATCCATACGGGAAGTAGGGGATTTGGTCATCAAGTTGCAACGGATTACATTAAACTAATGAGAAATTTAAATATCGATCTTCCAGATAAACAACTTGTCTATGCTCAATTTAAAAGTGAAATTGGTCAAAAGTATTATTCTGCAATGAACTGTGCCGCAAATTTTGCATTCTCAAACAGACAAATAATCACACATCTTGTTCGAAAGGCTTTTTCTGATATTTCAAAACTATATCTGGTATATGATGTAGTACACAATATAGCAAAAGTTGAAATTCACGATGGTCAAAAAGTTATAGTCCATAGAAAGGGAGCAACTAGGGCTCTTGGCCCTGGTCAAAAAGAACTACCTGAAAAATACAAAGACATAGGTCAACCAGTTATAATCCCTGGTGATATGGGAACCTCCTCGTATATCTTAGTAGGAACAAACGAAAACTTTGCATTTTCTTCTACTGCACATGGAGCAGGAAGAATTCTTGGCAGAAGACAAGCCTTAAAAAAATTAAAACTAAACGATATACTTTCAAATCTTGAAAGAAAGGGTATAATATTAAAAAGTAAATCCAAAAGAACTATAATAGAAGAAGCACCAAATGCTTACAAAGATATAGATAAAGTAGTGGAAATAGTGGACAAATTAAGACTTTCCAAAAAAGTAGCCAAATTAGTACCTTTGGGGGTTATAAAAGGTTGAATAAAAACGAAAAATTTTTAATTTTAGAAGGTATATTTTCAAACTTTTATTTTTTACTTACCCAAGGTGTTGTATTTACAGCACTTGCTTTGTATTTCAAATTTAACGAAATTCTACTTGGGATTACAGCTGCTTTTCCCATGGTCTTCCAACTACTACAAATAGTAACGCCATATATAATAGAAAAATTTAAATACAGAAAAAAATTACTTGCAGTCTTCAACTCCTTTAAATTTTTATGGATTGTTGTACTAATCTCCGTATTAACAAATAGCAAATCCCCTTTAATATTAATAACAATTTTTGCAATTTCTCAAGCTTTTACATCCCTTGCGGGAAACACGTGGTCTTCGCTTGTTTCAGATATAATCCCATCAAATAAAAGGGGGAAATATTTTGGTATTAGAAGTGTTTTAATATCTTTTTCTACACTTATAATATTTTACGTTTTTTCATACATAATAGACAACGTATCTGCTCCTTTTAATTTTGTATACGTTATTTTAATTACTCTAATAGGAAATCTACTTGCACTTTTATCCTTAATTCCCGTAAATGACCCCCCTGTAAAAAGTTTGGGAACTTTAAGTGAAATAAAAGAAGTTTTTAAAGAAAAAAACTTTATGAAACTTTCTTTTGCAAACATGTACTGGAATTTTATCCTTTTACTAACCGCTCCCTTTTTCTCATACCACCAATTAAAAAATCTAAAAATATCCATGACTTACATAAGTTATGCAACCATTGCAATGACTCTAATTTCCATGATTTTTTACTTTGTTTGGGGAAAGATAAGTGATAAATACGGGAATAAAACCGTTATGATTTTAGGACTTTCGTTTGTCTCTATTACTCCTATTATCTGGATATTAATGAACGAACAACATTGGCCTTTTGCAATGACCCTTGATGCAATAATATCAGGTGTTGGATGGGCAGCTATAAATATATCACTGTTAATTTTGCCAATGGAAACGGCAAAAAGAATGTCCCCCATGTATTTTGCCGTTTTTGGTTTTTTTGGGGGACTTGGTGGACTTATTGGTTCTATACTTGGCGGATACTTTGCCTCAATATTTAATCAATACAATTTTTACATAAATAATTATCACATATTTGGCATTCAAATATACTTTGTTATAGAAGGAATACTAAGAATGATGGCTATATTTATATTTGCAGCTATAAGAACACAAAAATATGTTTCACCTACTATATTTATGTTTAACGTACTCAACATAATAGCAAGAAGACCTACTCAAAGAATATACGAAAATGCAAAGATAGAGACTGCATTTATACTTAAAAAATTAAAAATAGAAAAGAAACGTATAAACAGATGGTGGTAACACTACTCTTTTAACCAGTTTATTATCGTTTTCGCAACCTTTTCCTTTTCAATATCATTCGTCATCACATGACCTGATTCTTTAAATACTTCCAATTTTCTCCGTTCTGATGAAACGTTTTTGTAAATATAATGAGCTGCCTTTAAAGGTACTACTTGATCTTTTTCCGATGCCAGTATAAGTATATCCGATTTTATAAATTTCAATCTTTTCCTTGCTATTTTCATCAATTTATACAAGTGTTTTGCTTGAAGTGGCCAATTATACGACCAGTACTCCTTAGACAAATATTTCAAATCCTCGTTATCATACTTTTCACCGTACCCTTCTTTCTTAACTTTTTTTGCAAAGAGTGAAATTATAGGTGTTAAAGCTATTCTTTTTTCCGTGGTAAAAATAGCACCTGCAATAGAAATAACTTTTCTTGGATTAACTATACTTGCTAAAACTAAAGTTAACACTCCTCCCATGGAAAGTCCTGCTACATACACATCTTTACACAAACCAGCTAAATCAAAGTAACTGTCTAAAGACCTTCTAAGCCAATCTCTCCAATTACTTTCTAAAAAGTCTAAAGAAGATGTACCATGTCCAGGAAGACGTGGCACCATAACAGTATAACCTTCCTCATTCAAACTCTTTGCAAGATACGTCATATCATGTGGGCTTCCTGTAAATCCATGTATTAACAAAATACCTTTTTCGTTGTTCCCTTTCAAAAATATCGGTTGTGAAATTTTAACTGTTTTAATATCACCAAGATCAAATAAACTCATATAACCCCCTCCTTCTTTATCATATTATAACCCAAAATAATTCTTTACCAATTAATATTTTTCTATATAATTAAATTAGAAAAGGAGGGGATAAAATGAATTTTAATGATACCAAAATCATGGGAATAATCAATGTAACACCAGATTCTTTTTACCCAAAAAGTCGGATAAACAAGGATAAACTACTAGAAACAGTGGATAATATGATCAAAAATGGGGCAAAAATAATCGATGTAGGTGGTGAAAGCACAAGACCCGGTGCAGAAGAAGTATCCGAAGAAGAAGAACTAAATAGAGTTGTTCCAGCTATCGAACTTATAAAGAGAAATTTTGATATAGTTGTTTCAGTTGACACCTACAAATCAAAAGTTGCAGAAGAGAGTCTTAAGGTTGGTGCCGACATAGTAAACGATATAAGTGCACTTAGATTTGACGAAAACATGGCTAGTGTTGTAAAAAAATATAACTGTCCAGTAATACTAATGCACATGAAAGGTACTCCCAAAAATATGCAGAAAAATCCATATTACAAAGATACCATAAAAGAAATTTACTCTTTTTTTGAAGAAAGAATAAAATTCGCCCAAAAACGTGGTATACAAAAAATTATAATTGATCCAGGTATTGGCTTTGGCAAAAGACTTATAGACAATCTTCTAATTTTAAAACATCTAGATGAATTTAAAAAACTTGGCTTTCCTTTGTTAATCGGTGCAAGTAGAAAATCCATGATAGGAATGATTCTTGATCTTCCGGTTGAAGAACGCTTAGAAGGTACTCTTGCAATCACGGCATATTGTGCACTAAAAGGTGTTGAGATAATAAGAGTCCACGATGTGAAAGAAAATTATAGAGTACTAAAAGTAATTGAGGCGATTAAAAATGCGTCTAGATAAATTTTTGGCAAATGCAAAAGTTGGTTCTAGAAAAGACGTAAAAAAAATTATTAAAGCAGGAATAGTTTCCGTAAATGGAATAATAATCAAAAATCCAGAATTTAAGGTAAATTACAACGATATAATAAAAGTAAATGACCAAACAATAACTCCATACCACAAAGTTTATATAATATTTAACAAACCATCTGGATATACTTCAAGTAAATCCGAATACGAAAGAAACGTATTCGAATTTATCACACATCCTTACGTTGAAAATCTTCATATTGCAGGAAGACTTGATAAAGATGTAGAAGGATTACTATTAATAACAAATGATGGTGAATTTACACACAAAGTAATTTCACCAAAATATAACGTAGAAAAAGAATACCTTGTGGAAATCAATGGTATACTTACAGTTGAAATGATAAAAAAGGCGAAAAAAGGTATCACCTTGAAAAACGGCAGATCTTTTAAACCTGCAATAATTAAAGAGATAGATAACAATTTAATATCTATAATAATTACAGAGGGTAAATATCATGAAGTAAAATTAATACTAAAATCTTTAGGTCTTTTTTACAAAAAAATAGAACGAATAAGAATAGGAAGTCTAAATCTATATGATTTTAACTTAAAAAAAGGTGATTGGATCGAAATAGATTACAAAACAGCTATGAAAGCTCTTGAATAATGGTTATAAAAAAAAATTTGAAAAAAACATAATTAACCATATGTATACAATATTTTACTTTTCATTTACGCAATGCTATAATTATCCTGTAAATAAAACACGTGGGGGTGTAAAAATGTCGGGACTTTCCAAGGAAATAACACTGGAGTTGGTAAGGGTAACAGAAGCAGCCGCACTAATGTCTAGCAGGTACTTAGGTAGAGGAAATAAAGAAATGGTGGACAAAATGGCTAGTGATGCAATGAGAGGAATGTTAGATTACATAGATATGCAAGGTGTCGTGGTTATTGGCGAAGGAGAAAAAGACAAGGCACCCATGTTATACATAGGAGAGCAAGTGGGAAATTGGGAAGAGAATACACCAGAGCTCGATATAGCTGTTGATCCTGTCGATGGAACAAGGTTAGTTGCATACGGACTTCCAAACGCAATAAGTGTTATGGCTGCAACAGATAGGGGAGCAATTGAATACCTGCCAACGTTTTACTCTTACAAACTTGCCGTCGGGCCAGAACTTGCAGGAAAGTTAGATATAAACGCATCTATACGTGAAAATTTAAGGGTTGCTGCGGCTATTTTAAACATAGATATTTCCGAACTTACAGTTGTAATATTAAACAGAGATAGACATAGAGAAATAATTGAAGAAGTAAGAAAAGTAGGAGCTAGAATAAAACTAATAAGCGACGGAGATATCGCAGCGGCTATTGCAACTGCACTCCCAGAAAGTTATGTGGATATATATATTGGAATAGGAGGATCACCTGAAGCCATTCTAGCGGCGGCTGCATTAAAGTCCTTGGGTGGAGAAATTCAAATAAAACTTTGGCCAATAGACGAAAAAGAAAGAAATGAATTAACAGAAAAAGGCTATGACCTTGACAAAGTGTATAAAACAGATGATTTAATAAAAAGTGATAATGTAATATTTGCGGCAACAGGCGTAACAGATGGCGATCTTTTAAGAGGGGTTAAATATTCAAAAAATGTAGCAATAACAGAATCAATAGTAATGCGCTCTAAAACAAAGACATTGAGAAAGATAATTTCTCACCACAATTTGAAATACAAAACAATTCCTCTAAAAAGTGAAGGCGAAGTAAGATTTATAAACGGTAAAAAACCAAAATAATTATCATTAAATCAAAAATCCCCCGGATATACCGGGGGTTTCATCTTTTATTGTTCTACGGACATTTGTAGATCTATCCTGTACGATCTATTACTGTAGAATGTATATGTACCTTTATATCCAAAGTAATCTCCTGTATCTATTGTTCCGTTGTTGTTGTAATCTCTCCATGCACATACATATGAATAATATCCTGGTGTTACAGAATTTAATGTATATTGACCATTTGAAACACTTCCCATTTCACTTACCACATAATATCGTCCAGACCAAAAATCATACCTCAACACAAAAACTTTTGTTTCAATATTAGATGGTTGAGGATTCGGATTTGGCGCACTTTCCCCTCCATTGTAATTTATTGCAGCATATGCATCTACCAAACCTGCACCATAGTAATCATCCTCACCAGTTGGTCCTAAATCCTTTGCCGTATTTTTTAATGCTGATCTTATTTCCTCTGGTGTGGTCTTTCCTGAAGCGTATAACAATGCTGCAACACCTGCAACATGTGGGGCAGCCATTGATGTTCCCTGCAAGAACATATACGTATCCCCGTTGTTTGGTGTCCAAGTTGTACTTAACACTCCGTCTGCATATCCATCACCGTTTTGATCTACACTTGTATCTCCACCCGGTGCTGCAACATCAACTTCTGGACCGTAATTTGAATATGGTGCCCTTTGAAGATCATATCTAACTGCACTTACCGCTATTGTCTCTGGGTATTTTGCCGGATATGATACTGGGCCATTTTCATTACCCGCCGCACAAATAATTGTAACTCCTTTATTGTACGCATACTGAATTGCATCTTTCAAAATTTGAGAATCTCCTCCTCCACCAAGGCTCATATTGATTATCTTTGCACCGTGATCTGCTGCATATCTTACACCTTGTGCAACTGCATCAAGAGTTCCAGAACCATCTGCCCCCAATACCCTTATGGGCATTATCTTAATTCCATATCCTCCCCAATTGACGCCTGCTACACCTTTTCCATTATTACTCAAAGCGGCAATTGTACCAGTAACATGTGTACCATGACTTACATCTTGTGCAGGATCCGTTGGATCAGAGTCATTATCCACAAAATCATACCCTTGTACAAATATACCTTGCAAATCTGGATGTGTAAAACTTACACCTGTATCCACAACTGCAACAATCACATTTGCGCTCTTTATAACATCCCAAGTCTTTGGAAGATTAATCGCATCATAATGCCACTGATAACTGTAATACGTATCATTTGGAACGGCGTATGCTCTATAAATATAATTGGGCTCTACATATTTTACACCGGAAATTTTCTTTAACGCTTCTGCCTGCATTTTATCTGCTTTTATCACCAAAATATGACCTTGTTTTCCATTTTCTCTAACATCATAAGTTCTTTCTACAGAAATCCCCATTTTGGATAAAATACTCAGGCTACCTTCTGTATAAACCACATACTCTCCTTCAACATACTCCACACCTTTTGATTTTAAAAGTTTGTCACTAACCAAAAAATTAGGTGCATAGGTACCATCTGGAAGCTTTACAGTACCGTAAACAGTTGCATATCCTGTAGCTTTTGCTGATACCTTGCTAATATCTTCCAATCTCTTTCCCTGCAAATAACTAAATGGATCAGGTATACTTTTCCCCACAGAATTCATACAACCAAAAAATAAAAATCCAACCAAAGCTAACAATACCCATAAAACTTTTTTCATCTAAAAATACCCCCCTTTAAAAAGTTGACGTGTAAAATAATATCATAAAAATTTGAATAATAAAAAATGTAAATTATTTTATAAACCAACATATACTCGCTATTTTCTTGCATTTTAATGGAAATATTTCCAATTAAAATTCTATTCCTTTTCTTGCTTTTATACCTTTTTTGTAATAATGTTTTATCTCGCGCATTTCCGTTACAAGGTCTGCTATATCAATAAACTCCTTTGGTGCATACCTACCAGTCAACACTATTTCTACATCTTTTATTTCTTTTAAAAATTTTAAAACCTCATCTACACTAATTAAATTGTAATAAATGGCAATATTTATTTCATCTAATATTACCACGTCATATTCATTTACTATTTCTTTTATCCTTTTAAATCCATTTTGTGCTGCATCTATATCTTCTTTTGTTGGCTTATTAAAAATAAAACAATTTCTTCCAAATTGTTCCACCGTTATGTTTGGAATATACTCTGGTACCTTTAATTCACTATATTCCATCCCCTTTACAAATTGACCTACAAAAACCCTTTTTCCGGCACATGCCGCCCTAAGTGCAAGTCCAAAAGCAGCAGTTGTCTTTCCCTTACCATCTCCCGTATAAACGTGAATCATAAACATCCCTCCATTTCTTTAAAGTATTTAAAAGCGCTTTATTATCTTCCTTATTTCTTATTCCAATACGTACCAAATTTAATCCAAAGTTTCTTGCATCTCTAACGTAAACTTTATTTTCAAGTGAAAAATCTAAAAATTTTTCTACACTTTTCACATCAATCAAAAAATAATTTGCATCTGATTTAACGTATATAAAATCTTCAAAAAGTTTTTTTTGAGCAACTATAAACTCATGTGTTTTTAAAGTAAAATCCTTCAAACCTTTTAAATTATCCAACAATTTTTCCAAAAAGGTATATCCCATTCCACCTACTCCCCACTCCATTCTATACCTTTTGAAAACATTCTCGAATTTTTTAGAAATCACATATCCTACCCTAATACCTGGTATTCCAAAAAACTTTGTAAAAGTCCTTATTCTTACAACATTTTCATAATCTATATCCACGCATTTTCCAACAAAATCAATAAATGCTTCATCGATAATAAAAATCACATCTTCATTTAATTTAATCAATTCATGCAGATCTTGATAAATACCTGTAGGATTGTTTGGGTTCCCTAAAAACACCGCAACTTTTTTGTTTTTTCTTTTTCCACATTTTATACTTTTCTCCAAAATATTTAAATCAAACTTCTTTTTTACAAAATACCAAGGACTATCTATATATTTTGATGAAAATTTTGCAACTTTAAAATAATCTAGATAGTTTGGACGTGGTATTATTACATACGCATCATTCAAAATATGATATCCAACTATGTGAAATGCTTCAGTTGCACCAGCAACAATAACTCCATTAAAATGTTTATAAAACTTTTCTTCAATCCATTGTATATATGTATATCTAAAAAGGTTTTCAAACGGAAGTTTTTCTATCCAACTTAACCTCAAAGGATTAACAGAAATTGAAAAATCTAATATATCTTTTTCTTTAATACCTCCATGACCATTATTAAAATTATCCATACAAATACCACCTTTTTATACAACTTTAATCCTCTATCTATATCTTCTCTCTCCACTTTTTTTCCTTCAAGTTTGTAAGTTCCCACCTTTTCAAATCCCAAATTTAACACACCAGCAAAAGCCGCCATGGGATACATTGCATTTATTTTTATTTTTCTGTATTTTTTTAGATATAAAATAGATTTAAAATTAAATGGAACAATAAGTATGGCTGTTAATCTTGCTGGTATAAAGTTCAAGATATCATCGCATCTTGCAGCAAATTTTCCAAACCATTCGTATCTTTTTGTTCTATATCCAAAAAGTGCATCATACGTATTAACTACCCTATAAATCAGCGCACCACAAACACCAAAGAGCAAATAATAAAATAACGGTGCTATTATGCTATCTGAAATATTTTCAGAAAGACTTTCAAGTGCCGCAGAGTACAGCTGATTTTTGTTAAGCATTGAAACATCTCTACTGACAATAAAAGATACGTGTCTTTTTAGAACCTTCTCATCGTCTGTTTTACACCGTTCCACATGTCTATACAAAGCCTTTATAGAAAAAGTCGACGAAAGAAAATATATACCAAAAAATTCACTAACTTTCATAGTTAATCTACAAACAAAAAACCAAAAAAATAGCTCTAATAATAAAGAAAACATTCCCCAAAAAAATCTAAAATTTTTCATCTTTTCTATTCTTTTTCCTAAAAACCCCATGTAAATAACTGGATGAATAATACTTGGAAACTCACCTAAAACTAAATCCACCAACAAACTAAAGACCAATAACATTTTCTATCTCCTTTATGTCTATCTGCCCTATTATGTAATCACTTACCCTATCTATTTCTTCTTCAAGCGTAAACAATGACAAATCTTTTGTATTATACCCTCTATTTTTTCTAATGTAATTTAAAAACTTTTTCAAAAATTCTTTATTTTTAAACAAATTATGTGTATAGCCTCCAAATATCCTTCCCTTAATAGCTCCATCTAATTTTCCGTTATCGTATAACAAAAAAGGACTCTCATGCGATATTGTTCTTCCATGGTGAATTTCAAAACCTTCTACATCCGTATTAAAAAGCATTTCCTTTGCAACTATATTCCTCAAAATTTTTGTCTCTAAGAAAATTGTTTTTAAGTTTAAGTATCCCAATCCCTCATAGCATTTACCATTGTATACAATCTTTTTTCCCAACATCTGATATCCACCACATATTCCAAGTAAAAAGGCTCCATTTAAAAGTGCTCCATTTATTTGATCTTTCCTTTGTTTTACCCATTCTAAATCAAAGATAGTTGACTTTGTTCCGGGAATTATAACTAAATCCACATCTTCACGAATGTTTTCAACAAATTTTGCATTTGTATTTAAAAATAAAGGTTCAAATTCAAAAGAATTTGAAATATGAGGAAGTTTTAAAATATCCACTTTTAAATCACCAATTCCCTCTTTTTCAAAAAACAGGTCTTCTTCAGGAAGATAGTGTTTAAAGTATTCCACTGTTCCAAAATATTTTAAATTAAACCTTTCACCAAATTTTTTGGGAGAGTCTCCAAGAACAGATTTATCCCCTCTAAACTTGTTAAAAATAAAGCCCTTAACAATGCTTTTTTCAAACTTACCAAATAACACCATAGCACCTGCTATCTGTGCAAACGCCCCACCCATTTCAATATTAGATATCAAAATCACCGGTGCATTTACCGCCTTTGCAATCGCCATATTTGAAATATCCTTTATATTTATTTCAGCTGCACTTCCAGAACCTTCAATTATTACCAACTCATGTTTTTCCAACAACTTGTACAATGCTTTTAATGCTTGATCTAAAATCCATTCTTTATCTGAATACATATACTTTTTACTTTCCACATTTTTTATTGGCTTTCCATTTACTACTAATTGAACACCCTCTACATCTGGCTTTAAAAGTATGGGATTCATTAATACACTAGGCTTTTTATTACAAGCAACTGCTTGGACATATTGAGCAACTGCCATCTCTCCTTCTTCTTTACTTACCACACTGTTTAAGGATATATTTTGTGCCTTAAACGGCACTACATCTAAACCTTTTTTTGTAAAATATCTACATAAAGCTGTGGAAATAATAGACTTTCCAACGTTTGAAGCAGTCCCCTGGATCATTAATACCACTATATCACCCCCAAAATCACTAAGAGTAACTCACTTGTTATAATACAAGTTGCCCCCAAAACATCCCCTGTAATACCACCTATCTTTTTTTTAGATATAATGCTCATAAAATAGGAAAATAAAAAAGTAATAAAAAACGACACGACAAAGTATTTTACGATAAACAATAAAGGCATTAAAAACACGGTTGAATAAATTAAATTTTTCCTTTCAAATGGATAAAATATAGCACCAAGTCCTTTTTCTTTGGCAGGTTTTGAAAAAGCCATCAACGAAACCATAGCATACCTTCCAAACACCGAAGAGTAAAAAAAGAAAGTTGGTGAAAGTGTAAAATACAGATTCCAAAATATAACAATATACAATGCCCCAAAAAACACGGCAAAAGCCCCAACGTCTCCTTTAGACATTATTTCAAGTCGTTTCTCCTTATTTGATTGATTCAAAAAGCCATCTATTGTATCCAAAAATCCATCAAAATGAAAGAGATCAAAAAAATAATATCCCAAAATTAAGAAAATTATTTTAACAAAAAAATTTTCAAAATAACCCCCTAAGAAAAAAATAATCCCGGGAATATATCCCACAAGTGGGAAATACCCGGGAATGTTTTTCATCCTTCTTCCAGAATATCTAACTTTAATTGGAATCCTAGATATAAACGCCAACGAAAGTAAAAAATCATAAATCAAAACTATCCCTCCAAAGAGTTAGTGAATGCAAAAAATCTCTTAAGTCAAATACTTCAAAACACACATACTCTAAATTTGGTGAATATTTCAACTTTTTCCTTATTACTTCCAAAGTATCTTTGTCCAATTTAAGATGGTCTTTCCCATTTGAAACACCCATGACATGGTATTCTATTGAATTTTTTAAAAAATTCTCCGTAACCTTTGTCCCAAGCAAATGATGTCCTATGTCAAAAACTGTCCTATCGTGTAAAAAAATATCTTCTTTCAAATTTTCAACTAATATCTTCTCAGATTTTTTTAAAAACACCTCTATACCATCTAACGGATGTACGATGTAATTTGAAATTTCCAATCTACTATTTTCAAAAAAACAAAAGGCTTTTTCAACGTTAAAAATACAATCTGTTGGTAAGTGAACGTTATACTCCAGATTAAATTCTTCTGCTATTTCCTTTAAATCTTCTATTTCGTTCAAAAAAATATTCTTTGTATTTGTATCCCAGCTAAACACCAAAAACTCCACAAAATCCACCTTATCTGCTATAACTTTTACATTTTCAAGATAAGTGCCTGGAAAAAGCCAAGAAGTAGTTCCTAACTTCACTTTAATTCCACCCCTATCCCCGATACCATCAAATAGACTTTTTGTGCTATTTTTGCAATATCTTTATTTAAAAGTCCTAGTCTTTCTACATATTCTCTTACTTGTTTGTTTTCTGGAATTATTCCCCACCCCACCTCATTCGTTACACAAACCAATGTATAATCAACTTTTTTAATACTTTTTAAAAATTTTTCTAAATAATTTTCTATATCTTTCTTGTAATAGTAAAGATTTCCAAGATACGTGGTAATACAATCCAAAATAGCAAATTCATATTTTCCATTTAAACCTTCAATTACTTTATCTACTTCAACAGGTTCTTCAAAGGTGTCAAAACCTTTTCTTTCACTTTTATGACGGTTTATCCTATTTCTCATCTCCTCATCAAAAGGAACCCCTGTTGCAATAAATGCTTTTTTCTTGTAACGTCTTGAGAGGTCAAGCGCAAAACTACTTTTTCCAGACTTAACCCCACCAGTTACTAAAATAACCACCCTTTATCCCCCCAAAATAAAACAAATTTTTCCCACATTGCCCTAGCAATGGGGAAATATCATTTACTACAGGTAGGTCTCCCGGCTCCCGGATCATCCTACTTTCTGCGCCTTCCCAGGTTTTACCCAGTGGCACTTGCAGATTTCGTCCCCGGTTACGGTTGCTGGGCAGCTTCGGATTTTCACCGAATTCCCTTAACCTGCAGTATTGAATATTTAAAAAATGGCCGGTAAAACCGGCCAACTGGTCGGGGTGACTGGACTTGAACCAGCGACCTCTTGCGCCCCATGCAAGCGCGCTAGCCAACTGCGCTACACCCCGTTATTCTACCTTATATTATATTACATCTAAAAAAATGTGTCAAATTATGCTAAAATACTTTTGGAGGGATTTAAATGATAAAATTTTATTTAAAGTACTTTCTATATACTCTTCTTATCTTTTTAACCTTGTTTTACATATTTTATTCTCTTGGCAATCCAAAAGGCATTGAAATTTCTAGAATAAATAATACAACTTTACCAAAAGTTATTATACTAAAGGCCTTTAAAACTATATCCTTTCAAATACCCGTACCTAAAAATTCAAAATACGTATTTTTTCCATTCATAGAAGGTTCTTCTTTTTCCATTAAAAACAACAATTTTCCAATATTTACATTTGGTCTTGGAAAATCTGGACGTACGTGGTATACTCCATTTTTGATACCTATACCAAAGGGTGTAGATGTTCTTACTTTGGAAATTTCAGGAGTTTATTCAATAGGTCTTGGAAAGTTCTTTTTTATAAACGAATCAGAAATATGGAAATATTCTATTTTGAAGTTCCTAACCGACAACTTTTTAAATATTTCAATTGGTCTTATTTCAACATTGGGTTTTCTTTTGTATTTACTTTCGAAAAACACCGGAATAACTAGACAAAAAGCGTATAAATATTTTGCGTTTTCTAGTTTTTTGGCAATTATATGGTTATTGGATGTTATTAGCTTCGAACACTTTTTTTATTCACTTAGGAAATTATTTATCTCCTGTGCTTATCTCTCATTTACATTTTTAATGCGCGGGATCGATTTATATAATTTTTCAACAATACAAAAAAATACAAAAAGATTCTCCTACTTAAATATTCTGGCAAGTATATTACCACTCTTTACAGTCACACCCCAACAATTAAAAACTCTTACGATTTTCATATCCCCTATATTAATACTCAATGGTATATTTATCTTGTACAAAATTGTAAAGTCATACGTCTCGCAAAACGTAACGTTCGCAAGCCTTTTTGCAATAACAATTATATTTGACAGTATAGTACTTTTCTTTAATCTTCCGTTCAGAATGCTTTCACCATTTGGAATTATATCGTTATTTTTAAGCTTTGCCTCAAGTATTATACTAGAATACAAAGAAAAGATTCACGAATTAAATGTAATATATGCAAGAAGCCTGATTGATCCCCTAACAGGGGCATGTAATAGGGGTTTTTTAGGAAATATAAAACTAGAAAAAAACGATATATTGATATTTATAGATCTCAACAAATTTAAATATATAAATGATACATATGGGCATGACAAAGGGGATGAAATACTAAAAAAACTTTCAAGTATAATTAAAAGCAACTTAAAATCTTCGGATATATTTGTACGTATGGGGGGAGATGAATTTTTAATTATCTTAAAAAATTCCACAAAAAAAGAAGCAGAAAAACTCATCAAAAAAATTCACAATGAATTTAACAAATCCTCGGAACTTTCACCAACTTTTTCATGGGGAATAACAAATATTGAAGGTTCCCTTAAACAATCAATAAGAACCGCAGATGATCTCATGTATAAAATGAAAGGTGAAAAAAAAGCCTCTCAATAGAGAGGCTTTTTTCATTTTAATCCAACCGTTAATTTTCCATCTTTTTTATAAACCTGGAAAAATCCATTTTTCCCACCAAATCCGTCATCTACAAAGGCAGGTGCATTGGGATCAGTAACCCAATTTGTACCATTTACCACAAATTTATACTGATAATCTCCCTCACTTAATTCTAAAACGGCTTCCCAAACACCATCGTCAACTTCATAACATTCGGTCTCTTCTGCATTCCAATTATTAAAATTACCCGCTATCGTTACATAATCTGCATCTTTATACTCAAAACGTATCACTACATATCCTTCATCATCTACAAACATCTTTTTTGGGTCAAAATTCTTGTTTACCTCTTTTTTATTCTCTTTCTTTTCCTCGCCTTTTAAAACCACTAATCTTCCATCCTTTTCAACTAAAGTAAAAATACCATTTTTCCCTCCAAATCCATCATCTACATATCCCGGTGCTTCTGGGTCTTCCTTCCAATTCTTTCCATCAATTACATATTTATACTGATACGTACCGGGCTCTAATTTTAAAGAAATCTTCCATACACCCTCCTCTTTTTCCATTGCAATGGAACTTGAAGACCAATTATTAAAAGTTCCTGCAAGGTATACAACTTTTGCATCTACCGCCTCTTTAAAAGTAAATACAACCTTATCATCTTTAACTAAAACTGCTGAAAAATTCAAAACGGAAAAAATCAAAAGAATACATATAAATTTTTTCATAAATCCTACCTCCTTTGGAAATAATTCCACTTTAAATTATACACAAAAAGTAACGTGTTATCCACATTACTCTTTTTCAATTTCATTTAAATCCTTTTTTCTTTTCTTCTCCACAACAATCATGGTAATTGAAAGAAGCAGTGAAATTGTGGCAAACCCAATAACTATAGATGTTATTATAACCGCTTGTGGAAATGGATCTACGTAATTTCCACTTCCCTTTAAAGGAGGAGCATTTCCAATTTTTGACGCAATAACTACAAACAAGAAAACAATTCCCGTATTTAACACATCAAGCGCTATTATTTTTGAAATTATATGCTTTTTGAACAAAAGACCATAAATTGATAAAAATATGATCAAAAATGGTGCTATAAAATCTACCATAACCTTCCTCCAAGCAAAGTAAAAAATGAAATTGAAAATACCATAAACGTTAAAATGGATTCAGTGGTAATGGAAAAATCAAAATAAATCCTTAAAAAATACCCAAATATCAACCCTAAAACTACAAATAGAGATGAAATAACGTTAAAATATGGATAAATCAAAAAAATCGAAAATAAAAACAAAAGTATATGCCTTTTTGAGAATACAACCCTTAGCTTTAAAACTTTCCCCGCATAAACAGCGCTAAGAAAACTTACAATATATTTAAAATATTTAAAATTTTCCACAAAAAGTTTTGATTTAACATATCCTAAAGCGGTAAATGAAAAACCAGAGATAGATAATAAAGAAATTAATAAAGCCAAAAACAAGAAAACGGGAACTTCCCTTTTTTCGGATAAATCTCTTTTAACATACCTTGTACTCAAAAACAAAATACTCTTTGATATACCATGATAAAGCACATAAACAGGTGTAAAAAGAGGATTTAGAATCATTATTCCCAGCTGAGACATTGAACTGTAAGCAAGAACTTTTTTAAAATCTTTTGAAATAATGGCAAAAAACACTCCGTAAAAAAAAGCCAATATTCCAAATAAAAAAAGGTCATCTAAGCCTATTCTCAAAAGTGGAAATAATACCGATTGTGTATACACGCTTGAAAGCATTGCGGAAATTTCAGGCTCTGAATTTGAATGTACTTCTGGAAGCCAAAGCCCAAATAGAAAAAAACCACCCTTTGCAAGAAGTGAAAATTTCATCAAGTACCCGGAAAGTCCATCTACATTTGAAATATCAAAACTTCCAGTTGAATAATAGTGCATCCCTATTCCTATTAAATAAAAACTCATCGCAAGTGAACTTGCAAAGATGTATTTAATAGCCGTTATCTTTTGCTCAAATTTTTCACTTGAAAGAATAAGTAATGTAATTAACAAAGTTGAAGTTTCAAGTATAACGTATATGTTAAACAAGTCATTTGAGATAAAGAGTAAATTTAAAATTGTATGCAAGAGCGAAAAGAAAAAATACACATGCTCATTGCCATTTTGGTAGAGAAAATAAGACACAATAATACTACAAGAGATATTGGTAAGCAAAAAATAAAATGAATTTGAATCAAAAATTAAATGTACTCCCCCATACCCAGAAAGTACAATATCAAATCTTTCAAAAAGTAGGGAAATAGAAGAAATAGGTATCAAAAAAGGCAAAAATTTTGCCTTTTTCAATAAATACAAAAAAAATGAAAAAATGACCTGAAAAATCGAAAAAACTACAAAAAAGATTACTCTTCTACCTCCTTAAAAATGGTATAAACTGGCAGGCCATCCTTAAATTTTGGGAACAATTCACCTTCAATTAATGGTTTTGCATATTCTATGTACTTTTCCGTCACTTCAAAATCCGTGTGAAAGTCGTCGGGAAGATATTTTGTTACCTCTGCAACTTTATTTAATTCCACTGTACCATATTCCACTTTATACGGTGAATTACTCACCCTGTTTATTGTAACCATAACCCCGGATACTCCATCAAGCGCAAGTTTTACAGCTTGTCTTCCAACTGCTTCTGCTTCACCTACATCGGTTTTACTTGCAATATGTCTACCACTTCTTTGTAGATAATCTGGTATTGCAACATGCGTCTTAAGTGAAAGTTCTGACCTTATCATCCCTGCAATTGTAAACCCCACACCACCTAATTGTCTATTACCAAAACTATCTGTATAACCCATATCCGCTACAAAAAAACCATCTGGATACTTAATTCCCTCTGAAACGGCTATTGAACAATATCCTTTTCTTCTAATACTCTCATCTACCCTCTCCAAAAACTTTTCCTTGTTAAATGGCACTTCAGGAAATAATATTAAATCTGCACCTATACCGTTTAACCACCCAAGCCCTGCCGCAGCAGAAAGCCACCCTGCGTGTCTACCCATAATTTCCATCACAAATACCCTAGTTGAATCCACATACATACTCCTCAAATCAAGTGTAGCTTCCATAATGGCAGTAGCTATATACTTTGCCGCAGAACCATATCCTGGGCAATGATCCGTATGCGGTAAATCATTGTCTACTGTTTTTGGCACACCAATGACCTTTAATGGTATATTTCTCTTTTTTGCCTCCGTATACAACTTCCATGCAGTGTCCATTGAATCATTACCACCGTTATAAAAGAAATATTCTATTTCATACTTTTCAAATATTTCAAAGAGTTTATTTATATCTTCTTGTGTTTTTAACTTTCTTCTACATGACCCAAAAGCCGCAGAAGGTGTGTATTTTAACCCTTCTATATCCTTTCCATTAATTTTTAATAGATTTTCTCTTAAAACACCTGATATACCGTGTATTCCCACATATACTTCAAGCCCTGCTTTTTGTGCCTCGTCCAATACCCCATATGCGGACGCGTTGATTACACTTGTTACCCCTCCTGATTGTGCGTATAAGACCCTCATCGTATACCCCCTCTAAAAATTGCTAACATAATTATATCATATAAAAAAGTCCCAGCGTGTGCTGGAACTAGAATGCAATTTCCAATATCTTCCTTACATCTTCCTTTACCAATTTTTTTAACCTTCCCATAGGTGTCATCTTTGATGCTATATCCACCAACTTATCTATATCTTCTCTTTCAAATCCTAACTCTCTCAAGGTAGTGGGAGCACCAATTTTTTTGTACCATCCCTTAAGTGCGCTAATACCGTCTTCTCTTCCAAATATCTCCATTCCAAACCTCACCAGTTTATCCGAAATCAAATCCTTAACGTAAGTAAGCCATGCGGGAAAGACCACTGCAAGACCTGCACCATGTGCAACTTCTGGATTAAGTGCACTTAAAGCGTGCTCTATAGCATGTGATGACCAATCTCCACCACTATGTCCCATACCAGATATACCATTTAGTGCTAAAGTAGTCGAAAGTGCAAAATTAGCACGCGCTTCATAGTCTTTTGGATTTTCAAGTAAAATTTCAGTAGTTTCAACTAATGTTTTTATAATCCCTTCATCTACTCTATCTATCAACTGTGTGTTTTTCGTACCATCAAAGTAGTATTCCATAACATGACTTATAGCATCTACTGCGCCATTTACCGTTTGATTAGGTGGAAGTGTGTATTGTACCTCTGGATCAACTATTGATACCTTTGGATAAACATGTATAGAACTAAATGAAAATTTTTCAAGTGTTTCTTCGTTAGTTACAACACTATTCCCGTTCATTTCAGTTCCTGTAGCAGAAAGGGTGAGTATTGTATACAACGGGATTGCTTCTTTTACCCTGGTCTTTCCAGAGTAAAAATCCCATACATCTCCATCATAATTTACACCGGCTGCAACTGCCTTTGCACTATCAATCACACTACCTCCACCAACTGCAAGAATGGCATCTACCTTTTCCCTTCTTGCCACCTCTAATGCTTCTTTTACCTTGGACAATACAGGATTAGGTCTAACTCCCCAAACTTCTACTTTTTCGATAGAACTTTCAAATAAAGCCCTTGCAACTTTTTCATATACTCCATTTTTCTTTATAGATCCTCCTCCCGCTAAAAACAACACCTTTTTTATTTTATCTTTCTTTAAATACTCACCTATTTTTTCAACAGTATTTTTTCCAAAAACAAGTTTTGTCGGATTATAAAACACAAAATTGTTCATGCACTCACCCCCTTAAATCATCTTTCATTCCTATCTCGTTCAAGATAATAAAATCTTTATCTCTCCATTTTTCTTTTACTTTCACATGCAAATCAAGAAATACCTTATTCCCCACTAAATACTCTATCTCTTGCCGTGCATTTTGCCCTATTTTCTTTATCATATTCCCCTTGTTTCCTATGATAATTCCCTTTTGACTTTTCCTATCAACATAAATATTCGCCCTGATGTACAAAACCCCATTTTCCCTTTCCTTAATTTCTTCGACAATAACCGCAACAGAATGTGGTACTTCTTCGTACGTCAAATGAAAAATTTTTTCTCTAACAATCTCGGAAACCATAAATGAAAGGGGCCTATCCGTTATCATATCCTCTGGGTAATATTGAGGCCCTTCTGGTAGATTATCCACTATTAAATCTAAAAGTTCTTTTATTCCCTCACCTGTGACAGCGGAAGTCTTTATAATAGAAATACAATTTTTTAATCCATCTTCCATCTTTTTTTTCAACGATTTTATCCTTTCACCATCTACAAGATCTATCTTATTTATAACCCCAATAGTCTTTGTATTAGACTGATTTACATAATCAAAAACAAATTCTTCTGGCTTTCTTATTCCCTGTTTAGCATCAACAACGGTTAAAACAAGGTCAACACCTTTAAGTGCACTTACTGCAGCCTTAACCATGTATTCACCCAATCTGTACAAAGGTTTGTGGATACCAGGTGTATCCACAAATATTACTTGATAATCACTTGTTGTATGGATCACATTTATCCTATTTCTCGTAGTCTGTGGCTTGTCTGAAACTATGAGTACTTTTTTACCCACAACGGCGTTTACAATAGAAGATTTACCTACATTAGGCTTTCCAGCAAGTGCAACAAATCCCGATCTCATTTCATACCTCCTCAAATCTCAATTTTAAAGGATATTTATAAACCAAATCTCTTTTAAGTTTATCCCAAATTTTGTTCACTTCTTCTTCCTTCAAAGTTCTATCCTTTGCTCTAAACACACAATACACCGTAACACTTTTATATCCTTCTTCAACACCTTTTCCTTTATAAATATCCGAAATACCAACCTCTTCAACGTATTTGTACTTAAAGAAACTGTCCAATATATTCCCAAGCATAAAGCTATCCGGCACCAAGAGTGATACATCTCTTCTCACTGAAGGAAATTGTACACTTTCTTTGTACGCAGGAACCTCCACGTACTTTTCGTATATAAAATCAATTGAAAGTTCAAACGCATACACTTCGTCTTTCACGTCAAAGCGTTGATTTATAAAATCTGGATCAAACATTCCAATTATTCCAACATCTTTATCATCTACAACAACTCTTGCACACCTTGTTGGTACAAATCCCTCAATTTCACACGGTACAAAGCTTGCAGAAACATTAAATTCGTCCAACACGTTCTCAAGCATACCTTTAAACGTATAGAAATCAACTCTTCGTTGGTCTGTGTAATCTCTTTTATTGAGCCTTCCCGTAACAACTGCAGCCACCTTTTCTATGTCCCTTGGTCTCCCATTTTCCTCTATATATACCCTACCCACTTCAAACAATTTCACATCTTTGTTTTGTCTTTTGTAGTTATACGAAAGTGATTCAAGAAGTCCGTTGAGCAAAGAAGGTCGCATAACACTCAACTCTTCGTTAATTGGGTTTGATATCTGCACCTTGTATCCCGTTATACTCCAATCATCAGAAACAAACGAAAGGTTCATGGCTTCTAAAAAACCTTCTGCCTTCAACGTTTCTTTTAACATATACCTGAGTTCTTGTATTTTATTCCTTGAGGCACTATTTACAGTCACCTTAAATGGTTCACCTTCGATATTTTCCATACCATATATTCTGGAAATTTCCTCAACAAGGTCTATAGGGCGTGTAACATCAAAATACCTAAACGTAGGTACAAACACCGTATTATCTTTGACTTCAAAACCCAATCTGTTTAATATCTTTATTTGCTTTTCTTTTGGTATATCTACACCTATTACTTTTTTGGTCATAGAAAAGTCAAAATTGATATTCGTTCTTTCAATTTTTCTCCTTACCACGTCTTTTATCTTTGAAGGTATTCCACCTGATAACTCTAAAATAAGCTCTGTTAACCTATTTATCACATCTATTGCATCGTTTGGATCAACTCCCCTTTCAAAACGATATGAAGAATCTGTCATAATTGCATGTACTTTTGAGGTTTTTCTCACTCTTACAGGATCAAACATAGCAACTTCAAGCAAAATATCCGTTGTATCATCTTTAACTCCTGATTCTTCTCCGCCCATAACTCCACCAAGCGCCAAAATTCTTTCCCCATTTGTTATAAGTACCTCTCCACCTTTAAGTTTGTACTTTTTTCCATCGAGTAGTAATATTTCTTCATCTCCCTTTGCATCTTTAACCACTATCTTAGAAGTATTTCTCAAATCAAATGCGTGAATTGGATGTCCCGTTTCAATCATTACATAATTTGTAATATCCACAATATTATTTATTGGTCTAAGTCCGGATGCAATTAATCTTTTTTGTAGCCACAGAGGACTCTCTTTTACTTTTATACCTCTTATTACTCTAGCTGTGTACCTAAAACATCCTTCACTCTCAATGGAAATTTCAACGGGACATTCTTCCTCTCCATCAAAAACCTTTGTATTTAGGTTCAAATCCACATCGTATATAGCGGATAATTCCCTTGCAATTCCCTTTACACTAAGACAATCTGGCCTATTTGGAGTAATCTCTATATCAAGTACCCTATCGTTAAGCCCAAAATATTCAATAACATCGGTACCAACAGGTACTTCATCTTTAAACTTATACACTCCACTTGAATTTTCTTCAAGACCTAATTCTTGAAGGGAACACATCATGCCTTCAGACATAATTCCACGCATTTTCCTAGGTTTTATTGTAATTTCACCAAGCTTTGCCCCCTCAAGTGCAACTGGAACAATACTTCCTTTTGAAACTGTTAAATCACCAGTAACAATAGTTTTCACCTCTGTTCCCACATCAACTTTACACACAATCAACCTATCTGCATTAGGGTGATTTTCTACATCGATAACTTTCCCCACAACAACTTTTCCACTTACATCAAAAGGAATTATCACTTCTTCAACATTAGTACCCGTTAAACTCAACCTTTCAGCAACTTCTTCTGGAGATTTATCTATTTTTACAAAATCCTTTAACCATTCAAAAGAAAGTTTCAAAACGGTCCACCTCCAATTTTACTCTTTTTTCTTTCTGAAATTTACAACAAAACCAATAACCACTAACAACAAAAAAATCACCAAGAAAACAGAAGAATAAAGTGGAGTAGTTAAATCTCCATGGGAAATAAATTTCATTGCTACAACTGCCAAAGTTCCTGCACCTATCAAAACAGAGAGAATACCAATTACTTCAGAACTTTTTTTGTAGGTAACTATACCCCCTAATATCCCAAAAACCAAACCTGTTCCAATTGCAATATATGTTGGATCAAAATTAATATTTAAATTCAAATACTTTAAAACAATATCTGTAAGGTAATAACCCAAAATTCCCACTATACCAAAACCGAATATAAAGGTAATAGACTTATACAGCGCGTACAAAACTGCAGCGGTTATAATCCCAACAACTATCATGGCAATTTGATAATAATTTGAAAGTACTTCATTTAATTGCGGAACTTTTTCCACCACCACAGGGAAAATCATATTTATTCCCAGCAAGAAACCCAACACTGCTATGGCTATCTTTTCAACAAATTTTGCAGCAAAGAGTAAAAACACACCGGAAATTAACGAATAATACCAATATTCAAACAAGGGTTTCAAATAAAATTGCAAATTTTCCATTTTACCCCTCCTCGATATACTTTAATACTTCTTCCCTCACCTTTTCATCTTCCATCCTTTGATTTGCCCGCTTCTTATTTCCAACTGCCAAGTAACATAATGCAAGTTGCACATCCAAATCAAACTGTTTAAATCCCAATTTTTCCGCCTTTTCCATGCTAAATATAGCCATAGAGTAGTTATCTATCTCCATATACGCACAGCCCAGATTAAAATAACACTCGGCAAAATCAGGTTTTATCTCAATTGCTTTTTGATAGTATTCAATAGCCCTTGCAATTAACCCTTTCTTTCTATATATATTCCCCAAATTATTGTAAGCCTCTGGTATATTTTCTTTAATAAGTTCTTTATAAATCTTTTCTGCTTCATCTAGTTTCCCCATCTTAGTAAGTTCAATCGCCTTTAGAAGTTTCCTCACCAATAACCTCCTCCGTATATATAACTATATCACTGTACTTTTTATCGAACATTTCAAATTTAACTGCTACTCTAACAAGCGGAATAGGAAAGATTTTTGCGTAATTATACGTTAATTGCCACACGTATTTTCCCCTATTTTTAAAAGCTATTTTTGCACCACCTGTATATTTCCAATTTTTATCTTCATATAAAGTCTTTCCTAAGAATCTATCCGTTAAAAGATTTTTTGATGCTATATTAGTTGCATCTTTTGTTATGGTTTTTCCATTAATATCAATATATTCCCTTACATCTTCTTCGTATAAATTTAAAAACTCACTTGCAAGGTATATATCATTCCCAAAAAAATCTTCAACGGAAACATTCAAAGTTAAAGTTGCATCTGTAGTTTCAAAGTCTTTCACCTTCACAAAAACCGGTAAATCATCCTTTAAAAGATATCTCTTTACAACATCTTCTTTCCAATCAATAACAAAGAGATTTGGATAAGAATACTCTATAAACATCGGTGTTGAGTTAACTTCAAATTGTCTTCCATCTACGTAAATCTTGTTGCCAATAAAATATATTATCCTTCCTGCTGGGGTAACTTCAAAACTCCATATCCTTTCTTTTAAAGGTATTTCATCTTTCTTTTCAAATGTATACAAATCATAAACCAAAATTTTGCCGGAATATGCATCTAAAATATAGAGATTTTCGTAGTTAATCTCACAATCCAGTGTAATGGTGGGAATGGGTAACATCTTTTCTGTTTTTTTATCTCCAAACGCGTAAATCTTTGTTGCATCTACAACAATTATCCTTCCTGCTCTATCCACACCTGCAATAACAGGGGTTTTTAAATTAGAATACAAAAGTTCACCATTTTTGTAAATAGCATCATTTGATGATATATATAGATTTCCAAAACTATCCGTAGCTATACTCTTTGGAATAAAACTTAATTTTTTAATATCTACTATACTTCCATTTTTTATCTTAATTAATCTTTTATTTTCTTTATCTATTAAGTATATTATCTCTCCGTACACAGCAAGTCCAACAGGTGAGTAAAAATACTCGGTTAATCCTTCTTTTCCCATGTACTCTTCAACAAATTTAAAGTCATACCCATTAATTTCTACACTTTCTGGGTTGTTAAATATGCTTATTTTATTGTACAAATCCCTTATTTCTTCTATATTGGTAAAGGTCAATAAAGTTTCTAAATTTTCTTTAGCAATATCTACACGGTCATTGTAAATATCAACTTTCGCCTTAAAATACCAAAACCATGGAATTTCACGGGCGGAAATACTTCCCGTAATGGCATCATCCATTTTCTTGCTTGCAGCTTGAAAATCACCTTTTCCCCATAACTTTATGGCTTCACTTAAAAATTGCCTACTTTGCTCTTCGGTTAATATAGCAAAACAAGAAACTGTTAAGATTAAAAAAACAACAATTATTTTCTTCAATTTTTCTTCACCTTCCCAAAGAAATATCCAACTACATCGGTTTTTCTTTCATTTCCCTTTATTAATCTTTCAATATTTCCCCTATGTCTCAATATGGAAAAGAGGGAAAGTGCTAAAAAAATAGGCCAAAAGTCTTTTCCCATAATCCAAGTAAAAAGCGCACCACATGTTAAACCAACCATAGACGCAAGAGAAACGTATTTTGTTATAGAAACAATCAAAAGCCAAAAAACAAAAAATACAAGTCCACTCCATGGATAAATTGCCAAAAACACTCCAAATGTACTTGCCACACCTTTGCCACCTCTAAATTTCAAAAAGACAGAATAACAATGTCCGAAAACGGCCATAACCCCAGCAATTAGCATGGAATTTAAACCTAAATCTCCAACCAAAATAACCGCTAAATACGCCTTGAATATATCAAAAAAGAAAGCAAGTGCACCGTAAAATGCTCCTGCATTCCTCAATACGTTTGTACCTCCTACATTTCCACTTCCCGTTTTCCTTATATCTATTCCCTTTATTTTTGCAATAAAAAAACTGAAAGGGATCGCTCCTAAAAAGTAACCTATTAAAGCAGGATAAAGATACTTCACATTTTTGCCTCCTTAAAAATAAACAACGTAAGTTCTTTTTCCTTTTTTAGATAAATTATTCTGTATTTTCCATCTTCTAAACCTATATCTTTTATCAAAAGCAAAATAGGATCTTTTTCCCTTGAAATTATTTTACCATTCAAAATCTCTATTACTATTGCACTCCCTATTTTTTTTATCTTTTCAAATTCCTGCCTGAATTTTTCAAAATTCTCTATTTTTAAAAACTTAGTAACTTTTCTTTTTTCTATATTAAGCTTTACGTAGTACAAATTTATCTCATGTTCCCTCTGTTTTATAAATGTATCAAATGCCTCAGGATCATAAAACACTAATACGTGATACTCAAACATACCTTTTCCCTGAGGAATCTTCCATCTTGCAATTACCTTTGAACTTGAAACAAAATTATCAACTACAACACTTGCATCTTGGTAATATCCAAATGTTCCCCTTATTCCAGATACTTTCTCCCTTAAGTTCACATCGGAACTTACCTTTGCACCCAAAAATGCAGAAAGTTCTTGTCTTGCCTTATTCGTTGCTTGAGAAAATGCCTCATTTTCCTTTTTTTGAAAAGATACAACACTTCCCTCAAATACGAAAAGCTTTTCTTTTTCGTACAATTGTTTAATTCTCTTTGCAACTGAAAGATCTTTTTCCACGATTATTGCATTAAACGGTAAAACCCTTAGTGTAACACCGTCAAAATCCAGAATTTTTTCTTTTGGAAAAAGCAAAATAACTGACACTAACAATATCGAAATAACAATTATAATTTTCTCCACACCTTTACCTCCTGGAATAAATTATATCATTATTATAATCACAATTTCACAATAAATGATGCTACTTGCAAAAATCAAAAGTATTTTAGCTTAAATTCCTTGTATAATCGATTTTATCTTTTGAATTTGATTTTTAAGTGAATACTTCTTAATAAACTTTCTATATTCATCTGAAGTATAGTCACCATTTGTTATCATATCCACTGCCTCATCTACTGTATTAAACAAGTATTTTTTTGGGTAAAACTCTTCTGCTATGTAAAAATTGTGTATTACAGGCTTTATACCTTTGGCCATAGCCTCCATTATCGCTATACCATAACCTTCGTGTATGCTAGTTGAAAGAAACACATCCTTATCTTCCAACCATTCGTCTGTATCGTCTACCCATCCATCAAAGACAAAATTTTCTATTATACCCATCTTTTTCAATATGTAATTTATATACCTCCACATCCTATCATCCTGTATCTGACCCGCCCAATAAAGTTTATATTTTTTATCCTTATCCACCAATTTCTTTAGAATCTGGACAGCTAATATGGGATTTTTCTTGTAGTTGAAAAATCCAAGAAAACCTATGTTGTAACCTTTTTCACGTACTTTGTATTTGTATTTTTCAAGGTTTATCCCATTCGGAACAAAGTGAATCGGAATAGTTTGTATAATTGGCTGGTTTTCCACAGCCGTTTTCATAACATTTTTCGCAACAAATATCAAATCATTAACATTATTCCAATTTATCTTTAAAAGAAAATCTTTTCTCAACGACTCATATCCATGAAGTCTTAAAACAACACGCTTTCCCTTAATTTCAGGATAATTTGTAGCTATAACAGCAACTTCATTTGCCCATTCAAGCCATACAATATCTGCCCAATTAATCGCATCTTTTATTTCTTTTTCAGTTTTAACTACCCTACGCTGCACCCAATATTGATCAGATAATTCATGTACTATATCATCTATAAAATTATCAAATCCCTTCGCACACACTATTGCAAGCTTTTTTTGCAATTTTACTTTCTCCATTCTTTCCGTTAATAAGTCAAGCTTTTCTCTCAATAGATGTGCTTTTTCTTGAGGTGCTATCGCTATTGCTTTCTTTAAACTCTCATATGCACTCTCAAAAAAACCTTCAAACGTATAAATATTCGATAACATATCGTAAACATCCCACGTAGGATACATTTTTAAAAGCATTAACACGTAATCTTTTGCTTTAACATATTTTCCAAGTTGAATGTATATTTCAGAAAGATTAAAAAGCGCATCTATGTTATTTTGGTCCAAATAGAGTGCCCTTTTAAAGTTTGAAATGGCCTTATTTCTTTTTCCAAGGTTATAATACGCAACCCCCAAAATATTGAAATCTTTCGCACTTTTTGCACCTTTTTCCAAAAATTCTACAACTTTTTTAAATTCTCCATTTAAAATAAATCTTTCTAAATTCATAATTTCACTCCAAAATGTAAGATATTATTCTTTCAGATGCCTTTCCGTCACCAAACGGATTCTTCCCATCTAATTTTTCTTCAATTCCTTTGATCAACGCTTTATACACTCCCTCTTCAGATGTCCCTGCCAATATTCCATAACCTTCTCTTATAAGCTCTGGCCTTTCAGTTGTATTTCTACAAACAACCACAAATTTTCCAAAACTTGGTGCCTCTTCTTGTACCCCACCACTGTCAGATGCAACAATTGCAGCACTAGATAAGAGGCTTAAAAATTCAACGTAATTTACCGGGTCTATTAATAAGGCATTTTCAAAACCTTCCAATTCTTCAAAAACTACTTTTCTTACTTTAGGATTTAAATGCACGGGAAATACTATTTTTTTACCCGTTTCCTTTGAAAATCTCTTTATCCCTTTCAAAATGTTTGACATTTTCTCTCCCCAATTTTCTCTTCTATGTAGAGTCACAAGAATATAATCCTCTTCTTTTACTATACTTTCTCTAATAACTTTTAGATCAAATTTATCCCTTATGTAAAATAGTGCATCTACCACCGTATTACCCGTAATTACAATTCTTTTCTCCTCATGTCCCTCTTTTTTTAAATTTTCACATGACATTTTTGTAGGTGCAAACATTAAATCAGATACTTGATCAATCACACGCCTATTCATTTCCTCTGGAAACGGATCCTTTAAATTACCACTTCTTAAACCCGCCTCAATATGACCTACCTTTACCCCTCTATTAAATGCACAAAGCGCACTTGTCATAGCGGTGGTGGTATCTCCTTGAACAAATAACCAGTCAAATCTTTCTTTTTGTATTATTTCATCTAACTTTAAAAACACAGCCGATGATATATGGTTTAAAGATTGATTTTTTTTCATAATGTTCATATCATAATCGGGGGAAATCCCAAAAACACCTAACATCATATCCATCATTTCTCTATGTTGCGCAGTTGCAATCATCTTTACATCTATTCCCATTTCTTTTGCCTTCAAGTAAACCGTTGCTACCTTTATAACCTCAGGTCTTGTTCCAAAAACTATGGCTAATTTCACTTTTTATCACCCTTTAAGCTGTATTATAGCAACAACTAAAAGACCAAAAACAGGTAAAACAAACATACTACTAATACTATAGTTTGAAATATACCCCATTAATGAAACAAATAAAAGTGAACCTATACCCGTTGTGGCATATGTAACACCATTTAAAAAACCTACTTCTTCTTTTTGTAAACTCATATTTGCCCTTCTCTGTATAAGAGGAAAAATACATCCCATTGAAAATCCAAACAAGAAAAAGAAAAAGTACATTTTAAACAACAATGTAAATAAAAGAAAAAGCGCAGAAAAAACGGAAAACAAAGAAATCAATTTCCTCTCATTAAATAGTTTCAGAAAAAATTCCATCATAAATCTTGATAGCGTAAACAAAAACCAAAATATACCCAAAAATAACGATGCTTTTTCTTTCGAATATCCAAAACTTAAAAACAAGTTAGATGCCCATGTTACCGTACTTATCTCACTCCCCGCATAAACCAAAAAAGATAATATAGAAATCAAAAATATAGGTTTAAAAATTGTCTTAGTTACTGTAGTTTCCCTTTGTAAAAAGGGGATTTCTTTAAGAAAATTCCAAATAAATAATAAAATAACAAGTAAAGAATACAATATGTACAAGAAGCGATATGAAATATTAAATCTTAATAACATTGAAATTATAATAGGCGAAAGTATTCCACCAAGTCCGAAAAAACCATGTAGAAAACCAAATTTTGGATTTTCCAAATGTGTTAAAAGAGTAGTAGAAGTTGTAAATAAAATAGAATTTCCCGCCCCAAGCAAAAAAAATGAAAATAAAGACATTTCCAAACTTTTAAAAAAAGCTAACGAAACCAAAGAAAAGAAAACAAAACCGTAAGATATTATATTTAACCTTTTTATACCGATTTTATTTATTAAAAAAGACGAAACAAACGAAAAAGTAATACTTCCAATTGTATTTAAAACTGGAATAAACGACGACAAAAAAATGGAGATACCGAATTTTTCCTGAAATATCGGCATCAAAGGAGCTATAGATGTAGCAATTAGCGCCGCCACAAAAATATTAAAAAATATGAAAGCCACAATATCCCTCCTTTACATTATTTTACCATAAAATTATTTTTACTAAATACCACTAACTATATTCAATTAATACCAAAAATTAAACAAATTCTTCTTTTTACACCAGAATTACTTTTTGACACTGAATGTTAAAATAAACTTAAGACACTAAAAAGGAGGTGGAAGTATGAAAAAATTTGTTATATTATTTTTATCGATTTTATTATCTTTAAGTGTATTTTCACAAGAAAATATCTTAGAAGTATTTAGCTGGTGGACAGGCGGAGGAGAAGCTGAAGGGTTACAGGCTTTATTTAACCTTTTCCACAAATATTACCCAGATATAAAAATAATAAACGCTGCAGTTGCAGGGGGCGCTGGTACAAATGCAAAAGCAGTTCTTAAAACAAGAATGCTCGGTAAAAACCCTCCTGATTCTTTCCAAGTACACGCCGGTATGGAGCTTACAGATACATATGTAATCCCAGGCCTTATGGAACCAATAACTTGGATTTTAAAGGAGATAGGCGCATACGACAAATTCCCAAAAGATTTAATAGACATTGTAAGCTACAAAGGAGAAATATATTCTGTTCCAGTAAATGTCCACAGAGCAAATGTTGTATTTTACAACAAAGAAATTGCCAAAAAAATCGGTATGAAAAAAGTACCTACAACCTGGCCTGAATTATTGGCATATCTTGACAAAGCGCAAAAAATGGGATACGTTGGAATCTCATTGGGAGATAAGAACAAATGGACGTCCCTTCACTTATTTGAAAGTATTATGTTATCACAACTTGGTCCTGAAAAGTACAATAACTTGTGGAAGGGAAAAGCATCATTCAACGATCCAGACATAAAACAAGCCTTGTTAATATTTAAAGACGTACTAAAATACGTAAACTCAGATCACTCCGCGTTAACATGGCAAGACGCCACAAGGATGCTCTTTGAAGGAAAAGCTTTCTGTAATATGATGGGAGACTGGGCCGAAGGCTATCTTAAAACATTGAATTGGAAACCAGGTGAGGATTTTGGATGGTTTGCACTTCCGGGCACTCAAAATGCATTTATGCTCGTTTCCGACACATTTGGTCTTCCAAAAAATGCACCACACAGAGAAAATGCAATTAAATGGATAAAATTACTCGCATCCGTTGAAGCACAAGATACTTTCAATCCTATTAAAGGCTCTATCCCAGCAAGAATTGATGCAGATAAATCAAAGTACGATGTTTATCTAAAATGGTCTATGGATGATTTTTCAACGAAGGCAATTACACCTTCCATTATTCATGGTTCTGCTGCTCCTGAGGCTTTCGTAACAGCATTAATGGATGCTATTAATATCTTTGTAACCAAGCAAAATGTCGAAAAAACCTTTAAAGAAATTTTGTGGATAGCAGAAGATAATGGATACGTAACAGATTAACGGGGCATAAAGCCCCGCTTTTTCGAGGTGAAAGTCGTGAAAAAGAAAAACTTACTAATTGGCATTTTTGTTATTTTGCCTTCTATTATCGCCATAGCGATTTTCGTATATGGTTTTATTAGTTGGACTGCTAGAACTTCTTTTTCAAATTGGAATAGTTTTTCCGCACTACTAAGAGGTCAATACAAATTTGTAGGACTTAGAAATTACATAAGACTATTTCAAGATAGCAGGTTTCAAACGGATTTATGGAATACATTGTTTTTTACAATATTTTTTCTCTTTGGTACAATAAGTCTTGGTATAATCATGGCCATACTGGTAGATAAAGGGCTTAAAGGTTCTAGATGGTTCCAAAATCTATTTTTATTTCCAATGGCTATTTCATTTGTTGTTACCGGAACGGTTTGGAGTTGGATTTTTGCACCTGGAAATATCCCATCAAATCCCCAAGGGTTAAACCTTCTCTTACACAAATTGGGACTTGATAAATTAATGTGGGGATGGTATACAAGCACTCAAACTATAGGTAAATTTAACGTTGCGTTAATTCCAGTGATAATAGCTGCAATGTGGCAACTTTCTGGATATACAATGGCCATGTACCTTGCGGGATTAAGAGGTATTCCAAACGATATTATAGAAGCTGCAAAGGTAGATGGTGCATCAGAGTGGAAAATCTTCTGGAAAGTTAAAATGCCTCTTTTAACACCAATTACACTCAGTGCTTTTATTATTCTTGGACATATATCCCTTAAAATATTTGATCTAGTGTTTGCCATGACAGGAAGTGGCCCTAATTTTGTCACAGACGTTCCTGCAATTTATATGTTTGAACTTACGTTTAGAAGTAACCGATACGCATTGGGCTCTGCAATAGCAATAATAATGCTCTTATTTGTAGCACTGGTTATTATTCCATACCTTGCTACAAACTTGCGAGGTGAAAAAAGATGAAAAAGTTCTTCTCATATTTTTTCCTAGTAATTATCGCAATTTACATAATAACACCACTTTACGTTCTACTTGCCACTACATTTAAACCACTTAATGAAATAGGCATTTCCGATATGTGGAAATTACCGCGACATTGGTCATTAAGAGGAATAATAAAGGCTTTTCAAAAGTTGTTACCTAATTTAAAAAACAGTTTCTATCTTACTATACCTGCAACTATAATATCCGCGTTTATCGGTTCGATAAATGGATATGTGTTTTCAAAAGTTAGATTTAAAGGGGCAAATATAGTATTTGCACTTATATTATTTGGAATGTTTATTCCATATCAAAGCGTGTTATTTCCTCTAATTCGTTTCTTGCAAAAAATCAATCTCTATGGAACAATTACAGGACTTATAATAGTCCACATAGTATACGGTATTCCCATTACTACATTAATATTTAGAAATTATTATAGCGAAGTTCCAAACGAACTAGTAGAAGCTGCATACATGGATGGTGCAGGATTTTTTAAAACTTATTCAAAAGTACTTTTTCCTATTTCAATTCCAGCATTTGTTGTAGTAATAATCTGGCAATTTACCAGTATATGGAATGAATTTCTCTTTGCAGTAACAGTCACAAGCAATCCCGCAAAGCAACCTATTACCGTAGCATTAATTAACTTAGCTGGAAGTCAAGTAGTAGAATGGAATGTGCAAATGGCTGGTGCAATAATCACGGCACTTCCTACCATAATCATATACGTATTACTAGGAAAATATTTTATCCGTGGTTTACTTGCAGGCTCTGTTAAAGGATGATATAATTAGAAAAAATTTATATAAAGGGGATAAAAATGTCGAAAAGTATAAAAAGGGACTTTTTCTTTTTTTCCGTTATTTTAAGCATTATTATAACATTAATTTTTGGAATATTCATTGTTATCATTCTGTTTGATTCGGAATTTTCCTATACAAAGAGAATAATAATGCAAAAAAATAGTGCAATTTCAAATTACATCGAAGGTTATTTTCAAAAATTTTTAATTTTATTAAATACATTGAGTGAAATCGATGAAATAAAATATCCAAAAGACGATATATCTAAAAAAAAGGTACAATATTTATACAAAAAAGTACAAGAAGAAGATAAGAATATAAATTACATATATTCTGGTTATTCAGATGGCAGCCTAATCATAAATGGTTATACTCCACCTATAGGATTTGATCCAAGAATAAGGCCTTGGTATGTGGAAGCTGTTATCAACGCTCCAAATACTTCAAAAGGAATACCATATAAAGAGATAAAAACAGGTGAATGGTTGATATCCATTAGTAAAGCATTATATCACAACAAAAAGATCTCTGGAGTAATATCAATAGATACCAACTTAGACCAAATAAATCAACTTATAAATAAAAAAGATGAAAAATTCAAAAGTCTGTATAGCTATATAATTAAAGATGGAATAATTATTTTCCATCCAAAAAAATCTCTTCTTTTTAAAAAGTTTAATGATTTAACAAATAAGGACATAAAATTCTCATATGCATTTGGAAATTTCGAATATAAATTCAAAAACCAAAATAAAATGGCCTATTACACAAATCTCCCAACCGTAGGTTGGACTGTTATTACTGCTGTTGATAAAAGAGAAATTCTTCTAAAAATTTTCTTAAAAATTCTTTTTGCATTTTCTTTTGTAATAATAACATCTATATTCATGGGAATGTGGATAAGTTCTATTGCAAGAAAAAAGATTATCAACCCACTTATCTCTTTAAAAGAAAACGTTATTAATATAACAAATAATAGAAAACTAAAAAAAACAGATTATCCAAATAACGAAATAGGAATTATCGCAAACGAAATTGAAAAGATAACACAAACTGAACTTTACAAGAAAAATATAGAACTTTCACAGCTAAACGAAAAACTTAAAGAATTATCAATTAAAGACAAACTAACAGGGTTATATAACAGACATAAAACAGACGAAGAATTAAATAGAGTATACTATAATTTCCAAAAATATGGAAAAACTTTTTCTATTCTGCTGATAGATATAGATAAATTCAAGAATATCAACGATACATATGGTCACCTTGTTGGAGACAAAGTTTTAGAAAAACTTGCAAATATATTCAAAAATACATTAAGAAAAACCGATATACCATCTAGATGGGGAGGAGAGGAATTTTTAATAATTCTTCCAGAAACAGACTTACAAGGCGCTTATAATATAGCAGAAAAATTGAGAAAAAAAGTGGAAAATACGGAATTTCCGGAAAACATTAAGCTTACAATAAGTATAGGTGTGGGAAATATAAACGAATACAACACAATTAAAGAGCTTTTAAATGAAACAGATAATAAGCTATACACGGCCAAAAAACAAGGAAGAAATAAAACTATAAAATAGGATAGTTCAAATTCTCGTTTGTTGTTTAAAACTTTTATGCTTTTTCTTTTCCATATCTTCTCTGTACATAGGCTTATTTTTTATTTGCGTCTCTTTAAGATTTTGCATACTTCTTTACTCATATTCTGGTATCCTTTCTTTTCTCAATGTCCTCTTTTTAAACCAAAAATAAAGATATGATATAATTTTTCTAGCACAGTAGAAAGGAGAATTGCTATGAAAATAATCTCATTAGTTGGAGCAAGACCACAGTTTATAAAAGAAGCAATTATACACAAAGAATTGAAAAAGTATAAAATAAAGGAAATATTAGTTCACTCTGGACAACATTACGATTTTAATATGTCAGATGTTTTTTTTAAAGAATTAGATATTAAAAATCCAGATTATTACTTAAATGTAGGTTCTGGAAATCATGGAGAAATGACGGGAAAAATAATGATTGAATTTGAAAAAGTGGTTATCAATGAAAAACCAGACGTTATCCTTGTTTATGGAGATACTAATACTACACTTGCAGGAGCAATAGTAGGTGCAAAATTAAAAATACCTATAGCACATATTGAAGCAGGTATAAGACAAGAACCAAAGGATATGCCTGAAGAAATCAACAGAGTATTGACCGATAGAATATCGAAATACTTATTTTGTCCAAGTAAACTTGCAGTTGAAAACTTAAAAAAAGAAAACATAACAAACGGTGTTCATTTTGTTGGGGATATTATGTACGATTTGTACAAAATAATGGAACCAAAATTTAAAGATGAAATACTTAACGAACTGAAACTAAAAGAAAGCGAATTCATTGTTTTAACACTTCACAGAGATTTTAATGTTGATAACAGAGAAAAACTAAAAAAAATACTTGAAAGTTTAAACAAAATAGCAAAAGAAAGACAAATAATCTTTCCTATACATCCGCGGACAAAAAAAAGAATTGTCGAGTTTGGTCTTGGAAATTATTTAGAAAATATAACAATTATCCAACCGTTAGATTATCTAAATTTAATGGGTCTAGTAAAAAATTCATGGAAGATAATAACCGACAGTGGAGGATTGCAGAAAGAAGCTTATTTTGCAAAAAAGCAAGCAATAGTCTTAATGCCTGATACAGGCTGGCGAGAGTTAGTAGAACTTGGCTGGAACAAACTTGCAAACGAAAATAACTTGTATGAAAAAACATTTGAAGAAACAAAAACGATTTATCCAAAAGATATATATGGTACTGGAAACTCAAGAAAAGACATTTTAAAAATCCTTTTTGATAATCAAAGTTAATGAAAATACATTTAAAGAGATATATTACAAAAGAGGGAATATTATGAATATACTTCTCACAGCAGATATACACGGCTCATATCTAGCCGTAGAAAAACTAAAGATAATCGGGAAATGTTTTGACTTAACAATAGTTTGTGGTGACATAACACCCAAAATTGTTAATTACGGAGAAGACAGAAAAAAAGTCCAGAAAGAATGGTTTGAAAATGTATTTTTACCCCTTATGAATGAAATCAACGGATATTTTATTTTGGGAAACGATGATCTTTTTGATTACAATGGAGAAAGAATGCTAAGGGGAAAAATGAAATTAAACGGATTAAATATTTTTGCTTACGACAAAGTTCCTCCAACAAGTTTTGGAACATACAGAGAAGTATCAGAAGAAACCATATGGGAAGATTTAAGAGAGGTTGATACAGAAGAACCTTTCATTTTTATAACGCATGCTCCGCCACATGGAATACTAGATAATGCACGTGGGAAAAACTTTGGAAGTATTGCTATTAAAAATTTTGTTTTATGGAAAAAACCTATCCTTCACTGCTTTGGGCATATTCATGAATCCTTTGGAAAATTTGAAAATGACCATACTGTTTTTGTAAATGCCGCATTTGAAAAAGAATTTAGATTTTATGTTGTAACTATCAAGGAAAACTACAAAATTGAAGCTTTTGAGCTTTAAAGAGGATGTGATAGAATGAACATTCTAATATTAAACCATTATGCAAGTATACCAGAATTTAGCGGCGCCGAAACAAGACATTTTGAACTTGCAAAGCGATTAAAAAATCACAATGTAACAATTGCTGTTGGAAGTTATTCACACCTTTTAAAGAAAGATTGGTATACATTAAAAGGTGGTGATTTTTCCAAAGAAGGTGTTTCGTTTAAGGTTATTAAAACTAGAAAATATAAAGGAAATGGTGTAGAAAGATTCTTATCTTCATATGACTACTATCAAAACGGATTAAAAAGGATATCTTCTGAAAAATATGACGTTATAATTGCATCATCTCCTCACCCTTTTTCTTGGAAATTGGGATATGTTTTATCAAAAAAATTTAACGCAAAATTCTTTGTTGAAATCCGAGATGTTTGGCCAGATGATCTTATCTCATCAGGACTTATTTCCAAAAAACATCCTATATCAATTTTGTTTAGATATATGGCAAAAAAATATTACAAAAAAGCAGATGGAATAATCTCGCTTGTTCCCTTTATCAACGAACATATTAGAAGTTTAAAAATAAACAAAAAAATACCCATTGAAATAATCCCAAATGGGACTTCGGTTTACTTATTTGAAAATCCTAAAAAGTGTAAAGAAGTTGATAAGTTATTTTCAAATATCAAAGAGCATACCATAAAAATTGTATACACTGGTTCACATGGCCCTTCAAATAATCTTGAATTTGTCATCAAATGTATAAAAAAACTCGAAAAAGATATAAAGAAAAAATTCTCCTTTATCTTTGTCGGTAGCGGTTCAGAAAAATCAAAACTGATAAAATTAGCTGGCAAAGAAAAAAATATTCATTTCTTTGAACCTATTCCGAAAAAATGTATCCCCTATCTATTAAAAACCAAAAGCGACATTCTACTTTTTTCATTAAAATCGTTTGACAATATAAAATACCCTGCGTATAGTTCTAACAAATTACTGGACTATATGGCAAGTGGAAAACCAATTTTGAGCATTAACCAAGAGAATTTATTTTTAAAGCAATCAGGAGGAGCAATATTTTTTGACAATTGCGAATCATTCAAGAGCGCATTAAAAAACTTTGAAAACTACAACTTAAAAGCTTTCGGTAAACAAAACATTGAATATATAAAAAAATACAGAGACTGGGATGTATTGGCAAATAGATTTGAAAAGTTTTTAACGGGAGGATAATATGAAAAAAATATACATATTAACCAATTCATATCCAGAAAAATACGAAACATTCAATTCTCAGGAAATGGAATTTGCACTAAAAAACTTCGACAATATAAAAATTTTGAGTTTTTCAAAAACTAAAAACCATATCCAAAATGTAATTTATCTTAACATTTCCCAAGGAATTTTGGAATTTTTATTTCCCAAAAATAAATCTCGACAAAAATATCTTAAAAGCTTAAAATACGTTTTTGACAAGAATCCAAAAGAATTTCTAAGAAATCTATATTCCTATTTTATGGCATTAAGTATATTGAGAAATGTTAAATTAGAAAAATCAGAATTAATTTTTTCATATTGGCTTTCTAGAGCCACAATAATAGCGTACTATATCAACATACTAAATGGAAATAACTTCATTTGCCAAGGACATGGTTCCGATATCTACATCTATCCTCCACAAAAAAAAATATTGGAAAAAGCAAAATTTATACTTACCGTTTCAGAAAAAAACAGGAAGTTTCTGATAAAAAAATACTCCCTAATTCCAGAAAAAGTTAAAGTTTTTAGATTAGGAGTTAGTATTAATTTTTATAATAAATTGGAAAATCAAAAAAAAACAAAGAAAAACTCAAATATAAAACAATTTTTGTCAATTTCTGGCTATACACCAGTAAAGGGAATTGATATATTACTCAAAGCAATATATAACCTCGTATACAAAAAGAATATTAAAAATGTGCGTTTTAAAATATTTGGTAAGGGAAAACATTATAGAAAATATTTAAAATCTATAAAAAAATACAAACTAGAAAAGTTTGTCGAGTTAAACCCATGGTTAACTAGGAACAAAATACCACGAGAGCTTTTAAATGCTGATTGTTTTATACTTCCAAGCAGAAGTGAAGGATTACCGGTTGCACTAATGGAAGCTTGTGCTGCATCTCTTCCTATAATAGCCACAGATGTTGGAGGGGTAAGTGAAATAGCTGTAGATAACTACAACGCCATCTTAGTTAAGAATTTAACACCAGAATCTTTAAGTATTGCTATTGAAACATTCTTAAATTTAAACCAAAATAAAATTAACAAAATGAAGAAAAAATCAAAAGAACTATACTTAAAACATTATATTCTTGAAAAAAATCTTGAAGAAAAATATAAATTTCTTCAAGAGTTTGTTTAACTATTTTATTTCTTTTAATAATTTTCCCATTTTATTATTCCAACTTAAATGTTCTTCAGCATATTTTCTCATAAACAGGCTATAGTTTTTACTTTTAATCCTTTCATAAAACTTTAATATTTCTTCTATCTCTATTGGGGTTTCGTCGGATGGAAATTTTAACATAAATTCAAATTCTTTATCAAAGTCTTCATCATATGACGAAATGATAAAAGGTATCCCCCTTGCACAATACTCTCTTACCTTCAAAACACTGGATTTTAAAAGTCCTATTCTATGTAATCCCAACGAACCTACTGCTACATCACTAATATCATACAAATTATCTAATTCATCCCCTGTTTTAAATCCATGAAATATAACGTATGAATTTAACTTTTTTTCTTCTGTTAATTTTTTTAAATTATTAAGTTCTTTTCCTTCTCCTACAACATGAAAGATAACTTTTATTTTCGGATCATTTTTGTAATATTCATAAAGACCGTTTATTACCCTATCATATCCATGCCATAATGAAACATTTGCCACACCTATTAAATGAAACTCGCCATCTTTTTTTATGTTCTTTTTCAATTTATATTTTTTGACATCTATTCCATTTGTTATTCTAATTGCTCTCACTCCATATATTTTCTCAATATCGGCTGTAGTTACAACTAAATTTATATTTTTTCCAACAAATCTATTAAATATATTATCAATTATCAAATTAATCTTTGAAAGTTCTTTTTTGTAAGGATATGTAGGGACATCTAAAATAACAAATTTTGTTAATTTTTTTAATTGCTTTATAAACTTTACCGAAAAATAATTCCAAGGAAGAAGATTTCTAACGTATGCAAATTCAATTTTTTCACTTTCCATATATTTTATTAAAACATTAAAAATATAGTTCAACCTACGAACAAACTTTAACTTTCTTAAGATAATATTTTCTTCCCTTTTCAAAACATCTCTATAACCAAATTCATATATTTTTTTCATTTCTCCCTTATTTCTGATATACAAAGAATTATTTTTCACTATTAACTCATGAACATTAAAACCATTATTTTCGAAAGCTTCACATTGTTGCCTTATCTTCATAGAAGGTCCAATTGCTGAAGCATCATCTCTAATGTCAAGAGCTATAAATATTAACTCCATATCAACCCTCCATTTTATTTAGTAACAAAATTAACAAAATTTTCCTCTTTTTCTTTATCCCAAACATATAACTTTTTATACTTTTCTATATTTTTCAAAATAACCTCATAATTTTCATATGCATTAACTATTTTATCCACGGACTTTTCCACATTTTCCGGATTTATTATTACTCCTAAACCATGTTTTTCTACTTCCTTAGACATTGATATAAACCTCTCATTTACGATAACTGGTGTATTCGCCGCTATAGAGTCAAAAAATTTGTGAGGAAAAGAATACTGATAATTCTTTGTTTCACTCCCAAACGATTTGTATGAAATTAAAGAAAATGAAGCCATTGATAATTCTTTCATCATCTTTTCATAAGGTAAAAACGACGTATACTCATGTGGAATATCTTTAAAATATTCTGAATCCATACCTATAATTTTAAAACTAAAACCGAACGAAAATAGTTTCTTTATTATCTCTTTTTCAAATCTAATGTTTCTTGGTGTTTTACCAACAAATGCTATCTCTTTTGCTTTTTTTGATTTTAACAAAATATTAGCATAGTTTGGTACTATCAAATAGGGTTTTTTAACATCTGTTTTTTTAAACATGTCCAATTGCATTTCTTTAGATACAAAAATCAATTTATCAGACAAAAAAAATTGTTTTCTCAAAATATACCACATAAAATTCTCTTTTAAAGTTTTTTTTATCCCTTTGAAATTTTTAAGGTGATTTTCTGGATGATATTCATGTACATCATATACTACTGTCTTACCCTTCCTTTTTGCTATTTTAAAAGCCTTTAAAGGAAACATAACTAAAAAATAGTGAAGATATAATATATCATACTCTACATTTTTTATAAGGTTTATTATTTTTTTATCAAATTTAACTAAATTCTTGATATTTCCAAACCTTGTTCTCCGCCCAAGTGTATTTGAAATTTTCAAAGGAATATAAGTTATATTGTTCTTTCTATAACTTTTCTCTTTATTAGTTGAAAGATACTGATAAATAACTTCGTGTTTTCTTGATAATAATTCAACTGTTTTAAAAACTCTTTTATCATCTTTTACATGAGTATATCCTATAATAAAAATCTTCACTATTTTCACCTCTTATTTACTTGTCAGTTTTTTTAAAACATATACTATGTAATTCAAAACTTCATTATTTACCATATACGACAAAATAAAAAACGAAAGTACAAACGAAAAAAACATAAATAATAATCCTACAAAAACCCCACTAGAAGTAATATCATAAAGTACATATAAACTACCGCTTATCATCAAAGATACAATTATCGACTTAATCCAATTAAACCAAGGAAACGTTTCTGAAAACTTTATTTTTAATATATTTTTTATATTAATTAACTGTAAAATAACTAAAAATACCGTTGTTAAAACAGTTGCAATAACAGCACCAATTGGGCCAATTTTCATAATTAAAAATATGTCCATTGCAATGTTAAAAATCAACGAATAAATGGCATTAAATAAAAATATCCTACTATTTTTAGTTGCAACAAAAATGGATCCATATACGTATATTCTAAAATATAGTATAGTTTGATAAATTCTAAAATATGGAACAGATGCTAAATACTTTTCCGAAAAAATAAACAACACAAAAGGTTTAGCAAAAAATATTAATGAGCTAGCAAGAGAAACCATTATTGGAATCATTACGTTTCCCGCACGATTCCACAATGTTTTTATGCTTGAAATATTTTTTAAGTCATTTAATCTCTTTAATTCAGGTATCAAAACAGTAAAAAGTGAGGAAGTTAAAAGGGATGAAAAAGGAATCTCGTATGCTCCATTTGAAAAAATAGCGAAATTTACGTTATCGACAAAATAACCAACCACCAACTTATCAACATTCTTATTTAACATCCCTAAAATTGTTGAAAAACCTATAGGAATACCAAAAATCAGAATATCTTTAATTCTTTTTAAATTTGTATATTCAAACTTTATTTCTCCCCAAGTTGGGAGTATCAATAAAACAATATTTAAAACATACCTAAAAATAAAAAGCACAAAAATCATGTATATTGTATACTTGCCGTAAAACAATAAAAATAACAATCCAACAAACCAATAAACAGTAGGCGCAATGGTGTAAATTACCAAACTTTTTATTTTGTTTAAAGCAACCAATATATTTTCAGATGCTGAAGAGAAAATCCCTAACGAATAAATCAAAGCTACAATAAAAATATTTTTCCTAAAAAAGTCCACTTTAAAATTCATGTCAAACAACATTGCCAAAAACGGAGAAATTATTACCACTAAAATGGAAAAAGAAAATAACATAAAATATAAATTCACCAAATACTCTTTCTTTCTTTTATCAGACAAATAATACAAAGCTGAATTTGAAACTCCTAAAGTCATAATACTAATAATTAATTGACTGGAAATCGAAACTTGCTTGTATATTCCATAATCCGATACCAACAACAATCGAGATAAAAGCATTATTGAAGCTATATCAAATACGGTTTTTATAACTTTCGAAATAAACAAAATAGAACTAGATTTTTTTACAGACACATATTCTCCTCCATATCTCTAAAATATAAATAATTAACCAGTGAATACCAAACATGTGCTTGCTGCCTAATATATACACTATCATCCAGTTTATTATATCTAAAGTCCCCATTTTGAAACAGTTGACTCTCAATTGTTTTCAATATTTCTTCTAACTTTATCGGAATAGTGATACCAAAAGCCTCAAGTAAAGTATGAACTCGAAGGAATGCACCAAAACTCCAAGCCCTTGATAATCTAAATTTTTTCTTGAAAAAAATTCTAAACAAAAGATGTTTTAATTTTACATTAAATTCTACATTATCGAATAACCTGAAAAAATATGTTTCAATATAAGAATTAAACATGTATTTATCCATAAATTCCACACCTTTAATCGCTGATTTAAAAACTTTTTCTTTCAAATCTCTTTTCAACCGCGATGCCGATAAAAGCAATCCTTCGCATGTATATGATTGGTGTAATAAATCAACTGTAGGATTATTTACTGAATACTTCCAAAATCCTTTTTTATTTTGTACTTTTATTAATCCCATTACAACACTGATTAAATTTTCTTTTTGCCTTTTCCAAAGATATTGCCCAGATTCTAACAATATACCACAAGCAAGGGAAGTAGCAATATAAATATTTTCTTTTAACCTTGGAGAATAATAAAAGGCATTTTCTTTGATATTTTCATCGTAATAAAGTAATCCAAAAATCCAATTTATCGCTTTCTCTATAACATCTAAATATTTATACGAAAACTCACTATTCCACTTTGCTAAAGCTCGTAAAGAAAATACCGTCGTAATTAAAAATCCATCATTTTTTTCAGTTACTCCCCAATCATATGGTAATCCCCAACAAATTGTATTATCTTTTTTTATAGACAATGAAATTAATCTATCTATAAATTTTTCAGCTTTTTTCTTCCACTTATTATCTTTTTCTTTCTTAAAAAGATAATAATAACTCAATAAGATCATTGCATATACTTCTGGATATTCTAACTTTTCTGACTTAAAATACTCGTCCTTTCCCAATACTGGTTCATTTTCATTTAATTTTTCCAGGTTCGTTATAACAAAATCAAGCATTTTGTTTCGTTTCACTCTATATCCCTTCCTTTATCAATACACTATCTATATAAGCTCATTTAATATGCTACAATATAGAAAATAACAAATAACCCTATTTCATATAAGTCTTTGTTACGCATATTTTAATCTTTACAATCTAATCTTTTAATAACTTCTGCAGGATTTCCCGCTATTATACAATATCCTTCTGGAAAACTTTTTGTTACAACACTTCCTGCTCCAACAATTGTTCTAGGCCCCAGTACAACTCCTGGTAATATAACAGCATTCATTCCTATCCAACGTTTCTCACCAATTATCACATCTTTTCCAGGTAAATGTTTTTCTAAATTACATGGATTGTGATTTCCCGTAATTATACCTACATTTGGAGCAATTAATGTACCTTTTCCTATTATTATTTTTCCATAACCAGCTTGAAAATAATTTCCAAATCTCTGGAAATTATTCAAATCGTTAACATCAAAAACTATATCCTCGGCTCTATTTACAACTATTTGATGAGAAACTGGCCATGGAACATTTCTATTAAATCCCAATATTTTTTGAAACCAAACACTTCTCCAAGCCCAAATCCATCCCTTAACTGAATTTTCAAACCATCTTCCTCTTAAATATTTTTTATCAAAAAATATCGGCAATACAATTTTGGAAAATACTATAAACATCTTTTTTAAAAATCTTCTCATAAGAATCCCTCCACTAAAAATTATACCATCATATTTTTTCATATGCATTTACGTATCCCAAAAAATATGATAGAATAAAGTAAAGTTTAATTACTTTAACTTTGTTATAGTATTCTAACATTCTGACTTTAAAAAAAGGGGGGAATATATATGAATGAAATTCCAACACTAAAAATAGGGGAACTTGAAGCAAAAATCCCAATTATACAAGGGGGGATGAGTGTAGGAATTTCCTTATCAGGACTAGCATCAGCTGTGGCAAACGAAGGTGGTATTGGTGTCATTGGAGCTGCCGGGATAGGTATGTTCGAAGCAGATTTTGACACAAACGAAAAGGAAGCAAATAAAAGAGCACTAAAAAAGGAAATAAGAAAAGCGAGAAAAATGACAAAGGGGATAATTGGTGTAAATATAATGGTTGCACTTTCAGATTTCAATGAATTATTGATAACCGCTATACAAGAAGGAATAGATATTGTATTCATGGGAGCAGGATTACCTTTAAACTTACCAAAATTATCCTTGGAGAAAATTAAAACAAAATTTGCACCTATAGTTTCTTCCGCAAGAGCAGCCAAAACAATTTTCAACTACTGGTCCAAACATTACAACCACATACCAGACGCACTAGTGGTGGAAGGACCACTTGCCGGAGGACATCTTGGTTTTAAAAAAGAACAAATAAATGATCCAAAATACTCTCTGGAAAAAATTCTTCCAGAAGTTATATCTACAATAAAACCTTTCGAACAAAAATTTAGAAAACAAATACCGGTAATTGCAGCTGGGGGAATTTACACGGGAAAAGATATTTATAAATTCATAAAAATGGGAGCAAGTGGAGTACAAATGGCTACAAGATTTGTCGCAACACACGAATGTGACGCCGATATAAAATTCAAAGAAGCTTACATAAAATGTAAAAAAGAAGATCTAATAATAATCGATAGTCCTGTTGGACTCCCAGGTAGAGCTATAAAAAGTGAGTTTCTTGAAAAAGTATCAAATGGATTCAAAAAACCAATAAAATGCTTGTGGAAATGTCTTAAAACCTGCGACTTTAGAAAAGCACCGTATTGCATTGCACATGCTTTAACAAACGCAAAAAAAGGAATATTAAGTGAAGGTTTTGCATTTGCCGGTGCTAATGCCTATAGAATAGAAAAAATAACATCTGTAAAAGAATTAATAGAATCACTTTTAAAAGAATATCAAGAGGCTTTTTAATTTTCAAAAAAACGCATTGTAAGTTTTAATATGCGTTTTCTAAATATATACGACGAAAGATGTCCACTTGGTAAGCTATGTATTTCTTTTTTTAAACTGCCAAAACTATTAAAAAGTTCAACAGTAGATTTTTTAGGAATAAACACATCAAAGAGCGCCTTAAACATTATAACCGGTGCTGTAACAAATTTCGCAAATACAATTGGATCATATTCATAACATGCAATGGGAGCTGAGTCTATTTCAATAGCAGGAGTTTTTAAATTTGAGATATATTCTAGAAATTCTTTGCCGTGATAATCTGCACATTTTTGCGGATTGCATTCTTTGTTTTGCTCGTATTGAACTCTTAAAACCTTTGTTACGAAACTTTTCCAAGTTATATAATAAAAATTTCCACCTGTTACACATAGCGAAAGTCCCTTAATGTCCCTATCAAAACTTGCGGCTATTGTAGAAACCATTCCACCAAAACTAAATCCCATGAGGTATATATCTCTACCATATACTTTCTTTAGATAATTTAGAGATGTTAATACATCTACAACTGCATGTTCAAAACGTGATCTAAGAGTTGGATTGTCCGTTGTTGAAAGAAATAACTGCCCACTTTTATACCCTTTAGGTGTTCTCTCAAAATGATAAGGTAAAACCATTAATGCGGAATTATATCCAAACTCTGAAAAATTCCTTGGAAACCACTTTAAATACTTTAAATTATTTGTTCCAAGCCCATGGATAAATAAAAGCACACCCTTTATTTTATTTTTCGATTCGTACAAGTATAAAGGTAATCTTGAAGATTCTTTATGTTCACATGGATAATTTGACTGTAATAGAACCTTACCTTTCTCTTTTTTAATCACATTTGGATTTACATCATATGAACTTACAAAATACATGTTTTTCCTCCAAACTTTATTATACCAACCCCGCTTTTTTCACTAAAAGTACTATATACACACTTGTCAAAAAACACAAACTACACTTGTGTATATTATTATTTGCGAAAAATTACACTATTTATACACATAAAAAAATTTTTTTATTTAAAAAATTAATTATCCCTATCTAAAATAGCACCTATAAGAAAGCCCGCTCCAATTCCAATCATAATTGATGCAACAAAATAATATGGTGAGTATTTAAGCAATATAAACCCCACACCAATACCTATTAAGGTTACTCCCTTTGCAACAATAGAACTTTTCTTTGACATTATATCACCTCAAAAATAAATTATTCCTGTATAAAATTATATCATTTACAATATACTTATTACAAATCTTACTTTCATTTCCATTCTTATTAAAAGTATGTCACACTTTTTTGTCAAACTCGAGTAAATCTTAAAAACTCCAAATATGTTAACAAAATAAATACACTATTATTTTATTTAGGATACAAACTCCATCCATTATCAATTGTATTGCACACCTTTTTATTTGACCAAAAAAAAAATAAGTGTATAATATAAGTATACCCCCTACGGTGGGGTGCGGGAGGCGAGACTATGAAAAATGAAGAGAAAAAATCCTTTACAATAACGGGTATGACTTGTGCAAATTGTGCACGTACAATTGAAAAGGCACTTCTAAAATCAGAAGATGTAAAATTTGCGGCGGTAAACCTTGCAACAAACACGGCTTTTGTTGTGGGAGAAAATTTAGATATAGAAAAGATTAAAAAAATAGTTGAAAGTGTTGGATATGGAATAACGGATAAATCACCAGAAGAAGTTGAAGAAAAAAGATACAAAAAAATAAAGAAAAACCTATTTATATCACTTTTACTCACTATCCCCCTATCCATATTGATGATAACAAATATGTTTTTCAGGGAAATTTCGTATTTCACGTTAATAGAAGTTATCTTTGGAGGTATAGTAACATTTTATGCTGGCAGAGATACTATAAAAGGCGCGTGGATTGCGCTTACGCATAAACATACCAACATGGACACTTTGATCTTTTTTGGTGCTACCACTGCATGGTTAACATCTATACTTTCACTTTTTGGACTTGAAATAGGTTCTTTTGGAGCCATTGGAAGTATGATCATATCCTTTCACTTACTTGGAAGATTTATAGAATCCTATTTAAGGGATAAAGCCACAAAAGAAATAAAAAGTCTTATAAAACTTCAAGCAAAAGAGGCAAGAGTAATTATTGAAGGCAAAGAACTCATGCTTCCAATAGAAGCAGTTAAAGAAGAAATGATTATCCTAGTAAAACCAGGTGAGAGAATTCCTGTTGACGGTGTAATAATTTCGGGAAAATCTGGTATTGACGAATCTATGATATCTGGAGAATCTATGCCGGCTAAAAAAGGAGAAAACGATGAAGTCATAGGTGGTTCTTTAAACCTTACAAGTCCCATAAAGATAAAAGCTACAAAAGTAGGAGAAGATTCATTTCTTTCTCAAATGATAAATCTCATTAAAGAAGCGCAAGGTGCAAAAGTTCCCATCCAAGCCCTTGCAGATAGAATAACAAATTGGTTTGTACCGGTAATTATCTCCCTTGCCATATTTAGTGGTATATTCTGGTATTTTGGTTTTGAAACATTTCACCCATTTATCGAAAAAGCAAGTAATTATCTTCCATGGATTTTAAACACCAACAACCCTGTTTCTTTTGCAATATTTGTATTTGTTGCAACAGTGGTAATTGCATGTCCATGTGCATTAGGACTTGCAACCCCTATGGCATTGATAACTGGAACGGGACTTTCAGCAAAAAGGGGACTTTTAATTAGAAATGCAGAAGCTATTCAAACGATGAAAGACGTAAAATTTGTATTAATGGATAAGACTGGAACAATAACTGAAGGTCATCCAAAAGTTATAGAACACAACTTGGATAAGGAAACCTTGAAAGTAATAGCATCCATTGAAAAAAACTCAAATCATCCCCTTGCAAAAGCAATATCTGAGCTCACCAATAACTACATCAAAATAGAAAAAATTGAAGAAATACCCGGTAAAGGTATCAAAGCCTTTGTAAATAACACAGAATATTTTGTGGGAAAACCACAAGATTATTCAAATTATTCAAAAATATTGGAAAAAGGATATACAGTTGTCGAAGTAAAAGTCAACAACAAAACACATGGATTTCTGGCAATTGTTGATCCAATAAGGCCTGATTCTCTCAACGCAGTTAAGATGTTGAAAAACATGGGAATTACACCTATCATGGTCACAGGAGATAACGAAAAAACAGCTGAGATTGTCGCAAAACAGGTGGGTATTGATAAAATTTATGCACAAGTTAAACCACAAGAAAAATTGGATATAATCAGAAAATACCAAGCAAAAGGTGGAAAAGTTTTAATGGTTGGAGATGGCATGAATGATGCCGCGGCACTAAAAGGTTCAGATGTAGGAATAGCAATAGGTACAGGTACGGATCTTGCAATTGATAACGCAGATATAATAATTACAAAAGAAGGAATTTCAAAGATAGTGGACGCAATAAAAATTTCACAGTTAACATTCAGTGTAATAAAACAAAACCTATTCTGGGCGTTTTTCTATAATATAATAGCAATACCAATGGCAATGATGGGGTTACTCCATCCCGCCATAGCAGAAGCTGCAATGGCATTTAGTTCTATAACTGTTATATTAAATTCCTCAAAAATCAACGAAAAAAGATACTCAAAATCATTAACTAAGAATTGATTTGTTGTAAATAAAGGAGGTGTTTTTATGGGAAAATACATTTTAAATGTACCAAATATATCTTGTGAACACTGCGTAATGAGGATTTCAAAGGCTTTAGAAGAAATTAGTGAAGAAAATTTTAAAATTAACTTAGAAGAAAAAATCGTGGAAATTGAAACAAATAACCTTGAAAAGGTTAAAGAAAAACTTTCAGAAATTGATTATCCCATATCAGAAGTTAAAGAACTTTAAAAAACCCCATCCTTTGGATGGGGCCTTATAATTTTATCTTACCTTCGTACAATGGGAACCTTTTACACAAATCTTTTACATTATTTTGTACTTTTTCAACAATATCATCAGATACATTTCCTTCTTCATCTTTTACATTTTTCAAAACGGTAACTATTAGTTCTGCTATTTCCTCCATTTCCGCTTCCTTCATTCCCCTGGTAGTTAAAGCAGGTGTTCCAAGTCTTATACCACTTGCTACAAATGGGGATCTTGTTTCATTTGGAATAGTGTTTTTATTCACGGTTATATGACATTTTCCAAGTGCAATTTCCGCAGCTTTTCCAGTAACATTGAGTGGGGTTAAATCCACTAACATTAAGTGTGTATCGGTTCCTCCTGAAACAATTCTAAGTCCTCTCTTTTCCAATTCTTCTGCTAATTTCTTTGCATTTTTTACAACTTGTTTCTGATACTCTTTAAACTCTTCTGTTAGTGCTTCTTTGAAACAAACAGCTTTTGCAGCAATAACATGCATTAAAGGTCCGCCTTGAATTCCAGGGAATATAGATTTATTTATCGCTTTATAAATTTCTTTATCATTTGTTAAAATCATTCCACCTCTTGGACCTCTCAAAGTTTTGTGAGTAGTACTTGTAACTATATGTGCATATTCTGCTGGATTTGGGTATAGTCCCGCTGCAACCAACCCTGCAAAGTGTGCCATATCAACAATTAAATATGCTCCAATTTCATCTGCAATTTCCCTAAATTTCTTAAAATCTATTATCCTTGAATACGCACTCCCACCTGCTATAATGATTTTTGGCTTATGCTTAATTGCCAAATCTCTTACCATATCGTAATTTATAACTTCCGTTTCTGGATCAACACCGTACGAAACAACGTTGTATATTCTACCTGAAAAATTAACGGATGCACCGTGGGTAAGGTGTCCTCCATGACTTAGAGACATTCCCATAATTGTATCTTTAGGTTCTGAAACCGCAAAGTAAGCACCCATATTAGCTTGTGATCCAGAATGCGGTTGGACATTTGCATATTTTACATTAAAAAGTTCTTTTGCCCTATCCCTTGCTAGCTTTTCCGCAACATCTACCCACTCACAACCACCATAATATCTTCTACCTGGATATCCCTCTGCATATTTATTCGTTAACACACTACCCATTGCTTCAATAACTGCAAGTGATGTAAAATTCTCAGAAGCAATAAGCTCAAGCCCATACTCTTGCCTATCCCATTCATTTAAAATAACATCATATATTTCTGGATCCACTTTCTTTACATTTTCCCACACAAGCATCCCTCCCACTCTTTTTACTCCAGTTATATTCTAACATCTATATAGCTTAATAAAAACCTCAAAAATCACATTTATTCCCAATTTAAAACAATTTCCACCTCAAAACTTATCCTTTTTCCATTTTTGTTAGCATTTAAAATTAATATAAAAATCAATCAAAATTCTAAACAAATATACTATTTTTTCAAAATAATATTATTACACTTATGCGCAAAAAGCGTATAAAATAATTGATAAATACTTATTTTATTATAAATTTTAAAAACACAAAAACTTGTTATTAACACAAAATAAAACTTGAAGAAATGATAATTGTTTGGTATAATAAAATAGCAAAATCAAATTTAGGAGGGATAGGTATGAAGATGAAAAAAGGATTTACACTTGTAGAACTTTTAATAGTTCTGGCAGTTATAGCTGCACTACTATCCGTTGCAACACCACTTGCACTCAACGCCGTAAAAGCTGCAAAGGCAAGTCAAGTAGCTCAAAATTTCAAAGCTATCAAATCTGCTGTTGAAAATTGGTTTAACACAGAAGCACCTGATGATACCGCTATTTCAGGGTTAACTTTAGAAAAACTAAAAAACGAAGATTATTTAAGCAATGTTCCAGAGCATTTTAGTTTAACTGCTCCAAGTAGCGGAACCGATGGAGTTTATAATTTTACGATCGAATATATCGGCGGAGATGTAGAGGCTGCTAAAGTTCAAAAGAATTTACCAGAAGTTTCTGATGATCTTAAGTTAACATTCGATCTTCAAAAATGGTGGTAATAAGAAATTCCCCTCTTTTGAGGGGAATTTTTTTGCAAATCTTTGTTTTTAAAAGATTTTTTTCATTTTTCCTTTTTAATTGAATATATTTTGCCCATTTTATCTTTTGAATTATTTTTCATTTTTTATATAATTTAGTTAGTTGATTGAAACAACCAACTAATAGGAGGGGAGTATGGTTACAAAATCGCTGAAAAAAATCATTGAATTTTCTTGGAAAGAAAAAGTTGTTACTGCAAAAATACTTTCTGAAAAATTAAACCTTGAAAAATCAACTGTTTCGAGAAACGTCGCAAAACTAAGGAATTTAAATATTCTAGTAAAAACAAAGGAATTACCTGCATCCTCACAAGGTGGGCGAAAAACCGTAGTATATTCTTTTAATAAAGATTTATCATATATACTTGGCATATCCATTGAGCAAGATGGAATTGAGTATATTAAAACAAATCTTTTTTCAGAAATAATCTTTAAAAAGAAAATATCAAAAAAAATATCCTCCGAAAATATAATAGATGAAATAAATAGAATCGTTTTAAAAAACGAAGGAATAATCGCCATTGGAATTTCAATACCAGGTATTGTTAAAAATAACACTGTGGTATATTCTGAAGCATTAAACATTAAAAACTTAAATTTCAACAAGCACTTTTCAATTCCTACATTTGTGGAAAAAGACGCCATATGCGGTGCTTTAAAATATTCCCTATTAAAAAACTCCATCCTATATTTTCAACTATCAATCCCATATTTTATAAACGAACCTGTTGGATTTGGTGTAGGTATTATTATCAATGGATTACCTGTGTATGGAACAAATCATCTCTCAGGTGAATATAAAATAAGTAAAACGCTTATTGATCAAAGGCTTTCTTTTTCAAAGTTTACCTTAATTGACATTAAGGATTTTTTAAAATTTATTTCAAAAAAAATAGCATTTTTAACGAGTATTTTTGATCCAGAGCTAGTCGTTATTGGTGGAAACATAACCTTACATCCTCAAATAAAAATGCTTAAAAATTTCATTAAAGAAGAAATATACCTTGAAAACAAAAGACAACTTGATATATTAATTGAAAATGGAAAAAAATTTGTAAATGCAGAAGGTGTTGCAATAAAAACTCTAAAAAACATCTTTTCAACAGATGATGGAATAAAATATTTTTTAAAGAAGGTGACCTAATGGATAAATTTGGCAATTTATTTTTTATTGGTTTTCAAAATAATTTTAACCAAAACATTATTGAAAAAACAAATCCATGTGGAATAATTTTATATCCTGAAAATATGAAAGATATTTATACACTTCAAATAAATATAGAAAGAATTTATTCACTATTTGAAAAAGGGTATAGTTTTTTTATCTCTTCTGATCACGAAGGTGGACAGCTTGAAACTGTACCAAATATATTTCCCTCTCCAGGAAATATAGCACTTGGAAAGACAAATTACTCATACAATTATGGAAAATACCTGGGAAATATGTTGAAGTTGCATGGGTTTAACATGGTATTTGCACCAGTTTTAGATGTAAAATATAATGTATCAAGTCCTGTGACAGGTTTTAGGACGTTTTCAGATAAACACGAAATTGTGGAAAAATCGGCAAAAGAATTTATCAAAGGTCTTCTTGAAAACAACATAGCACCTACCTTAAAACACTTCCCTGGCCATGGTAAGGCAAAATCAGATTCACATTACACCCTTCCTATAGTGGAAAACTTTGAAAAATATGACAAGGATATGATGCTCTTTAAAAATCTTTCTTCAAATGTAGATTTTATAATGACTGCGCACGTACTTTATCCAAAAATAGACAATGAAAATATAGCAACTCTTTCAAAAAAATTAATCACCGATATCTTAAAAAAAGAATTTGAGTACAAAGGATTGGTAATTTCAGACGCATTTGAAATGAAAGCATTGTACAAGAATCATACACCAAAAGAAGTAATTAAAAAATTTTTTGAAGCAGGAGGAGATGTTATTTTAATAGGAGATTTTGAAAATTATTCATACTTTTACGATACATTCATTTCAATGGTTAAAACAGAAGAATTAGACAAAGAACTTTTAAACGAAAAAATCAAAAAGATCGAAAAGATAAAGGAAAAATACGTTGAAAAAACCTATCCCACCAAATTTCTATCACATGCTGCAAAAGAAGCAATAACTTTTAACGTAAAGCTCCCTATAGAAAATCCCGTATTCTTAATACCATCTCCAAAAAATTTGAGTCTTGCAGACACATCCAAAAACGATTTAAAGCATTTAAAAAAGCTAATTTTAGATGAATTTCCAAATACAAAAATATACAAAGAAAGTAACAATATTTCATCAGAAGATACAGTAGTGTACTTTGTATTGGATAAAGTAGAAAGGCTAAACGCAAAAAGGGTAATATACGTATTTTTGAGAAATAAAATAAAAAACATCAATGAATACATCTCTTTAAACTCTTCAAAATTAATCTCTATATACCATGCTCTTAAACTTTTAAAAGGGGAGGGATTGTTATGAAAAAGCTTTTTGTCATCTTTTTTGCTTTGATTGTTGTATTTAGTTTTGCAAAAACCAAGCTTACATTTTGGGGATTTATGATGAACGATGAACATGCAAAGATGATTTTGAACAAATTCATGGAGGAAAACCCAGATATTGAAGTAGAATACGTACAACTTTCTTGGGCAAATGGTTTTGACAAAATAGTTACAGCAATTGCAGGAGGAGAATCACTAGATGTAGTAGAATTGGGAAACACTTGGGTTGCAAACTTTGCAGAAAGAAATGCACTTGAAAACATGGATTTATTCTTCAATCAATATGGAAAAAACTACGTAGGTTGGGATACGGTAAAATACCACGGAAAATACTGGGCAGTTCCTTGGCTTCTTGGAACAAGGGCACTCTTTTACAACATGGAACTTTTCGAAAAAGCAGGTTTAAATCCAGATATTCCACCTGAAACTTGGGAAGACCTATACAGAGCAGCCAAAAAAATTGACGCGCTAGGTGATGAAATATACGGATTTGGTATGCCAGCAGGTGAAAGCTACAGTCCATGGCAACAATGGTTCTTACCTGCAGTATGGGGAACTGGAGGAGATATAATCTCCGAAGATGGAAAAAGGGCACTTTTAACATCGTGTAAAGTAGAAGAAACAGCACAATTTTACAAAGCACTTTCCAAATATTCTCTTAAGACGAAACAAGCAGATCTTGCCAAAGCATTCGGAGAAGGAAAGATTGGTATGTACGTAAGTGGCGCATGGGATATTGACTACCTTGAAACAAATTATCCTGAAACACCTTTTAACGTTGTATTTATACCAAAGCCCGCCTCATGGTACGGTACACATGCATCCTTTGCAGGAGCAGAAGTTCTTGCAATAATGAAACATTCAAAGAATAAAGAAGCCGCACAAAAATTGGTAAAATTTTTAATTAGACCTGATATTGCCATGGAAGTTGCCATGATTTGGCCAGCAATATTCCCATCACATGTTGAAGCGGGAAAAGATCCATGGTTTAACGATCATCCCATGCATAAGGTTTTCTACGAGCAAAACACATACGCAAAACCTGTACCTTCTATTCCAGCATGGCCAAAAGTTCAAGCGGTATTAACAGAGGCAATTGAAAAAATAATACTAGAAAATGCTGATATTGATTCTACACTCTTTGAGTATAACCTAAAGATTCAAAAAATATTAGATGGTGAATAAAAAATTCCCCTGCCTCAATGGCAGGGGATTCTGGGGTGATTGGATTGAAGAAAAAAGCAAAATACAAAATTGAAACGTTCTTTTTATTATCTCCTTTTTTAATATTATTTGCAATATTTGGGTTATTTCCCATATTACACTCTTTCTTCATGAGTTTTACAAATTATTCCGCTTTAAGTCCGGATTTTGATTTTGTTGGTCTAAAAAATTACATTCGCGCTTTTCACGATGAAATATTCTTAAAAGCCCTTAAGAATACCGTTATATTTGTAGTTGGTACAATTCCATTTACAACAATATTTTCATTACTGCTTGCAGTTTTAATAAACAGTAAATTTCTACCTTTAAAAGATTTATTTAAAGCAGGATTTTTCCTTCCATCTGTAATTTCCATGGTAGTTATATCAACTACATGGATGTACCTTTACAGTGCTGATGGCTTTTTCAATAAAATGCTTGAATTATTTGGAAGTTCTCCCATTCCCACAAGCTGGCTTGCACACACCAAAACAGCACTTTTATCTATAATGATCATGGATATTTGGGCGGCTATTGGATATTATACCATACTATTTCTTGCAGGTCTTCAAAGTATTCCCGAGCAGTTATACGAAGCAGCAGAAATAGACGGCGCAAGTAAAAGCAAAATGTTTTTTAAAATAACGCTCCCACTTTTAAAGCCCACTTTATACTTTGTCATAGCGTTAAATACTATACGTTCCTTTCAAATCTTCTCGGAAATATTCACAATGACTGGGGGAGGCCCGATGAATGCCACACAAACAATAGTACATTATCTCTACATAGTGGGATTTAGAAACTTTGAAATGGGGTATGCATCTGCAATAGCATATATCTTAGTGCTTATAATACTTACTATTACTCTAATACAAGGTAGATTACTCAGGAGTGAAAACATATGAAAAAAGTTATACTTCTTACAACAATGTTTGTACTTTTGTTTATTTCTTTATTTCCCATGCTATCAATGTTCTACACTGCAGTTATACCTAGTGGCAACCTTACAAAGATAATAAAAGAAAGGTATATAAACGATTTTGAGATAAAATACAAAAGTTATTTAAGGAGAAAATTAAACGGTCAATTCACATTAGTTAATGACTCACCTCAAAGTACAAAATCAATATTAGCAAATGGAACAATAGTTCTATTAACAAATAAACTCGACATGCGCGTTGCAAAACAACTAGAATTCTGGGCAAAAGGAAAGGAAAATTTTTCCCTAGAAATATTCGATGCTTTTGGAAAAAGTATAAAAAAAGAATTTTCTGGAAGTAAAGATTGGAAAAAATATACTTTAACTAACTTTGGTGAAATTAACTTAAAATACGTATCTAAAATAGTTTTTCATTTTTCGGACAAACATTACCTTGATGATGTAAAACTCATTTACAAATTTCCCACATTACTGAATTTTGTAAATGTATTAAAAGAAGATATGTTTACAAGATACATATTAAATAGTCTTATTGTCTCAACAGTTGTAGTAATAGGAAATATTATATTTTCAACAATGGTTGCATACGCTTTTGCAAGGAGAAACTTTTTTGGAAAAAATTTACTTTTTTCAATAATTTTAATGACAATGATGATACCACCACAAATTACAATAATCCCCATATTCATACTCATGAAAAATATTGGATGGATAGATACATATTTTGCACTCACTGTACCTATGCTTGTTACACCATTTAGCGTGTTTTTATTAAAACAATACATAGAACAACTACCAATTGAACTTGAACAAGCTGCATACGTAGATGGAGCAAATACATTTCAAATACTCTTCAAAATAGTATTTCCCCTATCAAAACCTGCAATTGCAGTAATGGCTATTAACACATTTATTTCAAGTTGGAACGCACTTTTCTATCCACTAGTTATGACAAACTCTCGCGAAATGAGAACCGTTCAAGTAGGTCTTGCGCTGTATCAAAAACTAAACCAAATAGATTGGCCAAGACTTATGGCTGCTTCTTCCATAATCGGAATACCAGTTATAATCATCTTTTTAGCTTTTCAAAAACATATAATCTCTGGTATCACAAAGGGGGCTCTAAAGGGATGAATTACACATATAATGAAATAATGCGCACACCTGAACTTTTGAAAAAAATAGAAAATTATTCTATCGAATTTTCAAGCAACAAAAAATACGTATTTGTAGGCTGTGGTTCGTCGTATAATCTTGCCTTTACCGCCTCAAAAATACTCAAAGTTAATTCGGAAACTCTAACTGGCGGTAAAATTCTCGCGTTGGATTACACACCAAAATGCGATATTGGAATATTTATCTCTCGAACAGGAGAGTCAACAGAAACAGTACTTTCTGCAGAAAAGTTTAAGAAAAACGGCATACTTACAATAGGTATAACTTGCGAAAAAAATTCCTCACTTGAAAAAGTATGTGATCAAACTTTTACTTTTGATTTTCTTCACGAGGAAAGTATAGTAATGACTGGCGCATTTACAGCAATTTTACACTTTTTGATAAAAAATGGAGAAATCTCAAACGTGGCAAAGAAAATAATCAAGAAAAGTAACGATTATCTTGAAAAAATAGATTTAAAAAAATACAATCACTTTGTATTTCTAGGATTTGACGAAGAATACGGTATTTCAAAAGAGGGAGCATTAAAAATACAAGAAATGGCAAAACAATTTGTAGAATTTCACGAACCTTTAGAATATAGACATGGACCTATATCCAAATTAACCGACAAAACATTAGTGATCATTAATTCAAAAGACACAAAATACGAACACACATTAAAGAAAGATTTGGAAAAATACACCAAAGTTATATACTTAGGAAAAGATGGAGATATAGATATTAAATACAATAGCGGATTTGAAACTCCGTTGAGAGTTATTTTCTTACAAATACTAGCCTACAAAAAGGCTATATCAGAAGGGCTAAATCCAGATAGACCTGAAAATTTATCGAAAAGTGTGAAAATATAGGAGGTATTATATGATAATAGAAAAAGCACTCATAGTTGATCCAATTGAAGGAGAATTTACAGGAGATATAGAATTTGATAAAAAGATAATAAATGTAAAAAAATACGATTGTACCCCCAAACTTTTATTAATGCCAGGATTTGTGGATACACACACCCACGGATATATGGGAATAGATTGTATGACTGCAACAGATAAAGATTTTAACATTTGGGGGAATAAGGTCCTATCTAACGGTGTTACATATCTTTTTCCCACTACCGTTTCTCATTCTTTTGAAGTACTAAATAATGTAACACAAAATTTTTCAAATGCCACGCACCCTTCCCTTATGGGATTGCACTTTGAAGGCCCTTTTTTAAATAAAAAGAAAGCGGGAGCTCAAAACAAAGCATATATACAATCTTTTAACGATGCACTTCCACAACTTAAAAATGTAAAAATTTTAAGTTTTGCACCAGAACTTCCCAATTCAAAGGATCTACTGGAAAAATTAAGAAAAAACAATATTGTTCCTTCAATTGGACATTCAAATGCAAATTACAAGATTTTTAAAGAGTTCTTTGACCTTGATGTTAAAAGAATTACACACTTTCCCAATGCCCTATCTACGTTACATCACAGAGAAGTTGGCATTGTAGGTGGTGTTTTTTTACACAAACCGTACGTTGAGATAATTGCAGATTTTGTACATTCATCTCCTGAATTTTTAAAATTAGTATACCAAACACTAGGTGCAAAAAAAATTATCCTTATTACAGATAGTATATCAGCCACAGGACTTGGCGATGGCATTTACACACTGGGAAATCTTCTTGTAAAGGTAAAAGATAATATAGCAAGGCTTGAAGATGGAACCCTTGCAGGAAGCACACTAAAATTCATAGATGGGCTCAAAAATTTCAAAAAGGCCACCAATTGCTCTCTAAAAGAACTCTCATGGGTATCTTCTTTTAACACACTTAAAAATTTAAAAATAGACACAGGACGGATCAAAATAGGATATGATGCTAAGTTTGTGTTACTAAATCAAGACCTAAATATTATAGATACTGTGGTATAATTTTAGAGAAAATTTATACTAAAAACATCCAAGAAAAGGGAACACCGGTGAAAATCCGGGGCTGCCCAGCAACCGTAACCGGGGACGAAATCTGCAAATACCACTGGGGGAAACCTGGGAAGGTGTAGAAAGTAGGATGATCCGGGAGCCGGGAAACCTATCTTGGATGTATAAATTCCACAAAAGCTCAGGGCTTTTTGTGGAAGTTTTTGTTTGTAGGAGGGGATAAAATGACACTTAGGGAGAAAGTCATCAACAGACTAAACAACCTCACAAAGCCTGTAGGAAGTCTTGGATACTTGGAAGAAATAGCATTAAAAATTTCTCTTATCCAAGAAAAAGAACTTCCAGAACTTTTTAACGACAAAAGGGTTTATGTATTTGCAGGAGATCATGGGGTGGTAGAAGAGAAAGTTTCGGCATATCCAAAAGAAGTAACATTTCAAATGGTCCTTAACTTCTTAAACCAAGGAGCGGCAATTAACGTTTTTTCAAAACACGTGGGGGCAAAAGTCTATGTTGTTGATGCAGGAGTTGACTATGATTTTGATCAACATCCATCTTTAATAGTAAAGAAAGTGGGATATGGTACAAAAAATTTCACAAAAGGTCCTGCTATGTCAAAAGATGATGCGTTAAAATCCGTAGAGTATGGACAAAAAATTGCAAAAGATGCAATTAATGAAGGTGCAGACTTACTGGCTATAGGTGATATGGGAATAGGAAACACTACCACTGCAACTGCAATTGCAGCTGCTTTTGGATTTAATCTAGATGAAATACTAGATATAGGTACTCCTATAGACAACGAAAAACTAAAAAGAAAAAAACAAGTTGTGGAAAAGGCGATAAAAGTAAACAATCCCAATCCATCAGATTCCATAGACGTCCTTTCAAAAGTGGGGAGCTATTGCATAGGAGAAATGGCAGGATTTATACTCCAAGCAGTTGAAGAAAAAATACCAGTAGTTATAGATGGTTTTCCCACTACAGCGGGATTTCTCATAGCATATCATATAGATAAAAAGGTAAAAGATTACGTCCTCTTTGGTCATAAGTCCAAAGTAAAAGGACATAAAGTAATACTAGATTCAATAAACGAAAGACCTATTTTGGATTTAGATATGCGTCTTGGAGAAGGTACAGGTGCGGTACTTTCTATGTACCTGATCGAAGCTGCGATAAAAATGATAAGGGAAATGGCTACATTCGAATCTGCAAATGTTTCAAAAGGAAGCGATCAATAAAATGGGAAAAGTATTTTGTTCATGGAGTGGAGGAAAAGATTCCACACTTGCCTTGTACTACGGTCTTAAAAAATTTACAACGATTGATTATCTATTTACAATGTTATCAGAAGATAAGATTCATTCAAGGGCCCACGGCCTACCAAAACACATATTGGAACAACAAGCAAAAAGCTTGGGGCTACCACTTATAACTAAAAGTAGTAGCTGGGAAAACTATGAAAAAAACTTTCTTAAATTCCTAGAAGAATACGCATACAGTGGTATTGGAATATTTGGAGATATTGATTTACAAGCACACTTAGATTGGGTAAAAAACGTATGTTCAAAGAAAAACGTAAAAGTATTTGAACCCCTTTGGCAACGTAAAAGAAAAGACATAGTTAAAGAGTTTCTCTTGCTTGGATTCAAAGCAAAAATAATATCCATCAAAAAAGAACTCAAAAATTTTCTAGGTAGAGACTTGTCATTAGATTTAATAGAAGAATTTGAAAAAATGGGAATAGATGTATGTGGTGAAAATGGAGAATACCACACCTTTGTATATGATGGACCTATCTTTAAATTTCCAATTAAATTTAAAGTAAAGTCCACTATTGAAAAATCTGGTAAATTCATACTTGAAATAGTATAACACCCAAGCGGGGTGTTATACTACTCCCATTCTATAGTTGCAGGTGGTTTTGAGGTAATATCGTAAACTACTCTATTTACTCCTTCAACCTCATTTATTATTCTTTTTGCAACTTTATTTAAAAATTCATGTGGTAGTTTTGACCAATCTGCAGTCATACCATCAAAACTATTTACCGCCCTTAATGCTATTACATTTTCATACGTTCTATAATCTCCCATAACCCCTACAGATTTTATGGGAAGAAATACGGCAAATGCCTGCCAAACTTTCTCATACAAACCATTTTTCTTCAATTCTTCTATAAATATGTAATCTGCTTGTTGTAGTATTTCAACAGCTCTTTTTGTGATTTTTCCTACTATTCTTACGGCAAGTCCTGGTCCAGGGAATGGATGTCTATTAATCATATCATCTGGTAAACCCAATATCTTTCCCAATTTTCTTACTTCGTCTTTGAAAAGATACCTCAAAGGTTCTATTATTTTAAAAGGTAATTTCTCAGGGAGCCCCCCTACATTGTGATGTGTCTTTATCTTTGCCGCAGATTTTCTTTCGCTTACTTTACTTTCAATAATATCGGGGTATAACGTCCCTTGTGCCAAATATTTAATATTTCCATGCTCTTTAAGTAAATTCATAGAAGTTTCATAAAAAATATCTATGAAAGTATGACCAATTATCTTTCTTTTTTCTTCAGGATCTTCCATTCCTTCCAAAGCACTCAAAAACCTTTCTTTTGCATCTACAACGAATATCTCTATTCCTAAATTTTTAAATTTTTCTTCCACCTCTTCTCTTTCATTTAACCTCAAAAGTCCCGTATCAACAAAAATTGGAATGGAATTTTTCCCAATTGCTTTATGCAAAAGCATTGCAACTACAGACGAATCTACTCCACCAGACAAACCAAGTATAACTTTATCATTTCCCACAATTTGTCTTATTTCTCTTATCTTATCTTTTACAAAGTCACTCATCTGCCAATTTTTAGGCATCTTTGCTATTTTTGAGACAAAATTTTCCAAAATCTTACTTCCAAATTGCGTATGTGTCACTTCCGGGTGAAATTGCACCCCATAAATAGTTCCCTCTTTGTTTCTCACAGCGGCAAAAGGTGAATTTTCACTTTCACCAATGACGTAGAAACCTTCTGGAAGTTTTTCAACTCTATCTGAGTGACTCATCCAAACATCAAACTTTTCGGGTAATTCTTCAAATAAAGGATCTTTTTTCACCTTTAAAACTGCATGCCCAAATTCCCTTTTTTCTGATTTTTCCACCTTTCCTCCAAACTTGTAAACTAATGCCTGAAGGCCATAACAAATCCCCAATATGGGCACTTTCAAATTTAAAATGAAATCTGGAACATAAGGTGCATCTTTTTCATATACACTCGATGGTCCACCGGAAAGTATAACAGAAAAAGGATTCAAAGATTTTATTTCTTCTTCTGTTGCATCCCAAGGCAAAAGTTCTGCATAATAACCTTTTTCCCTGATTCTTCTGACAATAAGTTGTGTGTACTGTGAACCATAATCTAAAACAACCACCGTTTTCAAAAGGACACCCCCCACACTCTTTTTTTAAATATCTACATTTGGAACTTCCCTTTCCACTTCTTCAATCTTAAAAAATGATGCCTCTTTAAAATTAAACATCTTTGCAACTATATTTGTTGGAAAGACTGAGATTCTTGTGTTGTATTTCATAACTATATCGTTGTAAAATTGCCTTGCATATGCTATTTTATCCTCTGTTTTTTTTAGTTCCTCCATTAATTGCTTTACATTTTCATTTGCCTTTAACTCGGGATAATTTTCCACAAGTGCAAAAAGTCTTGATAGAAGACCTGTAATTTCATTCTCACTTTTTATCTTTTCATTCATATCTTTGCTAGAAATAGCAGCGGCTCTAGCTTTCATAACTTTTTCCAACGTCTCCTGTTCAAATTTCATATACCCCTTTACAGAATTGACAAGATTTGGTATCAAATCGTGTCTCCTTTTTAATTGTACATCGATTTGACTCCAGGCATTTTCCACTAACTTTTTCAATTTAACTAAATCGTTGTATAACACAACAATAAATGCAACAATCAAAATTACCCAAATCAAAATCTCCACCTCCATTTTTTAAAATGCTCCGCCGCCTCCGCCACCGGAGCCACCACCTACACCTCCTGCTCCACCACTAAACGTATTAGACGAAGATGCTGAAACGGCACTCGTTGCAACTGTAGACATAACCACAAATTGTCTACCAAAGCCCATATACGGATAATAGTATAACCGACTTTCTTCAAATTCCTTTGGTGCTACTTTTTTCAAATGTTTTTCTACTTTGTCTGCTATACCAAGTGCTGTTGCATAAACTAAATAATCTTCCCACAAAATAACTGATTCTGGCGGATACATGGAAAGTGCTGAATAATCTTCCAAAAATTTCATAAAATTGATCCACTTTAGATAATATTCCCTACCTTCTTTAGACCAACTTCCAAAAACATCTCTAGGCAATATAAAGGTAATACCACCTGCTAAAAACAACAACCCTGAAAAAATAAATTGATAGAGAAAGTTTTGCTTAAAAAACACAAGAAAGTAAAGAAAAGAAGCTATAACGGAAGTGATCCCTATTACGTATGAAATATATGTTCCCTTCACCGAAAGGTAATTTCTCGACCTTGCTTCATCCAAAACAAGTGTTTTATATACCTTAAAATCGTCCAAAAATTCTTTTGCAAGTTTTTTGTCTCTTGATAGAGCTTTTTTTAAATCAGAAAATGAAAATATTCCATCTCTGGAATATTTTTTCAAAAATTGATAAAAATACCCCTCTGTTGAGTTTAAATTACCTTCTTTTTCCAAAACTTCAATATATCCTTTCTTATCAAGATTTAAAAATCCTTTTCTGTATAAATCCATGATAACTGCGTTAATTCCATTTTCATCTATTTTTCCTAGTTGATTGATAACTATTGCATTTACTATATCGGGTGTATCTGGATACGGTATTTCCCTTTCATATACACCTTGATACGACACTTTCTTTTCTTTTCCAAAAAAATTAAATACCAAAAATAACAAAACAACCACCACTGCAAAAGTTATAGGCGGTAAAAATATCGAAAATACATATTTTTTTGTAAAATCATTTTCAATTTCTTCCGCCGACTTTAAAGTTAACATAGGATTTTCATACTGGTATTTAACGGGAATTTTCTCCATCAAAAATCGGGCTTCTAAAAACGTATTAGGAGGGATATTTTTGGCACTAAATATATATTCATTTCCTTTTTTTTGTACATTTAATTTGGGATGTGAATAAACTTTTAAGAGTCTTACATTTTTCGGAAAGATAAATCGTGCTACTAAATTTTCTACAGGTGAATTCCAATCTTCTCCCCAAAATTTCCTAAATACTTGAGAAACATCTTTTCCTTTTTCGTACACATATTTTGCATCGTATTTGACATGCAAAACTACACGTTTCATTTTCTCAGGTGAAATAGGTGCTTTTGAAATCCAAACCCTTGCTTTAAATCCTTTTGAATTTTTTTCTAAAAATTCTACCCATTCACCTTCAAAATTTTCAATCCAAAGCTTTACATTTTCTATATTTACCGCCCTACTCTGAGGTACTTCTCTATACACTCCCCTAAATGGTTCTTTCATCTCAAAGGTTATTATTTCATGTACGTGAAATACCCCATCTTTATCCATTTTTTGCTCTATATTTGCAAATTCTATTTTATACATTCCACTAAAAAACCATTTAGCATATCCACTTACCAAAAAAACAAAAACAAAATACCCAAAGATTAATGCAACCACACCAAAAATTATCCTCTTCATGTAATCCCCCCCTTTTTGTCAATTATACATTAAAAAAATACAATGGGAAAGTCTTTTAATTACATTAGAAATGATTCTCATTACATGTTATAATATTATTTAGGAGGATGGCAAATGAGATTTACGTTAAAAAACTTTATTCTTCTTTTTAAAGAAATAGGTTATAACGAATATAGAGATTTTGTTTTACACTCAATACATGTTGCAAAGTTTTCTTATCTTCTTGCAAAGGAACTTGGAATACCAAATTATGATGATGTTTTCATCGTTGGTCTTTTTCATGACATAGGATTTATCACACTAAACGAATTATTAAAATTAATAAATTCGTTAAATTATGGAGATCTCACAAAAATAGAACATTTAGAAAACATAGATACACATCCAAAAATTTCATATTACCTAATTAAAAACATTACATTTCTTGAAAAAGACGCAGTTGAAGCAGTAAAATATCATCACAGCGAATTTTCTGATAAAACTAAAGAAAGATTTATAGGTAGTATTATTAAATTATCTGATATTATTTCTTGGTACTTTTTCAAAATTAAAAACTTTGAAGATTACGCTGAAGTTATTCCTAGTCTATGGCAAAAAATTGAAAAGATAAAAATGCCTGAAAACATCAAGAAAGTTTCCATAAATATACTTAAAAATTACAAGATAATTGACAAATTAATAGATAATAAACTGCATTTTGAAACATTTAAAGATTTTTCAGTAAATCTATCGTTAAGAGAAAGCATAAATTTTACCAAAATAATAGCATTACTCCAAGAAATAAGAAGCCCAACAACAAAAGATCATGTCTTCTTTGTTTCAAAAGTTTCTCAAAAATTAGGTGAATACATTTTGGGAAAAGCAGACGGTATGATTTTAAAAATGGGTGGTTATTTACATGATCTTGGTAAATTAAAAACCCCCCTTAAAATCTTGCACAAGCCTGGTCCTTTGTCAGAAATAGAGCAACTAATCATGAAAAAACACATCATTGATACCATTAATATGCTAAATAATTCCAATTTTGAAAATTTAGCCATATTATGTGGGGCTCACCATGAAAGATTGGACGGCTCAGGCTATCCTTTTGGATTAACCGATGAATATTTAAATGTCTACAACCGGATAATAGCTATAGCAGATTATTATTCTGCATTGGTTGAACCTAGACCATATAGAGAGGCTTTACCATACAAAAAAGCACTTTTGATTTTAAAAAAGGAAGTTGATAATGGTAAACTTGATAACAAAATCTTCTATAACCTTAAAAACCTTGCTGAATCCGATAAAAGTTTGCAAAAAATTTCTTACATAGATGTCTTGGAAGATATTTTTGGGGATAATTTAAAAAATATTTTTAGTATAACTAAAAAGTTTTTCGATTAATCTGGATAAAAATTATATTGTTACTACTGCTTGTGATTTTTTTAACAACAATTCAATATATATATTTATTAACTGCAACAAAAAAATTACTATTCATTCATTTCTTCACTATAGATAAGTATTATAATCAATACAGGAGGTGATAATATGGCATTTGTAAAATTTGGAGTTTCAGCAGAAAGTGAAAATTTTACCAAAACACTAGTAACTGCAAGGAATTTTAAAATGACAATTGATGAACCTGAAAACCTTGGGGGAAAAGATGAAGGTCCAAATCCCGTTGAGTATCTTCTAGCAGCTTTTGCAGGCTGTTTAAATGTTGTAGGTCATTTGGTTGCAAAAGAAATGGGCTTTGAATTAAAAAAAATAAAAATAGATATCGAAGGAGATTTAAATCCAAATAAATTTTTAGGAAAACCTTCAGAAGATAGAACGGGATTTACCCAAATTAATGTTTCTCTTTCCCTTGAAACAAACGCTTCAGAAGAAACATTAAATGAATGGTTAAAAAAAGTCGAGCAAAGATGCCCTGTTTCAGACAACTTAGCAAATCCTACACCCATAAAGTTTTCATTAAGTAAATTTTAAGTGCATAACGTAAGAAATAACCTGGGTAATATAACATACGCCCAGGTTTTTTGTTATTCGTTATATGTTATATACATGTTATACTTCTAATTCCCTTAAAATTCAAACACTTTAACTATTTTAGATGAAAAGCTATTTATCACTCCAAAAAGAAAAATAGCAAATTTATATTTCTTTAGAAAACTTCCGATAATGAAATAAACGTTTACTTAATTAAAAGTGTATTTTCTTATCAAAAAAGCACTTACAACGTTATGTTTGTATCCTATCTATAGGAATTCGATTTTTTTGATGTTTAGTTTTTTCAATTTTAGTTTCTCCACCACATATGTGTAAATGGTAAAATAAAAATGGTAGCCTTCCAATAGAAGAAAAAATCAAATAACAATAAGGAGATAGTGAAAAATAATGGAAAATTACTTTGTGCTTGGATTAGTGTTAGGCTTAATTTTTGGAATATTTCTAGCAAATCACATACCACAAAATTTCCATCAAGTTCCAATTACAAATGCCGACAAAGAAAAATGGTTTAAAACTTTACCTTCATTAGAAGGAATACCATATCATTGGGGTGGGCAAAATCCTAAAAATGGATTTGATTGTTCTGGATTAATTGTTTATCTTTATAATCAACTTGGTGTCAAACACTTTGTCTATCAGGGAAAACTTGTATATGACGTTAGCGCAGATGCCTTGTTTAAATACAACGTCATATTAGAAGATGCAAGCAGCGCCAAACAGGGAGATTTAATCTTTTTCGATGTAAATGGTGATAGCATCATGGATCACGTTGCAATACTTGATAAAATTGACAAAAACGGAAAAGTATGGATTTGGGATGCTACAGACATTGTTGACGGAATTAACATAAATAAAGTTTCTCATAGAGTTCTTTCCAATATATGGAATAAAAATCCTATTTTTGGAAAACCTTTAAAAGTGATTTTTAAATAAAAAATAATAAAACATGTTTACGTGTATAAATTCACGTCAAATTTGTTTGAATCATACGTTAAATTCACGCAAAAAATATGTTAAAATATATTCAGAATAATTAAAAGGAGGGATTATATGAGGCAACATATAATACTAAAGCTAATAGTTCCAATGATTATTTTGGCATTTCTAATCGTTACAATCTTTATAAGTACTCATGTAATAACAAATTCTCAAAAATTTGACTCTTTAATTGTTAATTTGGCAGGAAGGCAAAGAATGTTAACACAAAAAATATCCAAAGAATCTTTAATAATCTCGCACGGTGACATGAGTTACAAAGAAAAACTCTCAAAGACTATGAAACTTTTCGAAACAACTTTATACGCATTAAAAGATGGAGGAAAAACATATACAGATCTTGCCATGAAAAATCCCGTAGAAATCCCACCTGCAGGAACCAACGAAATCAAAAACCAATTAATTGTTGTAGAAAAACTTTTCTTACCATTCAAAAACGCAATTCAAAAAGTTATAAACAGTAACGGAAAAGATAAAGATGCAATTAAATACATAATAGACAACAACGAAAAACTTCTTTCTGAAATGAACACCGCAGTTTCTCTGTTTCAAAAATTTGCCGAACGAAAAGTTTCTTGGATGAAACAGATACAAATTTGGTTAACTATATTAGGCTTTTCCATTGTTGCACTCTTCATTTTCATCTATTTAAACACCATTTACAAACCTCTAAAACATCTCCTTAAAACGCTTAAACAACTTGAATCAGGAGAAGCTGATCTTACAAAACAGATACCAGTTGTTACAAATGATGAATTGGGAAAAATTGCCAAAAGCTTCAATGCTTTTATTGAAATTGTTAAGAACATAGCAACATCAATTATTAAAAATACAAAAGAAGTATCCTCTTCCGTAAATAATCTAAAAGAATTTCTCAATAATGTAGGAGTTAAATCAGAAAATATCATGAAAGTAACAGATATATTCACAAACAACCTTCAAGAAATTGAAGAAAGTGTAGGTCAAATAGACTCTGATGTTCAGGAAGTTGCAAATTCCGCTGTATCTGTTGCTGAAACTGCAACAGAATTATCCTACAACATGAACGAAATCCTAGATGAAGCAAAAAATGGAATGGAAATCATTGACGAAATAAACAAAGATATAGAAGTAGTTAGCTTTGAATCAAATGAAATGCTAGAAAAATCTGAAATTCTCGAAAAATCTGCAAATGCGGTAAGTGATATATTGGGAGTTATAAGCGGAATAGCAGAACAAACAAACCTTTTAGCACTTAATGCGGCAATTGAAGCGGCAAGAGCAGGTGAAGCTGGAAAGGGATTTGCAGTAGTTGCCGATGAAATTAGAAATCTTGCCGAAGAAGCTAAAAAATCCACACAGGAAATTTCCATAAAACTTGGAAATATTAAGGAAGAATCAAAAGAAACAGCTGATTCAAGCCGCAAAATGGTAGCATCTATAAATGAAATAATTGAAAAGATGAAAAAGATGAACGAAAAATTTATCGTTATAAGAAAAAACGTAGAAAATACTTCAAGAAAGTCAGAAGACCTCGCTGCGGTATCTCAAGAACAAAGTGCATCCGCTGAAGAAATGGCAAGTAATATTAAAGAGATATCAAAGCTAATAGATGAAATAACACAAAATATGATAGAAATTAATCAAACAATCAATGAACAAGGTGAAGAAATCATTTCTGCAAAAGATAAAGCCAATGATATTTCAGAAATTGTACAAAAACTTAAAAAAAGTGTGGAAGGTTTTAAAGTTTAAAATCAAAAATGAGGGGAATTTCCCCTCATTTTTAATATTTTTCTTTTTTAAAACTCATATTCGCATTCTAATATAGGTATAGGCCTACTAACCTTACTTGCCGCACTTATTGGCAATGAAATATTTTCAGATAACAAAAAATTAATTTTTCCATTATTAAAAGGTATCCCATAGCCTATCCCAGCACCAAAGAGATATAACTGCTTTTGTTGATACGGAAACACAACTATCGTTCGAAAATTAGCTTGTATAAAAAATTGTTTAAAAGGAAAGTATGATATACTAACTTTCGGTGATAATAAAAAATCGTAAAATTCATTCTTTTTATCTTCTACAAACGTCATTCCTATCGAACAACCAATAGATATTTCTTCCAAATTATACTTTACTTCAAAATAAGGAAAAACAGTACCAGTAATCACAACTCCGAGTATATAACTAAATCCATTTGCCAAAATCACTCCACTAAAAAACAACAGCAATAATATATATCTTTTCATATTTTCTCCTCCTTTCTCACAGACTGAACACTCAAAAATAACAAAACAGTTCCAAGTAAAGAATATACAAGTACTTTCCCTACATTTAAAGTACCTCTAAAGATATAAAAACTAAATACTAAAAAATATCCAAAGAACATTACACCGCCAACCCATCTGTAGTATATTGAAACCCATGTAGAAATTAATATTAACAAAGGCACAACACACTCAAACAAACTCTCTTTTGTAAAACCATGAGATAACAGTATAAAAATTGATAACATTATAAACAGTGTATATCCGGTAACTTTTATCACTCTTTTTCTTCTATAAAAATATCCTATATACAATAGGCTTCTCAAAAGTAAAGGAAACAATATGTAAAAATAATAAATATCCCTTGTTGGAAATAATCCCAACAACAAAAATGTCACAGACATACAAATAACAATATATAACACAATATTAGACGTTTTATACCTTACCAACCTTTCGAATTCATCAACCTCTTTAGAAAACATATCTTTATATAACTCAAAAAATATAGGTAAAAGATAAAAAATAGAAAACCATCTGTTAATTGAAATCATAAATGTGATTATAAAGAGCAATACTATTTCAAAAAAAGACAAAATTTTTCTAATTTTAATCACCTTCTTCTAAAATAAATACCTCTTCAACTTGACAATTAAACACTCTAGCTATTTTCAACGCAAGTAATACCGATGGCACATATTTTCCTCTTTCTATATAATTTATAGTTTGCCTTGAAACTCCTACTTTTTTTGCAAGTTCTTCTTGGGTTATATTATTTAAAGCCCTAAAAAACTTTATCTTATTTTTCATTACACTTTACCTCCAATAATTATTGTAAAATATATTTTACATTTTGTCAAGTATAATTGACAAAAACAACTTGTTGGTACAATGCTTTTTAAAGTTTTTCATTTATTATATCCTTTATTTTATTTAAGGCATCTATTGCATTTTTTCCATAAATAACTCCAAACTCTTTTGCTATCTCCTCGTTCATAGAAGCTCCTCCTGCAATTATTGGGATATTAATTTTCTCTTTTTCAAGTAATTCTTTTACTTCTTTTATCTTTTTAATTGTAGTAGTCATCATAGTGGAAAGCCCCAATATATCAGGTGTGTATTCTTTAACCTTTTTCAAAATAACATCTGACGGTACATTTTCGCCTAAATCTATTACATGAAACCCCACACTCTTTAAAACAACTTTAACTATCTTTTTTCCTATATCATGTACATCTCCCTCAACAGTTGCAAGTAATACCGTCTTTCCTTTCTCCTCATTTGGAATCAAACTATTTAAATAATCAAAAATAGGAACAATCGTTTCCATAGATATCATAAATTGCGGTAAAAAAATTTTTCCATTTGAATATAAATCACCTATACGTGTTATTGCTTTTGATAATATATCTTGCATTATTTGAAAAGGTGTATATGTTTTAAGAAGTTTATCTATTTCTTTCCTTAAACCTTCTTCATCATTTTTTAAAATCATCTCTACTATGGGATCCTCTTTTATTTCTAATTTTTCAAGTTTTATTCCTCTTAAAAAAAGATTGCCATACACCACGTTCATAGTACATGATTCAGATGTGTTTAATATCGCCGCATTTAACCCTTTTTCCATTGCAAGTGAAAGAAACGCAGAATTAACCGCTTCTCTCTTTAAAATCCCAAAACTCAAATTAGAAAGTCCTATACTTGTCAATATTCCTCTTTTAGCTAAAAGTTTTATTGTCTTTAACGTAATATTTGGGTTATTTCCTGTACTTAGTGGCAACACTAATGGATCTACAAAAATTCTTTCTTTTGGAATACCATTTTTTTCCAAATAAGATATAGCTTCCAAAGAAATATTAAACCTTTCTTCTGCACTTTGTGGTATTTTATCCTTCATTGCAAGAAGAATTAACATCCCACCATATCTTTTTAAAAGATATATTGCCTTATCTAAACTTTCTAAATCCGCTTTAGCCGAATTTACAATAGGTCTTCCCACATATTCTTTTAGTGCAACTTTCATAAACTCAAATTCTTGTATATCCAAAGACAACGGTAGAGCCCCTATTTTATCAAGAACAAGTACCACCTTTTTAAAGTGGTCTCTACTTAAGAGTTTTTCAATTCCCAAGTTAACATCTAAAACATGTGCGCCATCTTGCTCTTGAAGTCTAGCAAGTTTTACAACCCTTTCAAAATTTTTCACTTTTATATTTTCTTGAAATTTTTTCCTTCCAAAAGCATTAATTTTTTCACCTATAACTAAAAAGGGGGATACTTTCCTTAACCTTGTTCTATTTGAAATATACTGTGACAACACCATTCTTCTTTTCTTTGGACTTTTCCTTCCAACAAAATTTATCATGTACCTTATATGCTCAGGCGATGTTCCACAACACCCACCTACAATATTTGCACCAAACTCAACAAATTCCACCATATAACGTGCAAATTCTCCAGGGGTCACTTGGTAAATCAACTCTTTATTTTTTAATTTTGGCTTTCCTGCATTTGGCTCAACACTTAAAGGTTTCTGCGAAAAACTTGCAAGTTTTTTAAAAACAAAAAGCAATTTTACCGGATCTAATGTACAATTTACTCCAATCACATCTACATCTAAATCGTTTAAAAGTGTTGCAAATATCTCAACACTCGTCCCCGTAATTGAAACACCATTTTCCTCAAAACTCATCTGTGCAATTATTGGCACATCATTAGAAAGGTCTCTTAGGGCAAACACAGCTGCTTTCAATTCCTTTAAATCGGTCATAGTTTCAATTATAAATCCATCTACACCGGAGTTTAAAAGTATTTCTCCCTGCTCTTTAAAAACACTGTAGACTTCATCAAAGGTTGTTTTTCCAAAAGGCTCTATTAACACCCCAGTAGATGAAATATCACCTAAGACATATACATTGTCTCCTGCAGCTTTTTTTGCTATTTTCACTGCACTGTGATTTATATCTCTTAAATCATATCTGACACCTAAAGATTTTAATTTAAACCTATTTGCACTAAATGTATTTGTAAGAAGAAAATCAACACCTGCTTCTACATATGACTTTTGAAGGTCATATATCTTTTCTTGAGAAACTATATTCAAAATTTCCACAGGCCCTTTAAAGCCCTTTTTAAAAAATTCCGTGCCATATGCTCCATCAAGAAATAAAACTCTTTGATTCAAAAGTTCTAAAAAACTATTTCTATTCAAAATGGCTACCATCCCCCTTATTTAAAACTATTCTACCACCAAAAAAACAGGGAAGGTAAAACCTTCCCTGTATTACAATTTAAAGTATTCAATTTTTCTTTGAAGATGTTGCGCAATCGATGCTAATGACTGTATCGACGCACTCATTTCTTCTACTGCACCATTTGATTCTTGCAACGCGGCATTTGCATCTTCAGTTACTTCTGCGGTAGTACTTAACAGTGTATTTAATCTAGTAACTGCAGCTGACATCTCTTCTATACCTGTACTTTGTTCTTGTGTATTAGATGCAACAATATCAACTTTTTCACGTACTTCTTTCAACATCTCTTTTATACTTTCAAATATATGCATTATTTTTTCTGAAGATACGGCAACATCATTTATAGAATGTGTTGTTTTTTCAACAAAATCAGAAGAATTTACTATTCCCGTACTTATACTCTCTAATATCTGAACAATCTGTTGTGTTGCATTTTTGCTCTCTTCCGCAAGTTTTCTTATCTCATCTGCAACTATTGCAAAGCCTTTACCCGCTTCACCGGCACGTGCAGCCTCTATTGCAGCATTTAATGCAAGTAAATTTGTCTGCTCTGATATAGCATTTATTGTGTTTACTATAGTATTTATATTGCCCGCCATTTGTAGTAGTTTTTCTAAACTTCTTTTTGTTATATCGCTAAGCTCCTTTGTATTTTTTATTTTATCTACAATTTCGCTTACTTTTTTTGTACTTTTATCTGATAAATTATGCAATTCATTTGTTTTTTCAAGCATATCCTGTGCTGCTTTTGCGTTGACATCTGCAGATGCTGCAAATTCCTCAATACTTGCAGTTATTTCCTGAAGAGCTGCAGAATTATCTTGAGCTTCCTTACTTAACTTATCAATACCCTCAGAAACACTATTTAAGTTCGTAGATATTTCTTCTGACACAGCTGATAACTCTTCACTATTTGCACTCAACTCACTAGATGAATTATTTATTCCCTCTATAACATCAAATAACTTTTCCCTTAGCTTTTCAACAGATTGAGCCATACGTCCTATTTCATCTTTACTCTTTATTTTTTCTATTTCAACATTTAAAACACCATTACTTAAATTTTCAACAAGCACAGATGCTTTTTTTAAAGGAGTTATCAACCCCCTTGTTATTAACAAAACAATTATTATAACTATACTACCTACAACCACTAAAACAAAAATTGTACTTAGAATTAAATTCTTCATCGCATTTGATGTATTCTCTTTTAGTAAATCCACTAGCTCAAGTAGTAATTTTCGAACTTGAAACTGAATGTGCACAAAGTTTTGAAAAGTTTTTTGATCAATATTTTGGATATCTATATTTTTAACACTTTCTATCAATTTTTTTAATGATATAATACTACTTTCAAAAAGCTCTCTTTGCCTATTATTAAAATTTCCTCTCACTTTTTCCATTTCTTCTAATTTTCTTTCAAAATGTTCTATAGTATCTTTTAATAAGTTAAAATCTTTAGTTTGCACCGCTACAAGAAAATCATTTTCGTAAATTCCAAGCTCAACTATTTGACTATTAACAGTAAAGGTAACTTTTTCTCTCATGTAAATCTTATCCACGTTAAACCAAAATATAAATCCAAATATAACCATACCAGCAAAAACAACGCCCACAATGAAAAACATCTTGGATGATATACTTCTAATAAAAATCCCTCCTTTAAATTTTAAGACATTCAAACAAACTCTGTAAATTATTATAAACATCTAATTTATATCATTTCAACTCATATTTACGTTAATATCCTTTTAAACGATTTATACAAAATCAAAATTTAAATCAAAAAAACGAAACTTTAATATAAAAATGTTATAATTTAGAAGGTGTCTAAAGTCAAAGGAGGTGGTACATATGAAAAAATTTCTAGTTATAATATCTTTATTATTCATATTATTTGGATGTGTTAACTTCAACGAAATTCCAACAAATTCAGAAATTTCAAATTTATCGAGTGATGAAACATCCTACATTGCTTCCGTGGTCATTGACGATGAAACCCAAAACTTTATTGCAGAGCTTTCAGAAATCATTGCCCCAAAATCAACAACAGAAATGCATACCTTTTCAACTGAAGAAGAGCAAATGGAAGACATAATAGAGAACATATTAGAACTTATTGAAGAACATCCGAATTTGATCGAAAAATTTAAGAAGATATTAGAAACAACAAATAAAATTAGAGAAAAAGAGGACAGATTAGATTTCAAAGTCGTGTTTAAAAAAGAGGCAAGGGAAAAGATTTTGAATGCATTTAACATTGAAACAGACAAAGAAATAGCTATGGATTACAGAGATGTCGTTATACTACACACCTTTACAACATACATTGTAAAAACATATGAAAAAAGAGAAAGGATAAGAAATTATGTAAAAAGTGTAAAAAATGCAAAAATGGGAAAAATTGATACATTTTTGACATCCCAAGCAAGTAACCTTATCTCAAATACTTCATTTGCAGAACCAAACACACAGGAATTTTGGACAACGCTAAAAGATTTGGGATATCAACTTTCCGAAATATCGGAAGATAAAGACATTCTTGATATGAAAGATTTATTTACAGAAACACTGTTTAAAATTCCTGGAATAAAAGAGGAAATAAAAATTGCCAAAACCATATTAGACAGTGCTATTGAGCTGTACAATTTTGAAAAAACAAAGACAAACGAAAAGGGATGGACAAATTGGTACAGTTTTTTTGAACTCTTTGCATTAAAATTTGGTGCAACGGAAGACTCTGATATACGCATTGGAAAAGAACTAGATGAAAAAATAGATACGGAAAACACAGACATAAAAATAAATGGAACACAGATTAATAATAAGGCATATATTGACATATTAAAAGAACTAAATCATTCGCTAGATTCAAAACTTGTAATAGAAGCAAGTCAAACCACATTTTCTGCAACACTTACAATAGATTTCAAAAATCTACCTGATCCAATTGATTTAAGGGATAACAACCTTGGAATCAAAAAAAGCTTCTTTGACAGTCTTTTGGAACAAAAAATATGGAACTACTGGGGAACAGAAGAATCTTTATATATATTACTAAATTCACTATTAAATAATACAACATTTACAACTTTCAGCGACGAAAGTATACAAATAACAATCAAAGGGTTAAATAACGCTTTGAAAATAGATGCAATATTAAAGCTATACTAACAAATTCCAAACTCCCCTTCAATTCGAAGGGGAGTTTTGTTATAATTATTTGGAACCGATACCACAAAGGAGGGTTTATATGAAAAAAGTTATCTTTTCTGTTTTGATAGTACTACTTCTTCTTTTTTCGTGTACCACTCCCTTAAAAATGTCTTTGAGTATATCATTAAAAGGGGCAATAGAAAGTGCTCCGAAGATCTCCGCGCAAAGTTTTGAAAAAGACGTAAAAATAGAAAAATACACACTAAAGATATTCCAAGGCTCAAAATTAGTGTTAAAAAGGGATCTAAAGGACTCTCTTTTTACAAACCTAGAAGGACTTACCCCGGGTAAATACAAAATAAGGGTAGAAGGATACAACAAAGCACTTGTAGCTTACGGTGAAAAAGAAACCACCCTTTCATACGGTGAAAACAAAATAACTATACAAACTATTTTCACAAACGGCACTTTGGTTATTACTTTAAAGGCAAAAGGTACAGAAATCAAAGAATCGACAATTAAAGGTACATTAACTGCATCGCCTGTACATAACTTTATAGAAAACAACATATCTTTTGAAAAAGAGGTTTATCCGGGGGTCTGGGAAATAAGTATTAATGCAACTACAACTCAAGAAAAAAACGTAAAAATTAACACCATAGCTCAAGTATTTCCCGCATCAAAAACCACATTAAATTTTGAAATAAAAGAAGAAAATATAGTTCTAGAACCTATTCTTCCATACCTTGAAGAAATAAAAGATGCAACAGCAGAAATAACAAATAACGGTATTAAGCTTTCTTGGAAATACACCCTTCCAGCAACCTTTTACATATACAAAGGTTCAAATGAACTTGACATAGACTTTCTTGGGAAAACAACAAACACAGAATTTGTCGATACAAATCCAACAAAAGAAAAATACATCTATTACATAAATGCCATCTATGATGGAAAGGAAAGTGGTCTAACAAAAATAGACGCAAAAGAATTACTTAATGAAATATTCTCTTCAAATATTATGTACCTTTTGTTTGTAAGATCATTCTTTGATGGAAATAACGATGGAATAGGTGACCTACAGGGAATAACACGAAAAATAGATTACCTAAAAAAACTTGGAATAAGCACCATATGGCTTATGCCTATATTTAAATCTACATCATACCACGGATATGATGTGGTAGATTACTACAAAATAAACCCAGAATATGGTAATATTAATGATTTTATCGAACTTTTAAAGAAAGCACATGAAAATAATATAAAAATAATACTTGATATTCCACTAAATCACTCTTCAGACAAAAACCCATGGTTTTTAGATGCCATAGAAAATACGACAAACTCAAAATATTGGAACTATTATATTATGAGTCTTGAAGAAAAGAATCTTCCCCACTGGCATTACAAAGTAAATTCAAAGGGTAAAAAAATTTATTACTTTGGAATATTTGGGCCGTCCATGCCAGATTTTAACCTTGATAATCCAGAAGTCAAAGAATTACACAGGGATATTTTAAATTACTGGATTTTACAAGGTGTAGATGGGTTTAGATTTGACGCCGTAAAACATTTCTATGGAAATGATTGGGATGATGGAATAGAAAAATCCACCGAGTACTCCAAAGAACTTGCAAGGTATGTAAAATCGATAAAAGAAGATATAATTGTTGTAGGTGAAGCATACGATGGAAATATAGATATCTTAAAAAAATTTGCACCTATGCCCGTCTTTGATTTTAATTTTATGTTTAACACAAGGGAAAATTACGAAGGCAAAGACAACTTAATTTCCACCTGGTACAAAGACGTAGACTACGAAGGGATCTTTCCAAATTATTTTCCGTTTTTAGATAACCATGACCTTAATAGATTTATCTCGGTTCTATGCGATGAAAAATATCATAATAATTCATATGGAACTTCACAATATGCAGTTCTAAATACTTTATTGGTATTTTTAGAAGGTCTTCCAACTATATATTACGGTAATGAAATAGGACTTAAAGGATTTAAATGGAATGGACCTGTGTATGATGAACCTGTTAGAGAACCCATGCAGTGGTATGCTTCACAATCTGGCGAAGGACAAACAAATTGGACTAAAAAAATATATCAATTAAAAAACATAACATTTGGAAATGCAAATCTAGATGGAGCTATATACGATGATCCATACGATGGCGTTTCGGTGGAAGAAGAAGAAGAAAATGAAAAATCATTACTAAATTATTTCAAAACTATATTCAATCTAAAAAAAGACTACTATGCACTTTCGCATGGAAATGTAAATATCGAAAAAAATTGGAAAAACCTTATTGTACTGAAAAAGTCGTATTTCAACCAAGAAGCCTTAGTACTTATCAACCCCGATCCCATTTATCAAAACAAATTTACAATTCCAAAGGGATATACCCGCATACTATACGCCGATTTAAATAATTTTACATGGGATACACAAAAGACATACATTGACACAGACGTTGAATATACAATTAATCCAAGACAAGTTTACATCTTCATACTCAACCATTGACAATTAAAAAAGTGCGCAAATGCGCACTTTTTTTATCTTTCAATTAATTCTCTTAACTTTTCAAGTACCTCTTTTGCATGTCCTTTTGCCTTTACTTTCTCCCACACATATTCTATTTTTCCATCTGGATCAACTAATACAGTAGTTCTTACAACCCCGTAATACTCTCTTCCGTACATCTTTTTCAACTGCCAAACTCCCAACTTTTCCAGTACAGCTTTATTTTCATCACTTAAAAACTTTACTTTTAAGTTATGTTTTGCTATGAATTTTTTATGACTTTCAACTTTATCTGGACTTACACCTATTACTTCTGCATTTAATTTTTTGAATTCGTCTATAAGCCCTGAAAATTCCAATGCTTCTGTTGTGCAACCTTTGGTATTATCCTTTGGATAAAAATACAAAACAACCCATTTTCCCTTTGGAAGTTTTACTTTCTTACCTTCAAGATTTGTAAACTCTACATCTAAGATGTCACCTATGTCAAATTTAAAATACTTCATATCTATCACCTCACAATTTTTGATAGATAAGCTTTTTTAATCTTTTAATATACACAAATGAAAGTAATACACTAAACACAATTGAAGATATAAATATCAAATATAACCACCACGGTGCACTTTCACTTCTAATTATAACAAAATATGGCATAATAATTCCAAAAGCCAGGCCCATAGTTATTGTTTCTATTATAAAAGTTGCGGAAACTGTAAATATCCTATTCATATTATTTGACTTAACGTTAGGTGATTTTATAGCATAATATGCTCCCAAAACTCCGCTCATAAAGAATAAAATTAAAGAAAATATAAGTATTAAAAAGATAAAAATACTAAAAGGTGCAAAAAATAAGGAAATAAAAAACACCAATAAAAGTATGAGAAAATTCAATCCTAAAGGAAGTACAATTTTTGGCATCATAAGTGTTGAAAAACGTATGGGATACATTGAACTAACCTCTATTTTTGATACCTCAGAAAACGTTAATATGCCTGTTTCAAGCGCAATATAAAATGTAAAAATTGGAATAGTATAAAATATTGAATGTAAAAAATCGCTTCTGTTTATAAACATCATAAATATCCCAAAACCCAATGGATAAAGTATAAAATACAAAAACTGTTCATATCTTAAAGCAGCCTTCATATCTTTTTTGAAAACCGCTTTTATTGGAGAACCTGCACTAGATATTTTATACCCCCTCTTTCTCTTTGACTGAACAGGTTCAAACCCAACTTTCCTAGATATACCAACAAATGAAAATGTAAGCAAAACGGTAGAAACAAGTGAATAAAAAAATGTTTTTTCAGAAATAAAACTCCACGCAAGGAAATTGTATTCTTTTGAGGAAAAAATAAACAATTTTGCCATATTTTGAAGTTTTGAAACATCTACATCCATCATTGCAATTATAAAAAAGTAGAAAAACATAGATAAAAGTAACACTATCATGTAAAACCTTCTTGTGAAAGATTTTGAAGTTTTTCCACCTATCAATACAGCAACTACAGAAGAAAAAACAATCAAAAAGAAAATATGTAAAATTATCTGCAAAATTCCCAATAATATATTCTGCTTTACGGATATAATGTAAGATAGGGAAACAAACACAAAAAATGAAAGAGTATATAACTGCGACAATGTTGCAGAAAATATTTGAAAAGCAGTTAACACAGTCCTTGAAATAGGCATAGTTAGTAATAATTCCATTTCATCGTTTCTTGAAAGTGAATACATGGCAAGCCCGATAAATCCCACCACAAAAAACAAAGAAAGTATGGAATTCCACATTAAAAACATATACTTTGCAGCCATTTGATCTACTTTGTACAATTCCACAAAGATTTTTTTTGAAAAGAAAAATACCATTACTCCTAATGGAATAGCACCCATCATATATGCCAACAATTGCCTGAGAAAATTACCTTTAACCGATGATTTTTTCTTCCCGTATAAATGGGGATTACTCAGATATTTGAGTAATATAACAAATTCTCTCATATAACCACCCCCTTAAAGTGAATCCACAATATTTTTTATATCTTCTTCTTGTGCAGTTAACTCCAAAAAGAGGTCTTCAAGCGATTTGTTTTCTCCTTGTTTTAAAGTTTCAATATCCCCCTGTGCTATTATCTCTCCTTTATTTATAATAGCTATTTCATCACACATCTTCTCTGCTATCTCTAATATATGAGTTGTTAGAAAAATTGTAACTCCTTGATTTGCATATTTTCTCAAAAGCTCTTTTAAAATCTTTGCACTCTTTGCATCTAATCCTACAGTTGGTTCATCTAAAAATATAACTTCTGGCTTTCTCATCAAAACGCTTATTACCATCAATTTTTGTTTCATACCATGCGACATATCGGAAATTTGCTTGTCAAGATAATCAACCCCAAATGCCTCGGATAGTTCTTCTATCCTCTTTTTAACTTCCTTAGTATTTTGCCTGTAAATGTCCATTATAAACTCTAGATATTCATATCCCCTCAAATGATCGTAAATTCTAGGTTCATCTGGTACAACTCCTATTCTTCTTTTTATCTCTAATTCATGTGTTTTCATATCAAGCCCAAAAATTTCCACTTTACCACTTGTAGGTCTTAAAGACCCAGTTAACATGCGAATTGTTGTTGTTTTTCCCGCACCATTTGGACCCAAAAATCCAAAAATTTTTCCCTTTTCAATATACAAATCAATACCATTTACCGCAACAAAATTCCCAAATTTTCTAGTTAACTTTTCCGCTTTTATCATCCAACCACCCCCTAATGACTTTCGACATTTTTTCACAAAATTCGTATAGATTTGGCTCACCTAACGCTCTATGAGTATTTCTCGTTATTCTAAACACCATTTTATCATTCAAAACATTAACTATTATTCCCCTTCCATTTATTATTACTCTTTTCCCAAAATCACCAAAAATCACCACGGGCTTTCTAGAATAACCACCTTTTTTACATTTATTTGCTATATTTTCAGCCTCACTTGAAACGTAAATCCAATTGTACATTGGTATTAACTTCATACGAATAAATTGAATTAAAACAAAAAAGGATGAAACCCAAATGTATTTAGGAAACAGAAAACAGATAATAATTGCCAAATTTAGAATAAAACTAACAAATGTTATTCTATACGTAAAAAAGTAAAATATGTTAAATACTAATCCAAATACAATTACAAAGTAAAAAACATAAGAAGAAAAATTAACACTTAAAAAAAGGATTAAAATTAAAATAAAGAAATTCCAATAATCATATCTTAATAATTTGCTTTTCTCTCCACCAAAATATTTGAACAGCACATACCTTAAAATAAAATAAAAAATCACAAAAAACAATATTATATTCACTTTACCACCTCTACAATATCCATTAAAACAAGGTTATTAATTGCAAATAAAATATCAAATTCCGGAAAGTTTAACTTTTCAACAATTTTAGAAATTAAAATTCCCGTACTATCTATTGGAGGTACTAAAAATAACACCCTTCCTTCTACATCAGAAAGCTTTATAATTTTCCCATTTTTAACAACACCGTTTATAGTCTCTTTCTTTAAGTCATAGTTATACCTTGCCTTACTTTCTCTTTCACGTATCTTTTTTGATTTTAATTCAAAGACTTTTAAAATCTCGTCAAAATCTATTGTTACCTTACCGCCACAATATCTATATTTTTTTGAAGGTCTTCCTATTTTTCTTTCAACTTTTGAGGATACGATTCCAAATTTTTCCAATATCTCTAAATATCTTTGAACCGTAAACGTATGGAATCCCAATTCCTTTGCAATAGAACTTGGGTTTTTGTTGGAATGATCTTTCAAAAAATTTAAAACTTCAAAAAGCTGTGGTGAAGACAAAATTTTTAAAAGTTCATTCATTTTCTCACCTTTTTTTCATTTCTATTGAAATTATAAATCATATGAAATTAAAAGTCAAGATTTTCAAAATAAAATACCTTCACTTTTATGTTATTTTCCATATCAAATTCGACAAATTTGATTTCATTTTCAATTTTCACCCCATTTTCTGATACATAAACATAAGATAATTGAGGATGTAGACTAGGTAGGGAAATTAGAAATAAATCCTCGGCATGAAGTTTGGAAAGTTCTATTTGCAAGATTTTATTGTACATTGCCCTTTGGCTTTCTATGGTAAAAAAAATAGCAGTTACAGCTATAAGTGTAACAACTATAGCTATAACTGCTTCGATATAACTCACTACTTTTCAATCCACTCTTTTGTGGTTCCAACTATGTAGTCTCTTTCTATCTCTATTTGCTCACCTGTTTCCATATTCCTTAAAATAACAATATTTCTCTCCAATTCATTCTCACCAACAATTATACAAAGTTTACACTTTAATCTTGCAGCATGTTTTAATTGCGCGCTCAATCCCCTTTCCATGGTGTTAAATACAACCGAAATATCACTATCTCTTAGTTCCTCAGATATCTTTATTGCTTCAACTCTTGCTCTTTCCCCAAGGTGAGCTACATACACTTCGTTATTTTTTACATCATCTACTGGTATATTTTCTTCCTTTATCGCTATTATTAATCTTTCAATCCCCATTGCAAATCCCAAAGATGGGGTTTTTGGACCACCTAATTCCTTTATCAGATTATCGTATCTACCCCCACCACCTACTGCACTTTGAGCTCCAAGTTTTCCGTGATGTATTTCAAATACCACTCTATTGTAGTAATCAAGACCTCTTACAAGTAATGGATCTTCTTCATATTTTATTTCCAAATCATCTAAAATCTCTTTAGTTTCAAGATAGTGACTTTTACAATCATCACATAAATAATCCGTTATCTTTGGTGCCCCTTTTACATATTCAACGTCTACTTTACAATCAAGAAGCCTTAATACATTTGTTTCATACCGTCTTTTGCAATCATCACAAACTTTATCCAACTTATTCTCATAATATTTCTTAAGTGCTTTTTTATATTCACCCCTACATTTCTCACAACCAATTGAATTTATCTTTATAGTATAATCTACTAATCCCAAATTTTTTAGAAATCGGTCTGCAAGCACAATAGCTTCTGCATCTGCAAGGGATGAAGGAGAACCTATAAGTTCTACCCCAAATTGATGAAATTGCCTCTGTCTTCCAGATTGTGGCCTTTCGTATCTAAACATAGGACCAATGTAGAATAACCTTTTTGGAAGACCTGTTGCCAACATCGAATTTTCAACAAATGCCCTTATAGTAGGTGCTGTTCCTTCCGGTCTAAGGGTAATACTCCTATTTCCCTTATCTTCAAATGTGTACATCTCCTTTTGTACAATATCTGTATCTTCCCCTACACCCCTTACAAAAAGTTCCGTCCTCTCAAATATAGGTGTTCTAATTTCGGAATATCCATACAACCTTGCCGTTTCCCTTGCAACGTCTTCTACAAAGTACCAATATTTCATATCCTCTCCATAAATATCGTCTGTTCCTTTTACCCGCTTGTACACTTTCTTTCCACCTCCAACAACCTTTCACTTGCCTCTCTTTTTGCCTCTTCATTTATATAACTCCAAATTTCAAGCCCATTTAACTTCAATGCTTTCTCATACATCTCTTTTGCGCGTTTACAATCATGTACCTTTTCGTAATATTTTCCCAATTCAACATACGTATATATATGATTTTTATTCAGTTGCAGCGCTTTTAAGAGGTGATCTTTTGCAACATTTAAATCACCAAATGGTGTTTCAAGGTGAAGTATTCCATATAAAAGATGGGCAAGATATTGATCTTGCCCGTATTCCACGGCTTTTTTTGCAAAATCAAACACTTTTTTATAGTAAATCAACGCTAAAAAATAATTTTTTTGAACGTAGTGTCCATATACTAAAGCCGCTGCATAGTATACTTTCCAGTAGTTTGTCTCTAAAAGTGCATCTACGTATTTTTTTGCTAAATCTTGGTATCTTTTTACATCTCCATGTCCCCAAAAATACAAGTCGGTACATGCTAGTATTACCTCACACTTAAAATCAATTTGGAGAGCATCATAATCTATTGAATTTAAAATCTTTAAAACCTCTTGTTGTTCTCGCTTTCCAACTGCAAGCTGTAAATCATATATAGTATACGAAAAAACATTCACAAGAAAAAAAACACTAAAGAACAAACTTTTCCACCGCAAAACCTACTCCTCCATCGTTATTAGAAAGCGTAATAAACTTTGCTACCTTCTTAACTTCTTCAACTGCATTTTCCATTGCAACTGGAAAACCCACTAATTTCATAATACCAATATCGTTATAATTATCACCTAAGAACATTGTTTCATTTTCCGAGACTTTAAAATAATTAAGCAAAAATCTTAACGCATTCTCTTTAGATGCCCCTTTGCCGAAAAATTCAAAAAACGCCCAACCATCCACCACGTTATTCTTTATAGCACTAAATTGACCTGTATATTTTTTACCAACAAATTCTATTATCCTTCTAATTTTTGCTTCATTTCCCATAAGTACTACTTCTGCAACTTTGTCTTTTGTTATAAATTTAATTACATCATCAACTTTGTTAATCCGCCAACTATTTTGTTCTAAATATTTTACATATCCACCTTTATGTTCTTTGTCCATATACATATCTTTTTCATCTAGAAAATCTGAAAAGAGAATGTAATCTACTTTCTCTTTTCTGGCATAATCTATTAATTCTTTTGCAATTTTAGATGGCAAGGGAGATTCATACAATACTTTATTTTCAAATGGCATATAAATGAACGCCCCATTTTGAAATACAACTGGCACATCCAATCCCAACTCTTCCACATATCTTTTTGCAGAATAATAATTTCTTCCAGTTGCAATACTAATGTGAATTCCCTTCTCCATAGCCCTTTTTAACGCAATTATATTCCGCTCTGGTACGTGTTTTTCATCATTTAAAAGTGTTCCATCTAAATCCGTTAAGATAAGCTTAATCAAAAATATCACCTCACTATTTCCACTTTTCCCATGTCTCCAATTACAAACTTCATTGCCTTTGGTTTTCTTTCATTGTTAACAATTTGTACGTTTTTACCTATTAAAGAAGAATCTATGGGATATGGCAAGTTGAGCAATTTTACATGATCCATTAAAATACTATTTTCAAGTTCACAATTTTCAACTAAAACGTTATCCCCAATAGAGGTATAAGGACCAATATAGGAATCCTTAATAACACAATTTGCCCCTATAACAACAGGTCCCCTTATAGTAGAATTAATTATTTCACTATTTTCCCCAATATACACCCTACCTTGTATATCCGACAAAGTATCCACAATTCCTTTGTTTTCCAACTTAAAATGGTTATCATCCAATATCTTTCTATTTGCTTCTATCAAATCTTCGGGTTTTCCCGTATCTTTCCACCAACCATAGACAACATGTCCTTTTACATTGTATCCCTTCTCTATCAAATATCCTATTGCATCTGTAATTTCAAGTTCTCCTCTCCATGAAGGTTTTATGTTATCTATTCCTTCAAATATTGTACTCCTAAACAAATACATTCCAATAATTGCAAGATTTGAAATAGGGTCTTTTGGTTTTTCCACGACCTTTACTATCTTTTCTCCTTTTACAACTGCAACACCAAACCTTGAAGGATCTTTTACAGGAGAAAGTAATATAGAAGCTTTCAGTTCCTCTTCTTTTCTAAATTCATTTACAAATTTTGAGATATCATCTAATATAAGGTTATCACCCAAATACATTAAAAAATCGTCATTTCCAATAAAATCCCTTGCAATAGAGACGGCATGCGCTAGACCTTTTGGTTCATTTTGCAATATGTATTCTATACTTAACCCAAATTTTTCTCCATCTCCCAAAAAATTTTTAAAATCGTTTATGTTTTCATTGTTTACAATAAGACCAACTTGATCAATCCCAATACTCTTTATTTTTTCCAAGCTATAGTAAATAACCGGTTTATTTGCAATGGGAATAAGATGTTTGGCTATTGTAAAAGTTAAAGGTCTTAGTCTTGTACCCTTTCCAGCACAAAGTATAATCGCTTTCATTTTATCCCTCCTCAAATCAGATTATATCATAGCTTTTACTTTTTCTATTATCCTTTCTGGGGCAATTTTACTCACCTTTGCCATATTAAAATTCGTATATTCTTCAAAATCTTCTACAGAGTGTTTTAAACCAAACATTTCTTCGTATTTTTCAAAATCCTCATTTGTTTCTATTTCTGCAAGATACTTTATTTTTAGTGGAAAATCAAGGAAAATAAATTCATCAATCGAAACTTCTGCAGGAGAAAACATCAGAAAATACCTAATTTTTGCAATTACTGGGTATTTCTTTAAAAAATCTATACTCTTTAAATCTACATCGTACTCATCTTCCAACCTTTGAAAGTCTCCAAAAACCTTTGACTTAAACGCAACAACCCATTTTTCGCTAAAATCACCATCAACTGTATACCTCAATCTACATCTTTGTGCCTTTACAAAAACACACCTTTCCAGATACCACTGGATAACACCCACTTTATATTTTGCCTTTCGAATAAGTTTTTTAAACAAATATTCATCCAAAAGATACTTTTTTTCACGTTCTATTTTCATATTTCATATTATATCATCAAAGTTTTCATTTTCAAAAAAATCAAAAAACAAACATCATCAATAAAATATGTATATAAAAATAATATATTTTCAGCTCATAATTTTGATTATAATTTTGATTAACTCTACAAAACAGACATTTATATTATTAATATAATTAACTCAAATAATTATAAGTTACAATGTAAATTATGTAAATGTAATACTATAGTTCGCATAAACAAAATAATTAAAAATCAAAATACAAAAGTTAACAATAACATTATCATTAATCAACATAAATATTATATAATTACTTATGGCCTAAAATAAAATAACCATATTTTTAACATAGGAGGTGTAAAGTATGAAGAGCATAAAAACAAAAATGGTTGTATTTATATCCTTGCCCATAGCTATATTGCTTCTCATAGCAGGAATAATAATATTAAAAATTTCTACTAACGAAATCACTCAAATTTCATTTGATTTTTCGCAAAGCATTCTCAAAGAAACAAATAACGCTTTTGTTGAATATTTCAACAGATTTGTAGATTTTGTAAAATACACATCAAAAATGGATAAAATCAAGTCCTTAGATGAAAATGCTACAATTTTTTTAAAAAAGCAAATAAAAGATTTTCCAGAAGTTGATGATTTTTTCATTTCAGATATAAAAGGAAATTTTCATGCAACAAGTGGCGCCAGGGGCACTATAAAAGATAGAACATATTTTAACGAAATAATAAAAGGAAAAGATATATCAATCAGCGATGTGGTTTTTTCCAAAGCTTCTGGAAAACCTGTTTTTGTAATAGCAAGTGCTATAAAAAAAGATGGAAAAACAATAGGACTTTTGGGATCCGCAATATACGTTGATGTCCTTACCAAGCAAATAAAGACCATAAAAATTGGGAAAACAGGATATGCAACCTTAATAAATTCTTCAGGACTTACCATTGCACATCCAAATAAAGATTATATTTTGAAACTCAACATTCTCAAAGCAGAAGGATTTAAAGGTCTAAAAGAAGCTGGTGAAAAAATGATAAAAGGTGAAACAGGATTTTCAAAAATTATTGATCCAAATAATGAAGAAAAATATATCTTTTACTCTCCGCTTAAAGGAACTCCTGGATGGTCACTTGCAGTTATAGTACCAAAAAAAGAAATTCTCTCAGGTGTGTTCTTCATTTCCAATACCATACTTATTTCGTTTTTCATCATAATTTTAATATCAATCATTCCAATCCTTATAGTATCCAAATACATTTCAAAAAGTGTCCAAAAACTATCGAAAAAGCCTTAGATTTTGGAGGAGGAAATTTGAAAGTAAGTTTCGAAGTAAAAGGAAACGATGAAATAGCGCAAATTGGAAATACACTAAATAAAATGGCACAAAACCTAAAAGATGTTTTATTTAAAATCAAAAATACTGCAGATACACTTGCCGATACTTCAAAAACATTTTTCAACAAATCTATTGATTTAGAGAAGATAGGAAATAATGTATTTGAAAGTATATCACACCTTAATTCTTCTGCACAAAACATTTCCGCCACTATGGAGGAACTTACAAGCAGTGTAGAAGAAATAGCATCAGCTGCACAAAATGTATCAAATGCCGCACAAAATCTTTCAGAAAGCGCACAAAAGGTTAACAACAATGCAAAAGAAGGGGAAATTGCCATTAATACAATTGTAGATGTTATCGAAAAAACAAAAGAAAAGGCAACTTCTACCAATGAAATAGTCGAAACTCTATCACAAAATGCACAAAATATAGGGGAAATAGTTAAAACAATAAATTCTATTGCAGAACAAACGAATCTACTTGCACTAAATGCTGCGATCGAGGCTGCACGTGCAGGTGAAGCAGGTAAAGGTTTTGCAGTAGTTGCAGATGAGATAAGAAAACTTGCAGAAGAAAGTAAAAATGCAACACAAAAAATCAACGAAATACTTGTATCCATTAAAAATGCTTCAGAAGACGCTTCAAATGCTACAAAAGAAACCGTTGATGAAATATTAAACACCAAAGAAAAGGCATTATATGCAAAAGATGCAGTAATAGATATACTAAGTCAAATTGAAAACATATCACAAATGATAGAATCTCTTGCATCAAGTGCACAAGAGCAAAGTGCATCGACACAAGAAATTAGCAGTGCAATTGAAGCGGCAACACAGGAAATAACCGATGTTTCAAATACATTGGATAACACAAGTAAAATAACAAAAGAGCAATTTGAATTAATTAAAATCATAAAAAATGAAAGTGAGACTCTATCATCACTTTCCATAAATTTGGACAACGAAGTTAATAAATTTAAATTTTAAGTTACAAAGCCCCTTAAGGGGCTTTTATTTTCCTTAATTAGATGTATAATTTTAATACAACGAAACTTTGTGGAGGGATTAAATGATCTTAGCTGTGTTAACAATAAACATTGTTTTTGTTATATATCTACTTGAAAGGAGACTATACAGACTATCTAAAGTTTTTATTCACGTAGTTTCTATATTATTCATTCTAACATTTTTAGAAGCTTTGAATTTCAAAACAAATAACCTTTACATACAATATTTAGAAGATATCATAGGCCTCACGCTAATTCCCGCTTTTTATGTCTTTTCAAAAGATATAAACGGAGAAAAAACAAATATAAAAGAAAGAATTCTTATTTCTATTCCAATCTTCTTGCTAAACATTCCAAATTTATTTCTATTCGGTAAATCAGATATTTTACTTGAAAATAGAATATTTTCTATGTTATTAGTAATCTACGGCGCAATTATTCTTTTTCTCTCTTTTTCAAATATTTTAAAAGCAAATATAAAGAAAAGTATAAAACATAGTATTATTCTCATATCTTCAACACTGTTATTTTATATCTCCCTTGAAATATTGTTTTTTTCTAAAAATACGCTAAGAATCTTGTTTTCTGTCTCTTTATCTTTTTTCATTACTATGTTTATATTGATAAGAAGATCTTGGCTTAATATCTTAGATGAATTAAAAGACGAACTCTTAATGTCCTTTTCCGATGGAATAATAGTACTAGATAACCAAGGATACGTCTTAGACTTAAATAAAACAGCAAGCAAGATTTTAAATCTTAATTTCAACAATATAATAAATAAAAAACTAGAAGAAAATTTTAACAACGATGAAGTAATATTCAAAAACAACACATACTATATCGTCAAAAAACTATCGTTTAAAAATGGAATTGTATACCTATTTAGAAATATTACCAAAGAAATGGAATACTCAAAGAAACACACTATAGCGGACAAACTTTTTTCTACGCTCTTTAAAAACATACCTGATGCTGTTGCAATAATCACTCCAAAAGGAAAGATAATAGAATGCAACAGACAATTTACCAACCTTTTCAAACTTAAAAGACTTGAAAATATAGAAAGTATCGTACCATCATATTTAAAATCAGAATCAAAACTCATTATACTTGAAGTCTTAAAAAATGGATATGCAACATATGAAACTATAAGAAAGTCAAAAGATGGAAAAAGCGTTTTCGTAAAAATTCGTGCGGTAAAATTTGAAATTGACGATAAAGTATTTCTTTATACGATATATACTGATATTTCCAAAGAAAAGATGCTTTCATCAAAACTTTCAAATCTACTGGAAAAAGACCCTTTAACGGACACATTTAACAAAACATACATTGTAAAACAAATGGGAAATTTATCCTCTCTTCTCTATCATTCGCTAATATTAATAGATATAAAAGGCTTTAAATGGATAAATTCCATAAAAGGACATAAGTTTGGTGATCAACTTCTAAGAGAAGTTTCAAACACGTTAAAAGAATTCACAAAAAAAGAAGGTCTTGATGTGATAATCTCAAGAGCACAAAATGACGAATTTTGGTTTTTAATAAAGGATTTGGATATAGATCCAATAAATGCGCTTGAGAAAACCAAAGAAATTATCGCAAAGCTAAAAAAAGACCTTTCAACACTAGAACAAAATTTCTTTATAGGATCTTACGTATTTAAAAATTCCGAAGATCTAGAAGAAATAATCAGAAAAGCAACCCTTTCACTTTCAAAGGCAAAAGAAAGTAATAAAGAAGTCATATATTCTAAAGAAATTGAAGACCAAATCCAAAAAGAAATAAAAAAGGAAAATCTCATAAAAATAGCAATTAGAAACCAAGAATTTATTCCTTTCCTGCAACCTATATCCACCGAAGATAGAAAGATAATTGGTGCCGAAGTATTAATAAGATGGAAAAAAGATGGAAAAATCATTCCACCTAGTGAATTTCTTAATTTTCTGGAAAAATCCAGAAAGATAACAGATGTTTCTCTACAGATTTTTGAAAAAGTTATGGATTTTTTGAAAAAAAATCCAAAACTCAAGTTTATAGATATAAATATAAGTCCCGTTCAAATTAAAGAACCAGACTTTCCAATTAATTACTTAAAGATAATGGAAAAATACAATATTCCATCCCAAAAAATCGTCTTTGAAATAACAGAAAACTTATTCTTAAGCTACGATAACACAGTAAAAGAAAATATTTCTAGATTAAAAGCAGAAGGTATAAAACTGTGTCTTGATGATTTTGGAACAGGGTATTCCTCTCTAAGTTACCTTAGAAATTTACCTTTCGACATACTAAAAATTGACAGAGAATTTGTTAAAAACATTGATGATGAAAAAAACATCAACCTTCTAAAAGCAATCTACAGTATTTGCGAAACTTTTAATCTAATAGCAATTCCTGAAGGTGTGGAAAACGCTCGACAACTTGAAATTCTTTCTATGATAGGGTTTAAACTTTTTCAAGGATATTATTTTGGCAAGCCACAATCTTTAAGCGAGTTTTCAAAATTGATAAATTAACTTTACTATAAACAGTTATCGTTACTCTATATAAAATTCCGATTTTTCCGTTTCTATACATAATCTAAAGCTTACATCCCCTATATTTGTACCAATTGCTTTTATTTCATACCCTTTTGCTCCTATATTCTTTACAAAAATCTTGCCTCCACGTAATTTCAACGCTGCTTTAAAAAGATAATTCTCCAAATTTCCTTTTAGACTATCTGACAAAAATAACATATTATTTAAAATTCCTACAGTCATGAAAAACAACTTTTTTTGGGTGGTACTTATATTATTTCCAAGGGAAAAATCTGGCGCATTCCACCACCATCTACCGTTCATAAAATATCTTGTTATAACATCCCTTAGTGCACCATATAGACCTTTTTCTGACATATTCGTTATCTTCATTCCATCCACATAGCCTATAGAAGGTAAAAGAGGAGCCCTTACTCCAACTATAAATTCACCAAGTAAGTCTCTAATTAATTTTAACCCTTTTCTGTATGATTGTATTGGTGTTACACTTTCCTTTCTCTTTCCTTTGACAATACCAGCAAAAAGAAAATCTAACTTAAAGTATTCAAATCCCGCATTTTTAATTCTTAAAAAAATATTCCTTATATGCTCTTCCACTTCATTATTTGTTAAATCGAGCGCGTATAATCCTTTTCCATTTATATTGTATATCTTCTTTGGATTCCCTTTTTCATTTTTTACAAACCAATTCTTTTTTTCTTTAAAAATATCTGATCCTTCCAAAACTACAAAAGGGGCTATCCAGATCCCAGGTTTCATCCCATAACTTTTGATTTCTTCTGCTATTTCTTCAAACGATGAAAACTTAGGTTCCCAATCTCCTATATTTTTATACCAAAAATCTATTTGAAAAACTTCAAATGGATATTTTTTTGCATAGTCTAAGCTCTCTTTGAAATTAGTAAGACAATTCCATTTACATGACCACCCCACTGGATTCCAATTGGAAAATGAAGTTTCTAAATTTTTTTTAACCATATCAGAATATACGTTCACCAACATATCCACGTTTCCATGCAAAATAACCAATGGTTCTATTTCTACATAATCGTCAAATTCCGTGTCGTAATAATCTATATAGCATTCCACTATATCATCTTTTACCACGAAAAATGGATGCCCAATTTTCGAAGATAAATAACCAAAAAAACTTTTTTCCGTTGCAAAAAAATAATCAATTTTTTTGTTATCATCCCATCCCTTTAAAACAATATCCCCTTGAAGTCTAGCTTCATATATCTTAACTTTTCCCAATTTTCCTTTAACTTTTCCCGTAATTATTTCTCCGTTTTTTATTTCTTCTTTTTCTATCAACAACTCCATATAAACAGCTCCCATGTTGTTATTCAACTATATTATATACAAAATTCATCCCTTTAGTCCACTACTTACCAAACTCTTAACAAATAAGTTTTGTATTAAAAAGAAAATCAACAATGTAGGAGCAAGTGCTATCATAGTACCTGCCATAATAGTTCCCCAATTGTTTGCCGCTTCCGCATCAATAAGCATTTTAACACCTATTTGTACTGTTTTCATTTTATCATCCATTGTTATAACAAGTGGCCAAAGATACATATTCCAGGCATATACAAAGTTTATAAGTGCTGCACCTCCAATCATAGACTTTGACAGTGGTAATAATACCTTCAAAAGATATTGCATGGGAGTTGCTCCATCTATTCTTGCAGCATCACTTAATTCCAAAGGTATAGTTCTAAAATGTTGCCTCATAAGGAATGTATTTGTTGCACTTGCGGTAAACGGAATTATCAACGCATAGTATGTATTTACCCAACCAAGAGATTTCATCAGCAAAAACATTGGAACTATCATTACAGTTTCAGCTGGTAAAAATAACGTTACAAATAACGTAGAAAAGGCGATTTTTTTACCTTTGAAATTAAAATTGGAAAATGCATACCCAGCTAAAACACCCGTTATCAACTTTCCGACAGTTATAAATACCGAAACAATTAAAGAATTAACCAACATTCTTCCCAAAGGAACCAATTTTAATGCCTCTTTATAATTTTGCCAATAAAAACTACTTGGAATAACCTTCGGTGGAAACCTAAAAACTTCTGAAGGTTTCATAAAACTCATGAAAAAGGCGAGTAAAATAGGTGCAAACATTACCAATCCCACAAATATTAAAAGTATTTCAAAGATAATAAAGGTCCATCTATTCTTTATCTTCATATTTTCACCTCACTGATAGTGAACTTTTCCTTCGACAAATTTAAAGTAAAGATAAGTAATTATCGACATTATACCAAACATGACCACCGATTGAGCTGATGCAAGCCCGTTATCCTGAAACGCAAAACCATCTAAATAAAGTCTGTATATCATGTTAGTTGTACTATTTAAAGGTCCTCCGCGAGTCATAATATCGATAATTCCAAATGATGAAAACATCGTAGTTGTAAAATTCATAATAAACAAATAAAACGTTATAGGTGTAACTAGTGGGAATTTTATCCTCCACATTCTAATCCACCCATTTGCTCCATCCATTAAAGAAGATTCCAAAATGGAATCTGGTATATTTTGAAGAGCTGCTATGTAGAAAATTAAATCAAACGGCAACATCTTCCAAACCGTTGCAGCTATAATTGCAATCATTGCATATGGCTTGGTTGTTAACCACTTAACATCTAAGTTGAATGTAATCTGAAATAAATAACTAAACAACCCTGCAGTTGGTGTAAACAACATAGCCCACAAAGTTGCAGAAATAGCAGGCGAAACTGCATATGGTGAAAAAATCAAAGTTCTAACAACTTTTGTACCTGGTAAATCCAATATTAGTAGCTGTGAAATCAAAAAAGATAAAAATATAGTAAGTCCTACACTTACAAATGAATAAATAAAAGTATTTTTCAAAACGTCATAATACTCATTGTCACTAAACAAATCTATGTAGTTGTCAAACCCCACAAATACTTTTTTATCTCCAAAATAAGTTTCTTGAAAAAAACTCATTTTAAATGAGTTAAAAGCAGGCGTATATATAAATAGTATTATAATAACAAAAGTGGGAATTAAAAGAAAATAAGGCGTTAATTTTCTCAATATTACACCTCCCAAGAAAGTGCCCCAAACGGGGCACAATTTTACTTGTACAACCTGTTATATTTTTTCAGTGCCTTTGTTACTTCTCCAGCAGCCCAATTAAGTGCTTGTTCTACAGTCATTTGACCATTTATCACTTTTTCATATGCTGTTTCAATAATTTCCCTTGTTTCCGGGAATACACCTATTATTGCACCATTTGTATTTGGTGTTTGTTTTGACAACAACAATTGGAAAATAGCGGTCAAATAATTCGGTTTTTCTGCATAGAATCCTTCCATTAACAGTTGTTCTACGGCATCTTTTCTTACTGGGAAATAACCTGTTTCATTGTGCCATCTTATCTGTTGTTTTGGTTCTGTCATCCATTTTACAAATTCCCATGCTGCATCTATCTCTTTCTTTGGATGATTCTTCAAGATCCAGAGAGAGCCTCCACCAATTACAACTCCACCTTGTATAGAAAGAGATGGCTTTGGAAGGAATGCTGTTCCTACTTCCCAACCATTTTTCTTTGCAGTTTCCGTTATAAACTTTACATCAGACGTAGAATACAGTAACATTGCAGCTTTTCCAGATAAAAAGATTTGCCTTGCTCCACTCCAATCTTCTCTCTTTGTATTTATTAACAATCCTTCTTTTGTCATCTGTGCAAGAAGTTCAAAAATTCTCTTTCCAGCTTCGCTGTTAAAAACTGCTTTATCTGGTCTTTTACTCCCCCTACCATTGTCGTTATTAACAAGTGGTGCATCTTGAACAGCCATTAATTGTTCAAAGAACCAAGAGTGTGTAGGCCAAGTAAGTCCATACCTTATTATATTTCCCTTTTCATCTTTCTTTACTAATTTTCTACTGTATTCTATTAATTCATCAAATGTCCTTGGTGGTCTTTTTGGGTCAAGACCTGCTTCTTTAAATGCAGTTTTATTGTAAAATAAAATGGCATTTGAAGAGTTAAATGGCATAGAATATAACTTTCCATCCACTGTATAGTAATTTAAAACTTGTGGCAAAAATGCTCCCAAATCAATTGTAGGATCCTCTTCAATTAAATTTCCTATTGGAACGGTAATATTTCCATCTATCATAGCCCTTGTACCTATATCGTAAATCTGAACAACATGTGGAGGATTTCCAGCCTTTACAGCCGCTATCGTTTTGTTAAATGTATCTCTATATGATCCCGTATACTGAACCTTAATTTCTATGTTTGGATGAGTTGCCATAAATTCCTTTGCCATGTTTTCTAATAGTTCTATCCTCCATCCACTCATAGCATGCCAAAATTCTATAGTAACCTTTGAAAAACTCAAAACACTTAAAATAACAAGAGCAAAAATTAACACTTTTTTCATAGCTCTCCACCTCCTGTTTTTTGGTTTAATTTATTATAAAAAAAAATAATTAAGATAAAAAAGGGCGAAATATAAAAAAAATGCAAAATATTCAAATATATATACATCAAATACATGTATATAGCCATTTTTTACACTTTTTATTTTATATTTACATTTTTAAGTAAATATGAAGAATTTTTAAGGAAGGAAAAAATCCCCATCCGATTGGATGGGGATTTTCTTTATGCGAGTAATGTTTTTAAATCTTCTTCAACTGTTGTGATAGGGGCAATATTGAATTTCTCAACTAACACTTTTAACACATTTTCAGAAACAAATGCCGGTAAAACTGGCCCCAATCTTATTCCTTTTATTCCCAAGTACAATAGCGCCAATAACACTGCAACTGCTTTTTGTTCGTACCACGCTATATTATACGCAATTGGTAATTCGTTTATATCGTTTAACCCTAGGGCTTCTTTTAATTTTAAAGCAATCACGGCAAGCGAATAAGAATCGTTACATTGACCTGCATCCAAAATTCTTGGAATACCGTCTATATCACCCAAATCAAGGTGGTTATACCTATACTTTGCACAACCTGCAGTTAAAATAACCGTATCTTTTGGGAGTTTCTTTGCAAACTCCGTGTAATATTCTCTTCCAGGATGTCTTCCGTCACAACCACCCATAACTACAAACTTTTTAATTGCTCCTGATTTTACCGCGTCAATTACTTTATCTGCAAGTTTTAAGACCTGGTTATGTGCAAAACCAATCACAAGCTTTTTACCTTTTCTCTCAGGAATTGGTCCTAACTCGAGAGCCTTCTTAATCACAGGTGAAAAATCCTTTGGTTTTCCATCTGTTCTATTTGGAATATGTGTTAGCTTATCAAATCCTACAAGTCCAGTTGTAAAGACCCTGTCTTTGTAAGAACCTTTTGGTGGGACTAAACAATTTGTAGTCATCAATATTGCTCCACCAAATTCTTCAAATTCCTGTGTTTGTTTCCACCATGCACTTCCAAAGTTTCCCGCAAGGTGTTTGTATTTTTTTAACTTTGGATAGGCATGTGCCGGAAGCATTTCTCCGTGCGTATAAACCATTATTCCCGTTCCTTCTGTCTGTTTTAACAATTCTTCAAGATCCAACAAGTCGTGCCCACTAACCAATATCGCAGGTGTATTGTAAGTCCCCGTATACACTTCTGTAATCTCTGGATTTCCAAATTCTGTGGTATTTGCCTTATCAAGTAATGCCATTGCATCTACCGCAAATTTTCCAGCTTCTAGTACCAAGGATACTAATTCATCTGCTGTTATATCATCTCTCAATGTTTCAACAAGTCCTCTTTGAATAAAGTATAAAATATCATCATTTGTGTGCTTCAAAATATACGCATGATCTGTATATGCAGCTATACCCTTTAACCCGTAAATCAACAGTTGTTTTAGAGATCTAATATCCTCATCTTTATCCGAAAGCACTCCTACTTCCATTCCCTTTAATTCGTATAGATCAGCCCCGCCTTTTTTATACCATTCTGCAGCTTCTGGAACCTTTTCGTCAAATGGTTTTCCCTCTTTTTGTGCATATACGTCTAAAAATTTATGCTTTATTCTATCCCTTAATTCAAATGCCCTCTCAATAAATTCAACCATTCTTTCAACCGAAAAATTCACATTTGTAATAGTCGCAAACAACATTTCCGCAACAAACAAATTAACTTCTTCATCCTTTACACCGTACTCTTTTGCTTTTAAAGACCAATAAGATATTCCCTTTACAAGCCAAATAATTAAATCTTGAAGATGTGCTACTTCTGGCGTTTTACCACACACTCCAACGGTTGTACAACCTACACCTTTTGATGCCTCTGAACATTGATAACAAAACATTCCAACACCTCCTCATTTATCATCGTAAATTCTCTTTTCTCCCGAAATCTCCTGAATAGGCTTTATATCCTGTGTAACCTCAAGGGTTCCCAAGTATTCTCCTTTTTCATTGCGTACTGCAAAATATCTAATGTATACATACCTTTCTCCAAGTTTTAACCAAAAATCCGCATGATCTCTTTTTCCAGACTTAAAATCTTCCAATATTTTATTAACAATATCTATACTCTTTTCCGGATGACAGTTCTGCACCTTTCTTCCAATAATTGCCCTACTTCTTACAAATATTCTATCTTTCGTCTCGCTAAAATATTTAACTTCATCATTTTTATCAACAAATGTTATATCTACCGGTAATGTATTTAAAACATATTTTAATTCCTCTAATGTAAACTCTCCACTTGGAAGTTTTATATTTTCATCGTAAACTCTTTCCTCAATCTTTACTCTTTTTTCCACACTCACAGGGGTTATCCCTATATATCCTATTTCATCAAATTGTTCCCTTATATCTAACCACTCCTCATCACTTATCAACTTCAATGCAGTTGGAAACAAAACAGAATGTTCTTTGTGCACATGGTTTAAAAATAATTCAAGTAATCCCATTGAAATTTCATACAATTTATTCTTTGCTAACTCCAAATCCCTTTTTTCTTTAATACCTATAAGTTCTTTTCTTAAAAGTCTTACCTGATCATGCTCTTTCCACATCACCGCAGGGGGTTTTGTAATACCATGTTTTTCTATATACGGGAATAAAACGTTTTCTTCCTTTTGAAAATATTTTTCCGCTTCGTTTAAATCATCTATATACCTTTGAAGATTTAAAAGTATGGGCAAAGCAGATGGAACATCACTCTTTTTAAGTAATTTATCAGATAATTCCTTTAGCCCTTCTAGACTTTTGATTATATATTCATGTTCTTTCATTAATATATAAATGGGATGCCACTCTTCCACATCTATCTTTTCAGAATCAATGTACTCTTTAAAAAGTTCCAGGTGTACATCGCAGACTGATTGAATCTTCTCAATTGACAATCCTTCTTCTTCCATTAATTCTTGTTCAACTTTTGCAATCTCTTCTGCGGATAATTCCTTTATAGTTTCTTTTAGTTCTCTTTTTAATTTTTCATCATCTCTTTGAGATACTCTCAAAATTAAATTTTTTAAATACTCTTTTTTATTGAATAACTCACTCATATTTTCAACTCCTCTCAACTTGATTATACAAATCCTATACCATTTTGTCTGTAACATATGTTACACGTAAAAATCTATTACATCTTTATCCAATATGTATATTTTATTTCCCTCTTTTCTAATTATTCCTTCACTTTCAAGCGACGAAAATGCCCTAGAAAGTGCAGGTCTTGTTGAACCAAAAAGCTGTGAAAGCTGTTCTATTGACTTATCCAAAACCACAATCTCACCACCACTGTACTTTGATGCAAGATATATCAATATTTTTTCCTTTAGACTATTTAAAGTTATAAACCAAAGTTTTTGAGATATAAAATAAAACTTTGATCCCAAAAATTCCACCAAAGCTTTTAAAAAATCTATATTTTCACTTGCAAGCTCAAATATTTTTTCCTTTTTCAAATACGCAACTTCACACCTTTCCTCGGAAATTATATCCACAGGTAATATTGCTTCTCTGGAAAAAGAAATATTAACAGCCAAAAAATTGGGGGCTTTTATTTCTTCAACCACGAGATTTTTCCCGTTAAAATCGTTCATCTCACCACGTACCTTACCACTCATTAAAACCATTACTTCATTTATTTTTTCTCCTCTTCCCTTTATTAATTCACCTCTTTCATATCTTCTAAAAATGATCTCCCTATTTTTTACTAATCTTTCTATCTGTGATATTTTCAATTTTTTAAACACTTCTATCTTTGAAAACGTTTCAATTAGCGGATGCATACCTATCACCTCGAAAATAAAAGCCTGGGAATCCCCAGGCTTCATATTTTTTCAATTATTTTCCTAAATTCAGATTCAATCAATTCTAACTTTTTTTCAGATTCATCACGTGTCCTTGCAAATGAGTAAATATACACTTTAAGTTTGGGCTCCGTACCAGAAGGCCTAATTGCATACCAACTACCATCATCAAAGAAAAATCTCAACACATTTGAAGATGGTATTCTCTCTACCTTTCCAATTACATTTCCATCTATATCGTAAATATTCCCATCTAAATAATCTATATAACTTTTGACTTTTAAATTTCCAATTTCTTTTGGAAAACTCTTTCTGTAAAATTCCATAATTTTTGAAATTTTTTCCATACCTTCTATACCTTCGTATATAAGCGAAAAATTATTTTCCAGGTAATAACCGTACTTTTCGTATAACTCATTTAAGACATCTACCAATGTTCTTCCAAATTTTTTGTAATATCCCGCTGCTTCTGAAAGCATCATTGCAGATATTACACCATCTTTATCCCTTACAAAATTTCCCGTGACAAAACCTATACTTTCTTCATACCCAAATTCAAATTGATACCCCTCTTTTTCCAATTCATTTTCAAGTCCACATATATTTTTAAATCCTGTAAGTGTTTCAAATGTTTCTACGTTGTACTCTTTTGCAATTAACTTTCCCAAATTACCGGTAACAATGGATTTTATTATAACGCTTTTATCTGAAAGAAGTTGCTTTTCTTTTCTTTGAGATAAAAGATATTGAATCAAAATAGCACCCGTTTGGTTTCCATTTAATGCCACGTATTGATCATTGTACTTTACCATAACGGCAAGTCTATCACAATCTGGATCAGTTGCAATTATTAAATCTGCATCCTTTTCCCTTGCAAGCTTAAGTGCCAACTCAAACGCCTTTATATCTTCTGGATTTGGATACCCAACTGTCGTAAAATCTGGATCAGGCAATTCTTGTTCTTTCACCACAAAAACATTTTTGAAACCTCTTTCTTTTAATACATGACGCACCGGTATATTACCTGTACCGTTTAGTGGTGTGTAAACTATTTTTATATCTTTATCTATATCTTCGTTTAGAGCAAGTGATAACACTTTTTTGTAGTACTCTTCATCCACTTCTTTTCCGATTATATGGATCAATTTGTTTAATCCTTCTTCAAAAGGTATTCTCTTTATCATTCCAAAATTTTTTAATGCCTTTATATTGTTTTGAACTGGTATTGCAACATCATCTAAAATTTGTGAACCTTTATCCCAATACACTTTGTAACCATTATATTCTGGAGGATTGTGACTTGCGGTGATAACTATACCCGCAGTTGCATTTAAATATCTAACTGCAAAAGAAAGTTCTGGTGTAGGTCTTATATCATCAAAAATGTACACTTTAATTCCGTTTCCAGCAAGTACACTTGCTGCTTCCCTTGCAAATTCTTTCGAGTAATGTCTTACATCGTAGGCAATGACAACTCCCCTTTTTGCCCTATCTTCACCTTTAGAGTTTATAAAGTTTGCAAGACCTTGTGTGGCTCTTGCAATAACGTACTTATTCATTCTATTAGTTCCTGCTCCTATTTTTCCCCTTAAACCTGCTGTTCCAAATTCTAAATCCTTGAAAAACCTCTCTTTTATCTCCTCCTCGTTGTCTTTTATCTCATAAAGTTCTTTTTTTGTTTCCTCATCAATATACGGACTTTCAAGCCACCTTTTGTATTCTTCCATGTAATGCACAATCTCACCTCCTAGTCTCAACCATTATACATCTTTCACGTACTACCTCTACACCACTTTGCTTTAAAATTTCTTCAATTTCACTAGAATACGCTCCCGGTTGGTACCAAAGATTTTTAAACCCACGTTCTAAAACCTCTCTAGTAACAACAGCTCCTACCTTAGGGGGCACAACAAAAACTATTAAATCCACATCTTCTTCCAATTCTTTAATTGTTTTTGCAACTTTTATTCCTTCTATTTCTTCATATTTTGGTGTTACAGGTATAACTTCAAACCCTTTACTTATTAGATCTTTTAAAATAATATAACCAAACTTTTCTTTATTTGTAGTTGCACCAACTAGAGCTATTTTTTTCACCTTGTTTAAATCTACCATATCTACCCCTCCTGGATATATTATACCACTTTTGCTTTTTAATTAAATTTGTAGTATAATAGTTATGTACTAAGTCTAAACTAACTCAAGAGGTGATTTTTATGTTAAAAAAAGGTGATATGTATGTTGATTTTGAACTTGTAGATACAAATTTAAATAGGGTAAAGCTTTCAAATGAAATAGGAGAAAAAATAGTGCTTGTATTTTATCCAGGTGCTTTCACAAGTGTTTGTGAAAAAGAGCTTTGCTCATTTAGAGACATAATAGCAAAGTTTAATAATTTAAATGCAAAAGTATTTGGAATAAGTGTAGATACCCCATTTTCAAACAAGGCATTTGCGGAAAAAAATAGGTTAAACTTCACACTTCTTTCGGATTTTGGTGGAAAAGTATCTGAAAAATATGGAGGCGTACACAAAAACTTTATAGATATCGAAAATTACACAGTTTCTAAAAGAGCTGTATATATCATCGACGAAAGTGGTAAAATTATTTACGATTGGGTTTCTGATGATCCCGGAAAAGAACCCCCATACGAGGAAATCGAAAAGATATTGACGAGGTGATACTTTGAATTTTTTCATAGTTGATGCATTTACAAATGAACCTTTTAAGGGTAATCCCGCAGGTGTGGTCCTACTAGATAAAGAAATTCCAAAAAAACTCAAACAAAATATAGCAAAAGAAATAGGTTTTTCTGAAACTTCGTTTGTTTTGAAAAAAGGAAAAGAATTTTTTATTGAATATTTTACACCTGTAAGTGAAATTGATCTCTGTGGACATGCCACAATTGCAACTTTTTACGTTTTACATCACTTAAAACTTTTAGAATCAAAGAAAGTTTTACTGCATACAAAGGCAGGAAAATTAAATATCTACATTTCTGAGGAAAAAATATTCATGGAACAAGCTCAGCCAAAATTAGGAGAAACTATTGAAAAAGAAAAGATTTCCAAAGTTTTAAACATATCTGTTGATGATTTTGATACGCTTCCAGTACAAAAAGCATTCACAGGTCTTTGGGATCTTATAGTACCTGTAAAATCAAAGAAAATTTTGTTAAATATTAACCCAGATTTGGAATATATGAAACGATTTAATGATGTTGCAAGCTTTCACGTCTTTACATTAGATGAAAGTAATGGACTTTGCAATACGAGGAATTTTGCTCCACTTTATGGAATAAACGAAGAGGCCGCCACAGGCACTGCAAATGGCGCCCTTTTTTATTATCTTTATAAACACAATATAGTTAAGAAAGATAAGGTGTATAAAATAATCCAAGGTGAATCTTTAAACAGAAAATCAGAAATATTTGTAACTTTCGATGGAAAAATTAAAGTTGGTGGAACAGCCAAGATAATCTTTAAAGGACAACTTTTAGACTTTTAATAGCACAGTACAAGGCCTTTGCAATATCATCAATGGACATACTTGGCACGTTTTTCTTTTCTATTACTTGTTCGTGTGCATATGGTACATGTATAAATCCACCTTTTATATGTGGATATTTTTTATTTATAAGGTACAATAATCCATATAAAATGTGGTTGCATACATAAGTTCCAGCGGAATTACTTATATCTGCGGGAATATTGCATTTTTTTATACTCTCTATCATGTGCTTAATAGGTAAATTTGAAAAATAGGCATTTTCTCCATCTTCAAAAATTTTTTCATCTTCTGGTTTATTTCCCATATTGTCTGGAATATTTGCATCATCAATGTTGATTGCAACACGTTCTATTGTAATTTTGCTTCTTCCACCCGCCTGCCCAACACAAATTACAATATCTGGCTTTTCTCTAATAATTAATCGCTCAATTTCTTCTATACTCTTTCTAAAAACCGTTGGAACTTGTGCCTTTACAACCTTTATACCTTCTATTTCTTCGGGTAATTTCTTTAACGCCTCATATGAAGGATTTATCTTTTCTTTGTTGAATGGTTCAAATCCTGTGATTAGTACTTTCACAACCTTTCCCTCCTAACTCTCACATACAAATTATTATTAATTGGAATTTCTCGATTTTCACCAACAATTGCAAGTGTATTAGATATACCATTTTTTACATTGTAGTTTTAGCATTTTCATATGATACTACAAGAAAAGAATTAAATCCCACAAATTCCAATACTTCTATATCATGTATTTTCACAGATTATCCAACTACATCCATATCAATACTTTTTTACAAAGTTACTTAACAAAAACAACAGCAAGCTTTTCCATGCAAGGTACAGTCAAAGAATATATTACCATTTCACCTTTTTAAACATATTATAACATCAAATTAGTTAGTAAAACAAATTATTTTCGCTTTTTGATCCTCCAAAATTTAATCAGTCCATTTCAAAAATCTCAAATTTATGATAAAACAAAATAAATAGATAAAACGCAAAAAAATTCATCTCAAAACAAAAATAAACTCTATCTGACTTGGATCTTTTTTTATCATTTTTTCCTCTTTATCACTTCCTTCATTCCTTTTGATCATGTGTATTTATCTAACCATATAACATCGTATTTGTATGTTATAAATTTCCTACCTTTCATTTTTGTCTTTCAACAATAATTTTTTCATTATTTTTAATTATATTAAGTTTCATTTTCTATGATTAATTATGTGTTTTATTTACGTGAAGAATGTTTAGTTAAATTATTATAATATCATAATTATATTATTTTATATTAAACACTGTATTTTCTTTTATTGAATAGAAAATATCATTCGTTATGAACAAAACATAAAATTACGTAATATAAAATAAAATAATATTTAATATAATTTGTTAATTATAAACAAATTAAAATAAATTAACTAATAGGTTTTCCGTTTACATAAATTCATACAAAATACATTGTTTAATAAAATATCAATTGTAACCAATTGTAACGTTTGGGTTAACACAAAAAATATAAGGAATATTCGATGACCTTTTCCGTTAACAAAAAAGCTTGTATATGGCTTAAAATAATGTGTTTACTTTCAGGTAACTTCTAGTTAATCAAAACGAAAATAATGTGGTTTATAATAATTTATGAGATTTTTAATTGGTTTAGAACATACCTATGAGGAATGGAAACTTATTTCTAAAAACAGACTTAATTTTTAAGTTCGTTTAGAACATACCTATGAGGAATGGAAACATGAAAACATCTGATAAATTTTCATCCAACCATTTCCAGTTTAGAACATACCTATGAGGAATGGAAACCAATTCTTCCTGTCGCGCATATAATCGACTTAATAGTTTAGAACATACCTATGAGGAATGGAAACTAAAATCTTCAAATGTTTCTAAAAATTCTCTTTTTCGTTTAGAACATACCTATGAGGAATGGAAACTCTGTAAATTTTAAATCAGCTGCTATATACAATGTTTAGAACATACCTATGAGGAATGGAAACGTGTGTGGTGTTAAATTAATAAATTTTGCCATAATATCATGTTTAGAACATACCTATGAGGAATGGAAACTTCATTGTGTGTGTGTACAAAAATCAAAGAAAATTATTAAAAAATCAAGTACAGAATAGAACAGATAATAGGAATAGTGAAAAACATATTCGGAGATAGAACTTTTTTATTTAAAATACCAAAACTGCGTGTATATGTAAGAATTATATTGTACAACTTGATAGAGTTATTCTAAATAATTTTTTATTTAATTTTGTGCAAGATACTTTATTATTCGAATGTATTTAGTTCATAGCTCTATATGCCTATTTGTTTTATATCTCTTTGTTTTTTGAACAGAATCTGAAATTAATTGACAATATCGCTTCTTTATATTAAAATAATAGAAAGAAAAAATTAACAGTTGGTGATATTATGAAAAAATTATCGACAAAAGAATATTTTACCTATTTTAAAAGTGAAAACTTTGTTTGGTGGTGGAACAGTGGCGATTGTCCACCACCTTTGTTGTGGTAAAAATATACTTGAGAGGACAATTGCCGGGCATTATCTGCCCGGCATTTTTTATATTAAGGAGGGATAGAAATGAGAGAATATGTACATCTTCAGAAAGTTCCAAAAAGTTGGTACAACGTACTTGCAGATTTACCGTTTAAGCTTGATCCACCTCTTGATCCAGAGACAAACAAACCAATGACTCCAGAAAAACTATTAAAAACATTCCCACAACCGTTATTGGAACAAGAAGTTTCAGATAAGAGATTTATTGAAATCCCAGAAGAAGTATTAAATGAATACTATGTTTTTAGACCAACTCCATTAATCAGAGCAACTTTTCTCGAAAGATATTTAGAGACTCCTGCAAAGATTTACTACAAATACGAAGGAGCAAGTCCTACAGGTAGTCACAAGACAAATACCGCACTTGCACAAGCATATTACAACAAGATTTCTGGCACTAAAACCCTTTATACAGAAACGGGTGCCGGTCAATGGGGGAGCGCACTTTCATATGCAGGATTAAAATTTGGATTAAAAATAAAAGTTTTCATGGTAAGAGTAAGCTATATGCAAAAACCTGCCAGAAAACAGTTAATGAATCTCTTTAATGGAGAAGTTGTTCCATCCCCAAGTAATCTAACGGCATCTGGAAAAAAATACGGAGAAGATCATCCTGGAACTCTTGGAATTGCAATTAGTGAAGCTATGGAAAAAGTTTTAGAACAAAAAAACTCAAAATATGCGCTAGGCAGCGTATTAAACCACGTGCTTTTGCATCAAACGATAATTGGACTTGAAATAAAAAAACAACTTGAAAAATTAGGTTTAATTCCCAATGTTTTAATAGGTTGTCATGGTGGAGGTTCAAATTTTGGAGGTACAATATTACCGTTTATACCGGAAAAACTCTCCGGAAAAAACATAAAATTTTTGGCTTGCGAGCCAAAAAGTTGTCCAACTTTGACCAAGGGAGAATACAAATACGATTTTGGAGACAGTGTAGGATTTACACCTCTTTTAAAAATGTTCACACTTGGAAAAGACTTTGTTCCACCTAAAATACACGCAGGTGGATTAAGATACCATGGAGCTGCTCCTATCGTTTCAGCTCTTTTGAAAAACAAATTAATCGAGGCAGAAGCATTTGATCAAAACGAAACCTTTCAAGCTGCAAAAATTTTTGCTAAAGTTGAAGGAATAATACCAGCACCTGAATCTGCTCACGCAATAGCAGGAGCTATAAAAGAAGCACTGAAAGCAAAAGAAGAAAAAATAGAAAAAACAATTGTATTTACACTTTCAGGTCACGGATTATTTGATTTAGCAGCATACGTGTAAAAAGGCCACCTCCAGGTGGCCTTTTTTATTTTTTTATAATGTAAACGGTTACATATAGATACTTAAAGAAAAAACTAGATAAATTAAAGAAAAATCTATATTTTTACACATAATTTTCAAATGAAATGCATATCTAGATTTTGAAAATATCTTTTAAAGTGTTAAGCTATTTAATACACTATAAAACCGCTTACAAAAAAGGAGGATTTTTTGTGGTAACAATAGATGATGTTGCAAGAAAAGCTGGGGTTTCTATTGCAACCGTATCACGTGTGTTAAATAATTTAGAAAATGTCTCAGAAAAAACCAAGATGAAAGTTTTAAAAGCAATCGAAGAATTAAATTACAAACCAAAGATTCTTGCTTCTGCACTTGCAAGGCACAAAAAAAAGTTTAAAGTGGGAATTTGTGAAAGTGACAGATTGAAAAAAATGGAAAGTGAAAATACATCTCCAGAATTTTATTCTGTTATATTAACATTTTTGGAAAAAATTGGTGGGGAATACGGTATTGAATTTTGTAAAACAAACTTACTTACCCCTATAGAATGTGATGGGTACATACTTGTGGGTGGTGACACTACAAAAGAAGTAATAGAGCAATATAAAGTTACTAAAAAACCTTTTTTACTTTTGGATCATTACATTCCAGGAGAAAAGATTAACTGTATTGTCACAAATGGATACGATGGAGCATATTATGCAACTAATTATCTAATAAAGAAGGGATTTAGAAAAATATTTCACATACACGGTCCATTGAATTCATACGGTTTTAAGGGAAGATTTGAAGGGTATACCACAGCTATGCATCAAGCAAATCTACTTCCAAAGTATTATGAATACGATGATGTAAAAGATAACATGGAAGATGTAATAGAATTTATGCTAAAAAAAGACGGTATTCCAGAAGCTATCTTTGCTTCAAATGATATCACCGCAATGAGAGTGATTAGAGAATTAAAAAAAAGGAATTTTAAAATACCAGAAGATGTATCAATAATAGGTTTTGACGATATACTCAGTGCAAAAGAGTTTGAACCACCTTTAACTACTTTAAAGGTTTTCAAAGATGAGATGGGATCTTTAACCGCAAAGAGAATGTATGAACTTCTTATTGGGCATGATACTCATCCTGTTATGATATCTTTATTTACTAAATTTATCAAGAGAAAAAGTTCTATATAGAAAGGAGCGAAATACATGGAACTAAAACTCGAAAGACATTTCAAAAATCCTTTATTTGGTCCCAATCCAAATCATATATGGGAAAGTAGATTTGTTTTTAATCCCGCAGTGGTATTTGATGGAGAATTATTCCATATGCTCTATAGAGCACAAGGAGAAGATATGGTATCAAGATTAGGCTATGCCGTTAGCACAGACGGTATACACTGGAATAGACTTGAAAAATACGTATTTGGTCCATCAACACAAGAAGAATTATACGGAGTTGAAGATCCAAGAATTACTTTCTTAGAAGGATACTATTATATAAACTACACTGCATATTCTCCAACGGGTATTAAAGTTGCAATGGCAAGAACAAAGAATTTCATCACGTATGAAAGATTTGGAACAATACTCCCTGAAAGTCCTAACAAAGATGCTACCCTTTTTCCAGAAAAAATAAACGGAAAATATGTACTTATTCACAGAATCGAACCTGATATTTATCTTGCATTTTCAGATGACTTAATACACTGGGAAAATTATGTAAAAATAGCATCTCCAAGAAAAAATTACTGGGATAACCTTAAGATTGGGGCAGGTGCACCTCCAATTAAGACCAAATATGGCTGGCTTCTTTTGTACCACGGCGTACAAAAAGCTCCAAGAAATATATACAGATTGGGATTTATGCTTCTTGATTTAAACGATCCAACTAAAATAATTAAAAGATCACAAGAACCTATTTTAGAACCCAAAGAAGAATGGGAGATTTTTGGAGGAGTTCCAAATGTCGTCTTCTCAGATGCAATGGTAAGATACAAAGATAAATATTACATTTATTACGGAGGAGCAGATAATTACATAGCACTTGCAACCATAGATACGGAAAAAGTGGAAAAATGGATAAAAGAATAAAAACAAATGATACAATATAATTAATATCCCAAAAAAAGGAGTGAGTTTTTGAAAAAAATTGCATTCATCTCAGATATCCATTCAAATCTTGAAGCACTTGAAAGTGTGCTATTTGATATTGAAAATGAAAAAGTTGATCAAATATATTGTTTAGGAGATTTAGTAGGATACGGTCCAAATCCAAATAAGGTAATTGAATTAATTAAAGAAAAAGGTATTATCTCTGTTATGGGAAATTACGACGATGCAGTGGGAAATGAAAAAAACAGTTGTGGTTGTTCATATAATCCTGGCAGAGAGACAGAAATAGGTGATATATCTCTTTCATGGACAATAAGGAATACCAGTGACAAAAATAAAGAATTTTTGAAAAACCTTCCACAGAAGCTTTCTTTAGAAGTAGAAAATGTAAAAATTTTGCTAGTACACGGAAGTCCGCTAAATTATCTTTTAGAATACGTAAAACCAGATATTTCCCCAGAAAGGCTAAAGCTAATTACACAATCTACAAATGAGGATATAATAATCACAGGTCATACACATATTACAATGGCAAAATATCTTTGTGGAAAAATTATTTTAAACCCGGGAAGTGTGGGAAGAACAAAGGATGGAAAACCAGGTGCTACGTACTTAATTTTGGAAATAGAAAATGGAGTGGTAAGTTACAAATTTAAGTTTGTAGAGTACAACATAAAAACAGTGGTTGAAAAAATAGTCAAAAAAGGACTTCCCGTTGAATTAGGAGTAGTACTTGCACTTGGTAAAACTTTTGATATGGGAGAAGCTAAATCCTCTCAAAATAACTATCAAGTTCGTGAAAAGTTAATTTTAAAAAAAGAGGTCTTCCATGGGGACAAGTAGTCAGTCCCCTTTTTAAAACTTCCTCAACTAGTTTTTTTGCCTCACTTTCAGTAATATCATATCCTGTTTTTACCGCACTCTTACACGCTTTGTCTGCAATAATGTGTTTCATATTTTTGGGACTATCCCCAGGTAATCTAAATTCATCCAATATTTCCCTTAATACTTCTTCAACATTTGAAGGTTTAATAAACGACGGAACAGAAAGGATCTTTATACTATCATCTTCTATTTTTATATCAAATCCAAACTTTTCAAAATCATTTTTCCTCTCGCTTGCAATACTTAAAAAACTCTTTCCAAATTTTACTTCAATAGGTATCATTAAATCCAACACATCTACTTTTTCATTTAACTTTTTTAATATATCTTCATACAATATTCTCTCATGCGCTGCGTGAAAATCCATTATATAGATACCATCTTCAGATTCAAACAAGACATATCTTTTCCTTAAAATAATAACATCTCTTTTTACTTCCAAATTCCTTCTCTCTATATCAAACAAAGTCTGAAAAATTTGATTTTTTGGAATTTCATTTTCTACCTTTTGCCTATTAATGTAGTTAAGATGCCTTTCTTTAACTTCAAATTTTTTATCACTTACAAATATTTTCTTTGATATAAATTTTTTCAGTGCATTCCTAACAGTTCTTATTATATCCGAATAAATCGCGTTGGGATCTGAAAACTTTACCTCAAGTTTTTGTGGGTGTACGTTTACATCTACATACTTTGGTGGTAAATCTATAAACAACACACCATATGGGTGATTTACCAAGGACTCTCCATATCCATTTTCAAATACATGATAAAGCATTTTATCTACTACATATCTTTTTTGTACAAAAAAGATCTGTCCTGTACGATTTTTTCTGTAATAGTTGGGAGATGAGATAATACCATTTACAAATTTCCCGTTAATATTTGTAAATTCTCTTACCTCTGGAAATATCAACTTAAATCTTTCTTCCAAACTGGAAGATTCTGCATTGTACAAAACATCACCATCGGACTTTAGAGTAAAGGAAACTTCAGGATTGCTCAGCAAAAACTTTTCCACAAATTCTATAACACGCCTTTTTTCAACAGCTGCGGATTTTAAAAATTTTCTCCTTGCAGGTACATTAAAAAACAAATCAAGAACCTCAACAGTTGTTCCTCGCTCAATAGTGGGAAATTCCTCTATCTTCTTTATTTTCCCTCCTATAACTTCAAGTCTATGAGATTCTTCTCCATTATTTGAAGTAATTACAACTCTACTTACCTTTGATATAGAAGATAGTGCCTCACCTCTAAATCCAAATGAATACAAGGTGTATATATCTTCAAAATCTTTTATTTTGCTAGTTGTGTGTTCTTCAACAGAAAGGAGAAGGTCGTCTTTTGACATACCTTCTCCATTATCTTTTACCTTTATATAACTTTTTCCACCGTTTTGGATCTCTACTTCTATCTTTTTTGCACGGGCATCTAGTGCATTTTCCACGAGTTCTTTTACAACTGAAAAGGGTCCTGCTACAACTTCTCCCGCTGCTATTTTGGAAATTACATTTTTGTCAAGTTTCTTTATCTTTGCCATTAAAGCACCTTCGATTCAAATGGTTTTAGGTGAATTCCCTCAAAATGCTCTTCGTGCCCTGCTATATTGTGATATATTCTAAAGGACTTTTCTCCATTTGTAATGGTATACGCTACAACAAACTCACTTGTTTTTAAATCCACTATCCACGAATTCACCATCCAAGTATTTTCCTTTCTAAACCTTATCCATTGTTTTACGGTGTTAAGTAAACTATCTTCTCTCTTTAATTGCTCCTCAACGGAAACACCTGTAAATGCATAATTAAAACCTATAGATTTCCATAAAGTTTGTCCTTCACCTGAAAGTGAAGCATACCAAGGCATAGGTTCTATTACGTTTTCTGTAAAGTATGGATCAAAAACGCCTTTCATTCCCAATTCATCACCATAGTAAATAAATGGTATACCAGGTGTCGTTAAAAGCATCGCAAAGAACACCTTTCTTTGTTCTTCTGATTTTACAACAGATGCAAGTCGTGTTATATCGTGATTTCCGGAAAAATTTGAAGGGATATACAACCCTCTATTATCCATTAAAGTCCTTGAAAAACAATCCCATATTTTATGTGTATTTCCATTTGTCATAGATTCCTTTAGAGCCTCTGTAAAGTAAAAATTAAATGAACATCCTATTGTCTTTGCATATTCCATAACTATTTCCGGAGAATCCCATACTTCAGTTACGGCAAATACATCACTTTTTATTCCCCTTGCTTTATCCATTATTTTCTTCCAAAAAGCAATATTTTTTTCATGGTTGTAGTGAAATCTCTTGTTTACAGTATCATAATCGTAAATATGCTTTGCCGCATCAAATCTAAAACCATCTACTCCCACTTTCAACCAAAACTCCACAATTTTTAGCGCCTCTTCTACAACTTCTTCATTTTCATAGTTTAAATCGGGTGATGCTCCCCCAAATACTCCATAATACCACTTTCCTTTATATGGATGCCAAATCACCTCATTATCCCAAGGCCTTTTTTCGCTTAAATCTACATCTTCATCTGCCCAAAGAAAATAATTTTTGTATTTTGGATCATCTTCAAGTGCTGCTTTAAACCAAGGATGCCTTGAAGAAACGTGATTTAAAGGTAAATCAATGACAACTCTTATACCATTTTCATGTAAAACATCTACCATTTTTTTGAATTCTTCTAGTGTTCCATACGAAATATTTGTATCAAAAAAATTAATTATATCATATCCATGATAACTTGGTGCTCTAAAATGCGGCATTATCCAAACAAGGTCTACACCTAAATCCTTTAAATAAGATACCTTTTGTGAAAGTCCTTTGAAATCTCCAATACCATCGCTGTTGTAATCGTAAAAAGAGCGGATATAAATTTCATAACCAATCATCCTTAATCCTCCTTAAATACTTCAAATTTTAACGTATCACCAATCTCCATTATACCGTATGTTTCCATTGCTGTCCCGGGATTTATGAAACGCTTTCCACGAAAAATTCTATCTTCAGGTACATGGCTGTGTCCAAATAATATTACATCCACATCGTCATCAAACCAATTTACTATTCTTTCTGGAATCCTTATATGTGAACCGCTTCCATGTGTAAGCCCAATAACATATCTTCCTATCTTTACCACTCTTTGTGCGGGAAGATAATCTTTTACGTCATAATCATCCATGTTGCCAAACACTGCGTAAAAATTTCTATTTAAAGATTGCAAATACAAAACTGTATTTAAATCAACAAAATCACCCAATGCAAAAACTCCATCCAACTCTTTGGAAAGCTCAACAATCTTTGGGTGTATTTCCCTATTTCTAGTGGGAATATGTAAATCGGAAATTACCAAAAACTTCACACACTCCCCCCCTTAAATGGTTATACCATTTATAAACTGATCAATGTTTTTTTGCACATCTGAAATATATGGAATATTTTTAAAATCCATATCTTTTTTCAACACTTCGTTTAAAACATCCACAGCTTCAACAGACAATGTACCTTTTTTTGCCGTCTCATAGGTTATTTCAAAAGCCTTTTCAGCACTAAAACCTTCCCTATATGGTCTATCTTCAAGCAATGCAGAAAAATAATCTGCTACCTGAAGTATTTTATCTTCAAATTCCATATTATCAGAAATTAATCTAAGCGGATATCCCGTTCCATCACACCTCTCCTGATGTCTTACAGCGGGTAAATACCAACTTTCATTCAAATAATCGTGTAGGATAATCATAGAATAATACACGTGTTTTTTCATTATCTTTATCTCGCTTTCTGTTAACTTTCCTTTTTTTTCTAAAATACTTATAGGTGTTGTTATCTTTCCAATATCATGGTACAATCCCGCTAAAAACATGGAGTCTTTATCCAATGAAGCTACACTTGCCATTTCACGTGCTACCGTTGCAACTCTCCATGAGTGATCTTTTGTAAATTTGCTCTTTACATCTACTATAAATGAAATTAAAATCCCCAACTCAACTAAGAAATCTTGGTCTTTTCTTATATCTATAAATTCTTGGATTAGCTTTTCCTTTAATATGTTACGTTTTATATCATCCAATATCCACATCACGTACTCTTTTTTTATGCATTCTACAGCCGCATCAAAAACTTCTTTAAAAAATCTATTTTTTATGGATAAAATCGGAAAAAAGAGATCGTCGTAATCCACATCATCGTTAATAAAATGGTACTTTGATATTTCTTCAGATATTGAAATAACATTCGCATAGATATCATCTTTAAATTTTTCATCCAAAAACTTTGGAACAGCATGGTGCTTTAGGATGATATCCGAATATTCTTTTAGTGAATTTATCTGGCTTATTATAAAACTTCCTATTATAGTATGCATTCTTGTAAGCTCATTAAGACTTGATACATCATGGAGTAAAAGATACGATGAGTTGATATCATCCAAAACAAAACCTTCATGGGGAATTAAAACTCCAATATCATGTATATATCCTGTTATAAATGCCTTTTTATAATCAAGGGAAAGCAATTTTGAAATCTCAGATGATAGAAAGGCTACTTGAAGAGAATGTACACCAAAATTTGGAACTAGATTTATCGTATTAAAAAGAATCTTCATCTTTTACTCCTTTTTTTTTTCTTCATACATTCTAAGATCAGCAATATGTAGTATTTCCCAAAGATCCGTTCCATCATCTGGAAAGATTGCATATCCACAAGAAATTCCCAAATTCACTTTCTTCCCATCGATAATTATATCATATTTTTTAATTATATTCTTAATCCTATTTATTATTACATGTATTTTATCCACATTTTTTGTTATGATTATAAATTCATCTCCTCCGTATCTTACCACTTGATCAGTGGATTTTAATACATTTTTTAATCTCTTTGCCACGACCTTTATAACTTCATCGCCAAATCTATGTCCATATGTATCGTTTATAGATTTAAATTTATTTAAATCACAAAAAATTAATCCAACCCTTTCTTTATTACTTTCGAAAAATTCTTCTATAAAATGCCTGTTTTTTAAACTTGTAAGTTGATCAATATACTTTTGATAGAATAGTTCCTTAAGCTGTCTAAAATCAGATGCAATTTTGGAAAAATTTCTTTGAAAATTATCCAAAAATAGCTTTTCCTTTAGTCCAAGTCTTTTTATCTTAAAATAATCTAAACTTAAAACACCATATACTTTAGAATCAAAAAGCAATGGAATCCCTATCCAAGAAGAAATTCTATTATTTGGTACCCAAGCCCTTGTCTTTGAAACGTCTTTTATATATTTCCACCTCTTGGTATTTAAAACTACATTATACAACGCAAAATCTTGAAAAGAAAGTTTTTTTTCAATTTTTTCAACATCAAACCTTTGGTAAAAATCAGATACAGCAACAAACTTTACCCTTTCTTTATCCTCCACTTCCAAAACAGACCATGCGTCAAATTTTAAAATGGGTAATGATTTATCCGCTAACTTATGGAAAAACTTATCTACACTTTCATCTTTTAAAACTTCCACAGTTGTTTCCAGTAAAATTTTAGATGTCAAAAGGTCAAAATACGATTTAATCAACTTGTCCCTCCAATACTTTCCATAAAGGCTGGTTGAAAAATTTTTCTTTTAACATTTGTGCAGTTGATTTTCCTATACCCGGAATTTTTGTAAGCTCATTAATTGAGTAATCGCCTACTTTTCTTTCCATTTCAATTGCCGTAATAGACCTTCTTCCATGATCCACCACATAAACATCTGATTTTCCTTCGAAAATTCCTATAACACCTATTAGAATAGGGTAAGTACCAAGAGGTCTTGCAAACGTTATATTTCCCTCTTTAAATTCAGAAATTACATTTCGAATGATAGTTCCTTTTGGAAATACTTTTCTTAGCATAGGGGAATCTATTTCTCTTCTAATTAGATATTTATAGTGGTTAAATAACTTTTTATTTACCTTAAGATGCTTTCTCTTGCTCAAATACCAAATAGGTGTATTTGGGACCAAATAAAGCTGCCTTAAATTTATCCTTCTTATCAATACATTATCATTTAAATATTCTTTTAATTTTTTGTACAATATATCATATGACTTTCTTGTTTCACCGTATAAACCAAATATAAAGTTTAATCCAGGTAAAAGCTTTGGTACGCCTTCCACCCTTTTTCCACCAACCTCGTTTACAAGTCTTATTGCAAAATCTATATCATCTACACTTCCTTGGATATTATTCTTTTTTCTTACATCTTCATCAAAACTCTCCACTCCAAATGAAAAGATATCACCAGGCGTGTTGTATTTTACAATTACCTCTATTGCCTTGGCACTTTCTGGATAATATTTTGCTATAAATCCCGGGTTTGCATTGTCTGTATGCAATACTTCCAACTCAGGTGCTACATCTCTAATTCCATTGTACAACTCATTTATTAATAAAATATTAATTTTTGATGAATTTTTGTCAAATCCATACGCAAGTATATTTGCACTTCTTCCTAGTCTAAAAGCCCTTACTCCGCACTTATAAAGGGCTTCGACTTCATCTACTATATCTTTTACAGGTCTTGATGAAAAAATTGGGTGTAAAATTGGCTCACTGCAAAAAGTACAATACGTTCTTCTTTCACACCCCAATGAAACTTCAATTTCGCAGATAACGTCTGGATATCTCGGATGTTGTTTTACAATCTGTGCACCTTCTATAGAAACTTTCCTAATTATTTCGTAGCTTACATTTTCAAATGCATACTTTAAAAAATCTTCAGCTACATCATCTGCTTTTGTACTTTTAAAAAAATTCACAATTGCACCTGTTAAAATTCTAAAAGGCTTTTTGTTTAGCTCAAATAGCTTTTCGATTTCATCTATCGTTATTGGTGTTCCACCGATGTACTTTCCAGGAACTGTAACGGAGGATAAAATAACCATAACATCGTAATCGTTGAAAATTTGCCAATTATCTTTTTCTCTTATTTGGTCTATAGTAGTATATGTTACTTCAAAGCCTTTTAGCAACAAAGTGCCCGCTATATAGCGGGCGTATGTGCTTATATATGGTGGAACTCCTAAAACAGCGGGTTCATCCACATATCCATCAATTAACACGGCTGATTTCATTTTTTATTTCCTCTCTTGTCTCCTTACTTGATTTTTTTATAGTTAAATAAAATGAATCTATCTTAAATTCCCCGTATTTCTTCGAGATTTCAAGGATAACTTCTTCTCCATTTTTGTCTATTGCGTAAATCTCAAGGTTATCTTTTGAAATCTTTGGTGTAAACCACAAAAATTTATTTAAAATACTGTATATCTTATAAGGTAAATCACTTTCATCAGATAATTTTAAAGAAGATAAAATATCCTCAAATGTCTTTGTAGTTGGAAGATAAATAAAGTGCATCTCAGTTAAAATATTACTAAATTTTCTAACAATTTTCGTAAGCATTCCATTTGTTTTTACTGCTTTTATTGTAAACAATTTTTCTGCAATTGTAATTTCTCCATTAAAATCCTTTGAAAGTTTATGTGTATCAAGATACTTATAAAACACATCCTCCAAGTCATTTATAGGTGGTGAAAGTTTTAACTTTTCAGTTCCAATGTAAAATTTTCCATTTAACTTTACCCACGTTATCTTTTTTGGAACTTTTACAAAAACTATTTTGTTACCATCTTTGCAGAAAACTTCCTCATACCTTACCATTTGAAGTTGATCTTTGTAGTATTCAAATATCAATCTAAATGCATGATAAGATTGTGGGAAAATGTATACAGAAATAAATATCGAGAAAAAAAGAAAAAATCTTTTCACTATTTCACCTCTCAAAATCCATCGCTTACCAATGTTATATCATAAATTGGTTCAAATTCCTCCATAACAGGTGCGGTGTTTTTTTGCGTAAAAACCTCATTTTTGGGTTTGTCAATTCCCACGTAAATTAACGAGATTATACTAATTCCCGCTATCAAAATTATCGATTTGTACAACGTAGAAAATCTCTTCTTTTTTTTGATATTATTAATTACCTTTTCTTCCAAAATATCTCCCGGTCTATAGCAAGTGGTTTGTTTTAATAGTTCTATAACTTTTCCGTATCTTTCCTCGGTCATACTATACCTTCCTCCTTAAGAAGATTTTTAAATTTTTTCCTGGCATTGTGAAGTCTGCTCTTTACAGTGCCTTCAGGTATGCTTAGGATATCCGCTATTTCAAGGTAAGACATTTCATCTATATCCCTAAGTTTTATTAATATTCTCTCATTTTCCGGGAGCTTTTCTAGCACTTTATTGATTTTTTCGTATAATAATTCCGATTCCACTTCTTTTTGCACATCTTTTTCTTTATCCGGAATATCTGTTTCTATATCTTCTTCATCGTTTTCCACACTAAAAACTTTCTCACTTTTCTTTTTGAATTTTTCGTAATACGTGTTGCACACATTTAACGTTATTTTATATATCCAAGTAGAAAGTGAAGAGTTTCCCTTAAATTTCTTTATTCCTTTAAATATCCTTAACATAACTTCCTGTACTATGTCATCTACATCATCTGTTCCAAAATACGTTTTGGCAAATGAACCGATCTTTGGCGCATATTCTCTGTACAACCTTCTATATGCCCATTCTTCTCCACTTTTTAGGGCATCTATAAACTTTTTTTCACCTTCCCAACTAATTTGACTATTGTCTTTTTCTTTGTGTTCAAAAAATTTCAAGTTTTCCACCACCAATTATTTCCCTAAATTCCACTGCATTTAAAAGTGCGTATCCACGATAACAGTTATTAAAGTAAATATACTTTTCCCCTTCAAAATCCTTTATTTTTTCATAAATTTCCAAAAGTTCTTTTCTTTTGTAATTGTAATTATACCTTGTTTTAACATCTCCTTCAAACCACTTTTTATTTTTTCCATGGAGTCTAACGTATAATTTCTCATTTGCATTTATCTTAAATGGATAGAAATCCTTTAACTGTGGTTGATCAATTGTTATTATTTCAAAGTCTTTTGTTTTAAAATCTAACCAAGATATATGTCTAAACTCAACAAACAAATTTTTTATCTTTTTTGAAAGTTTATACAAATATCTTTCACTTTCTGGAGTTTTTTTAAATGAAAACGGAAATTGTGCAAGATAACCTATCAATCTATTTTCGTTTTCCATTTCACAGGTTTCTTGCAAGAATTTATCCACAAGTTCTAAATTTTTTTCGTGTGTTATTCCACCGTGTAGTTTTATTGAAAATACAAAATTTCTTGGAGTTTTTCTTAAAAGAGATACAATACCTTTGTATTTTGGCATTCTATAATACGTGTAGTTTAATTCAACTGTATTAAATGTGTACTTTCCAACGTAATAATTTAACATCTGTGCCTTTTTAATGTCTTTTGGATATACTGTACCTATCCAATCATCAAATTGAAAACCACTTGTTCCTATGTATATCATTTTTCAACTCCATATTCAAGGTGTTCAACAAGGTGAAAGGGTATCTCGTCTATAAAGCTCTTTCCACGTCTTATTAGATAATCATTTCCGTAGAATATTCTAGATGAACCACCTATACTGTGGATTATGTATAGATAATCTTTTGCACGTGTTATTGCAACATAAAATAACCTTTCTTCTTCATCTATGTTATTTTCGCGTAGACTCATTATATGTGGAAAATCACCGGGGTTAACACTTAAAATAAAAACTACTTTCCATTCAAGCCCTTTTGCCTGGTGGATAGTAGTAAGTGTTACCTTTTCTTTTTCGTTGTCTTCATTTCTCATTTCATAGCTTTCACTTATTAATATATCACCAATAAAGTTTTCGGTGTTTTTGTAAAATGACGCCATTTCTATAAGGCGCTCTATATCCTCTCTTCTATCTTTGTAATCTTCAAATTTTTCCTCCATTTTTTTGTGATAAAAGTCTATGTAAAATATCTTTATTCTTTCACCTGGATTTTCTACAGTTAGTGTATTTTTAATAGTTTCCCTTAGTTTTTTAAAATCGGAACTTTTTTCCTTTATTTTGTCTAATGCGCTATATCCTATTTTTGAAATTTCTTCTGCATAGTTGTTTGCCTTTATATTTCCTATGCCATTTACAAGTTTTAGGAGCCGTATCCATGAAATCTTTTCTTCAGGATTTACCGTGGTCTTTAGAAATGCCATGCAATCTTTTACATGTGCTGTTTCGGTAAATCGTAAACCAGAGTATAACTTAAAAGGAATGTTATGTTTTGAAAGTTCAAGTTGAAGTTCAAGGGAATGTGCGTGTGCTCTGTATAGCACTGCAATGTCATTTAAGGATATTCCGTTATGTTGAAAGTTTACAATTTCATTTGCTACAAAATCTGCTTCATCGTAATGGTCAAATACTTGTACTAAAAATGGTTTTATACCTGTATTTCTTTTTGCGCATAATGTTTTCTTTATAGATTTTTTTGGGAGCATTTCGTTTATAAAATTGACTATTTCTTGTGAACTTCTGTAATTTGTTTGGATTTTGAATGTTTCTGCTTCTTTTTGGAAATCGAGTACATTTTCAAACCTTGCACCTCTAAATGAATAAATGCTTTGTGCATCGTCTCCAACAACTATTAGGTTCTTATGTACAGTTGATAGTAGTTCTACTATTTTAAATTGTACTATATTGGTGTCTTGAAATTCATCAACGAGTATCCACTTGTATCTTTCCGATTCTCTTAATCTGATGCTTTTGCTTGTTGAAAGTATGTGGAGTGTATGGATTAAAAGGTCATCATAATCTACAGAATTTTGAGCTTGTTTTTCTTGTTGGTATTTTATTAATATTTGTTCTATTGTATGTTCTTGTTCTATGAATCTTGGATTGTATCTTGTTATTGCTTCTTTTAGCGATGAAAGTGTATTGTTCATATATGAATATATTGAGAGCAGTTGCTTTGCAGTTGGTACTGTTTTTCTTTCAGACTTTGGTATTAATTGACTTCTAATGCTTTCCATTAAATCTTTTGCATCCTCACTATCTAGGATGGTAAAGTTTGGTTTTAGTCCAATTGTACTTCCATATCTTCTAAGAAATAGGTTACATACATGATGGAACGTACCTGCCGTAATACCTTCTAGATTTGATTTTGAAACTATTTTAGCCCTTTGTAGCATTTCTTTTGCAGCTGCTTTTGTAAATGTAACAAGCATTATCTCCTGTGGTTTTACACCGGAGTTTATAAGGTATGCTATTTTGTATGTAATTACCCTTGTTTTACCACTGCCAGGTCCTGCTATTACTAATGTTTTCCCTTGTGATTTTGTTACCGCTTCATATTGTTCTTCATCAAGTTCTTTTTCAAACATTTTTTCATCCTTTCTTTATATTTTCTTATTAATAATAATAATATAAGGGTGAAAATTGGAAAGTTATTTTGAAAAAAGGCTTGTAAATTGTTGCTATTTCTTAATTTGTAACTTTCCAATTTTCTAAATGGTAAGTTACCAGTCTTTGGTAAGAAGAAGATAAATACTTATAAAATAAGGTTTTTGGTGGTAAGTTTTTGTTTTTCTTATTATATACGATAAAAGACGATTGTTCGTGATTTTTTAGTGGTAAGAAATTCTACAAATTGGAAAGTAAATTTCTTACCATGTGGTTAGAAATCAATATATAGTGTATAAATCTTTCCAAAGAACTATATGTAGTATATAAACTTTCCAAAATACTTACCGAAGTAGTATTATATTTTGTTCTATATATGCCTTTGCGAGTATGAGCATCTGTCCCCATCCAAATGCACAACCGTATCTAATGTCTATTTCTTCCATGCTTTTAACAATGGTATTATCCGTTATACTTATCCAAGTTCCACTGTCTAAGTTCTTTTGAAACTTTATAGTAACTTTTGATCTAAATCCGTCTTCGTATTCATACCACCAGAATTCCCATAACTTGTTTGGAATTATTTCAATAGTGTATCCCCTATCAATAACCTCTTCACCTGTTAATCTTTCCCATCTAAAGAATATCTTTCCACCGTCTTTTAATTCCATTTTCATGCCATCTGTAAACCATGGATCCCATCCGTTTTCATTTACAAACGTTTTGTATACCTTTTCAACAGGTGCATCTATAAAATCTGTAAAATGCATGGGTTTCAATTTAAGCACAGTATTACCCCTTTCGTATGGATAACAACACTCCCAGTGCAATAGAGAGCATTGCAGCTGTTAATACCCTGTATTCTGCTGGTAGTAAGAATGTAATAGTATGGGCTGGAATCCAAAAAAACGGTATAGTTTTTAGAACAACAAAACCAAAAAATTTATTCCAGTCAATTGTATTTATAACATCACTAAATTTTACGGAAAATATTTCTTTTATTCTTCCTTTTCCCAAGTCTATGTAGGTATCGGTTATTCTATGAAATGCCATAAAAGTTGGAGCAAATATAAGGTTCATCAGTGTGCTGGTAAAAAATGCGTGAAGGAATTTATTTTTTCCTGGAAGAAGTCCTTTTTCCATAACAATATACGTGCCACTTGAAAATAATTCAAATACAAGTACAAAACACATACCTAGAAATCCCCATATAATAAATCTGTATATTAATCCGTATGGTTTTGTATATCTTTTTCTTTGTAATCTCAAAGATAGTACTTCTCCCATAGTTGCAAGTATGGATACCTTTAAAAATCCCATAAAGTATGGATGGGATCTATTTAAAGCTATATAATAGTCATGGAGAAAGATTAAAAGAAAAATTATTAGAAGAAATGTAAATATCCAAATAAAATCACCTTTTTTCATAATATTCCTCCTTATGTATTTCTTTCTATTAATTCAGGTTTAAAGGCAACTGTTTGTCTTTTTCTGCTATATCCCTTTATTTTTCTTAATAACATTTCACCTGCAGTTTTTCCCATTTTCTTTATAGGTTGTTTTATGGTGGTAATATTTAATATGCTGGATAAAGTAAGATTATCAAATCCACAGAGAAAAAAGTCTTCTTTAGGTTCAAGTCCTTTTATCCTTGCAAATTCTATTACCGGGAATGCAAAGTAATCTGTTGTTGCAAATATAAGGGGTTTTTTTGAAATGGAAAAAACAGCTTTTGCAACTTTAATTGCTTCAAGCCAATCGAGATCTATTTTAAATATTTTTGCTACTTTTCTTCCTTTTCTTTCTATTGATTCGATAAATCCACTTACCCTTTCTTCAAAGACGGTACTTTCTAATTTTGTTTTTCTATCGTGTGTTACTATAAATAAATCACCTTCAAAATTAGATAGATAGTCTCCTGCTATCATTCCACCGTAGAAATTATCCAATATTACAGAATCGTACTTTTGCGAATCAAATTCCACCGAAACAACGGGTACATTTTTTGGGATATACTGTTTTAAGAGCTTGTCAACATTTAGCGCATCAATTATTACTCCGTCGGTACCAAGCACAAAATCAGAGCTTTCCCTTACAAATTTATATCTATTTTCACTGTAAAGTGGATATACAAAGGAAGTATATCCTTCTTTTTCAAATACTTCATCTATTCCAGAAAGCAAAAGTTGGTGAAATTCACCAACCATCTGTGGAAAGATAGTGGTTATTATCTTTGTGTGTCCACTTGAAAGCCTTCTTGCATGAGGATTTGGCATGTAACCCATTTCCTGTATAATTTTTAATACATGTTCTTTAGTTCTTGGGTTAACGTGCGGACTGTTATTTATAACCCGCGAAACAGTTCCCACACCAACACCTGCTTTTTTTGCCACATCTTTTATGGTAATATTTTTCTTTTTCATTCTATAATCCTCCTTAGTAGATTTAATGCGTAGAGTGAAGATTTTTCCCTTATTATTTGTCTATTTCCCCTAAAGAGAAAATTTTTTGTAAGATAAACATCTTTTTGTCTATCGTAGGCACAAATCCAAACAGTCCCTACGGGTTTTTCCTTGGTACCACCTGTGGGTCCTGCTATACCAGATACCGAGACGGAATAATCGCTATTTAGAATCTTACATACCCCTTTTGCCATTTCAGTTACGCATTCTTTACTTACAGCTCCAAAAGTTTTAAGGGTATTTTTACTTACATTTAAAACAATTTCCTTTACTTCATTTGAATATGCTACAATTGCGCCTTTAAATACTTTTGAAACACCAGGTAGACTAACAAACTTTGAGGAAATCAATCCACCTGTACAAGATTCTGCAAAGGAGACAGTTTTATCTCCCAATTTTTCAAAGACCACTTCTTCTATTGTTTTGTCGTCAAATGCGTAAATATAATCGGATAATTTTTCCTTAAGTAAATTTACTATTTCATCTACTTTTTTTCTTTCACCGGTAAACCTTAATTCCACACCTGTGATATGACTTGCCATTGTTGCAACGTTGATATCGTGTTTGTATATTATATCTTTGTATTTTTCTACCAATACGGCCTCTGGAATACCCAAAAATTTAACCCTTCTTTGATATATTTTTTCACCTTTTTTTATATGGTTTAACGCTTCTTCGAAAATAGGTTTCATTTCAACAGGGGGGCCTGGAAGAATAATTATATTATCAATTATTTGTCCAGGTGCTGTTCCGACGGGATTTTCTATTACCTTTGCACTTTCTATTACCCATGCTTGTTTTTTTACATTTTCTGGCACTTCTCTGTGAAATTTTTTTACCTTTTCTAATATGCTTTTGTATATTTTATCTGAAAATACGAGCTTTTTTCCAATGGCTTTGGAAACTGCCTCTCTTGTTAGATCATCTTCTGTAGGACCTAAACCTCCAGTTGTTATTAATAAATCTGCTTTTTTTAAGGAACTTTTAATTTCTTCTACCAATATTTTCATGTCATCTGGAAGTGTTTTTATAGCTATAGTTTTGTATCCAAAATCTAATAACTTTCTTGATATATATTTTGAGTTTGTATCTAGTATTATTCCCTCGACTAGTTCATTTCCTATTGCCAAAATTATGGATTTTTTCATATGAATTCACCTCTTTTCGTGTTTGGAACGTTTCCAAATATATGATACCACAAAAAAAGAAAAGCTGTAACTTTAAAGAAACACGAAATATAACAAAAAATAGTAAAATTTTACTAAAAGGAGGGATAATATGCCTCAAAAATTTATTGTGGTTACTGGTGGTGTATTAAGTGGAATAGGAAAGGGAATTTTTTCCGCATCTCTTGCCAGGATTTTAAAAGATAGTGGTATAGATGTTAATATATTAAAGATAGATCCTTACTTAAATGTAGATGCGGGGACTATGAATCCAAATCAGCACGGTGAAGTATTTGTTACAGACGATGGTTATGAGGCAGACCTTGATTTGGGACATTATGAAAGATTTTTGGGAATAAACGTTTCAAGAAAAAATAATATTACGGCGGGGCAGATATACTTTTCCGTTATCCAACGTGAAAGGGATGGAAGGTATTTGGGTTCCACCGTTCAAATAGTACCTCATGTCACATCTGAAATTAAAGATAGAATTAAGTTAATGGATGGAGAACTCTTGGTAATAGAAATAGGGGGAACAGTTGGAGATATAGAGGGTGAAGTGTTTTTAGAAGCGGTAAGAGAACTTGCCTTTGAAGTGGGAAGGGAAAATTTCCACTTCGTACATGTAACGTATGTTCCGTATCTTAGAACCACAAATGAGTTTAAGACCAAACCCACTCAGCAATCTGTTCAGCTTTTAAGGAAAATAGGTATTCACCCTGACACTATAATAGTTAGGACGGAAATGCCCATTGATGCAAATAGTTTATTTAAAGTAGCTCTGTTTAGTGGTGTACCAAAAAATAGGGTGATAAATCTCCCAGATGTATCAAATGTATACGAGGTACCAGTGGTACTTCACTCGTTAAATTTACATAATCTTATTTCTGAAAAATTGGACTTGGATATTAAAGATAATTTTTCTTGGAGTTATCCAAAATCATTTGAGCTTTTAAAAATAGGAATTGTAGGAAAATACCTTGGTACAGATGATGCATACAAAAGTATAATTGAATCTGTATACCTTTCTGGTGCTCAAAAACCCGTGATTGTAGATGCACAAGAACTTGAAGATATGACAGATGAACAGGTAAAAGATTACCTTGATGGTTTTGATGCGTTAATTATACCAGGAGGGTTTGGAAGAAGGGGAATAGAAGGTAAAATAAAGGCGATAAAGTATGCGCGTGAGAATAAAAAACCCATTCTTGGAATATGCCTTGGTATGCAACTTATGGCAATTGAATTTGCAAGAAACGTCGGAGGATACGAAGGGGCAAATTCCACAGAATTTGATCCAAATACACCGTATCCCGTGGTTAATATGATGGAATCTCAAAAAGAAATTTTAAAACTAGGTGGTACTATGAGGCTTGGAGCTCAAAAGACAAATGTTTTAGAAAACACACTTTTGAGCAAAATATACGGCAACCAATTAGTAATATACGAAAGACATAGACACAGATACGAAGTTGATGCCGAATCATTTTCAGATATATTTAAATTACCTGGTAATGAGGGTTATAAATTAACGATTTCTGCAAAATCAGATTTTGTTGAGGCTGTGGAATTGGAAGATCATCCATTTTTCTTGGGAGTACAGTACCATCCAGAATACAAATCAAAGGTTGGAACACCTCATCCAATTTTTAAGTGGTTAGTAAATATTGCAGGTGGAAAGAAATGATAGATTACCATTTACACAGTAACTTTTCCGCAGATTCCACATCTTCTATAGATGATATACTAAGTATGGCTGGAAATTTGAGTATAATAATAACGGATCACTATGAAGCAGTGGATGGTGAGGAAAGTTTTAAATTTGATGTGGAAGTGTATAAAAGAGAGATGAGAAAAAGGAATTTACCAATAGGTGTGGAATTTGGATGGGACGGAAAAGGAAAGATTGATATAGATTTAAAGGAATTTGATTTTGTTATTCTCTCAAATCATAAGAGATATGATGAAAAAGATAGACAAAAGGTATATGAGAAGTATCTTTTGGATTTATACACATTTGTAAAGAAAATAGACGATTTTCACGTACTAGGGCATCTTGATTTTCCAAGGAGGTTTTCTGAGGGTTTTGAACCTTTTTCTAAAAAGCTTTATCCAATTATTGAAGATGTGTTAAGACTTGTACTTGAAAAGGGAAAAACAATCGAAGTTAATACTGCTGGTATTTTTAGATATGGTGAGCCAAATCCTTCAATTGATATTTTAAAACTCTTTAAGAAACTTGGTGGAAAATATGTTACAATAGGTTCCGATGCCCATAAAGTAGAACATGTGGGAAGGGGAATAGAAAAGGTGTATGAAATTTTAGAAGAGGTAGGTATAAAGTATTTGATGGTATATGAGAATGGGTGGAAAATATCTTCTAAAAATATATAAAGGAGGAGAAAGTATGATTAGTGCAAAACTTGTTAAGGAGCTTAGAGATAGAACGGGTGCTGGAATGATGGAATGTAAAAAGGCACTAGAAGAGTCAAACGGAGATATAGAAAAGGCCATAGAGGTCTTAAGAAAAAGGGGTATTGCAAAGGCTGCAAAAAAGGCATCAAGGGAAACAGGAGAAGGTATAATTGCATCTTATGTACATTTTAACAAAAGAATAGGAGTTTTGGTGGAATTAAATTGTGAAACAGACTTTGTTGCAAGAACAGAAGAATTCCAAGAACTTGGAAACAAAATAGCAATGCACATTGCTGCAATGTCACCAAGATGGGTAAAAAGAGAAGAAGTACCACAAGAGGTTATCGAAAAAGAAAAGGATATCTACAGAGAACAACTCAAAGATTCTGGAAAACCAGAAAATGTTATTGAAAGAATAATTGAAGGAAAATTAAACAAATTCTTTGAGGAAAATTGTCTTTACGAACAAAAATTTGCATTTGATGAAGAAAAGACAGTTGAGGATATGATAAAAGAAGCAATTGCAAAGATAGGAGAAAATATCAAAGTTTCAAGATTTGTTAAATTTACAGTAGGTGAATAATTATTAAAAGTCCAGTTCCACTTGGAACTGGACTTATGCTATTTTTTTTGCGTTTTTTCTGATAACACAATCATCAATTGTAACTTCTTTATTTAAAACTCCTTTTGCAAAAGCTTTGCAATTTGCATATCCGCAGGCACCGCAATCCATGTTTGGTAAATCGTGTAATACTTCCTTTATGTTTTTATACGTGTAATTGTTGTTTGAGATTTCATTTAAAATGTCTTCTCTTTTAACTAATTTTTCCATAATGTATCCCATCAGTAAAATAGCCGGTATTGTTAATATATATCTTGTTAGTGCAAAAGATAGTCCAAGAAAGCTTGATTCGACCATAAACATTACGATTTTAACTACTGCCCATGAACTAATAATTATCACTAAATTTGCAATACTTGCCCCTTTGAAAAATAGAGCTTGTGCAATGGGAAAAGCCGCGTATATTGGACCTGCCGATATTGCACCTGTAAATATTGATAAGAGTTTACCCTTTATCCCAGATTTTTTTCCAAAGTGTTTCATTATAATTTCTGAAGGTACCCATACTGTTATTAGTGAAGATATTATAAGAATGGGTGGCATAACTTCTAGCATTTCTATAAGAAATCCTTTTGTCATTTCCAAACCTTTGTAAAATATCGATGGTTTTACAAAAAATGCTATAGTATAGAGAAATATACTAATAAATATTAATTTATTGTTTTTTATTAATTTAATCACAATATCACCGCCATACCTGAGGCTATTAATATTGCAGCAACAAAACTTAACCATAACCTATGTAGTGTAAATTTTTTTCCAAAATACTTTGTTTCTATTGGCATAGTTGCAAAACCTACCATTGTTAGTGTGGTTATGAATGCAGCAATTGCAGTTAAGTTAGCACCACTTTGATAAAGTGATTTGGATAGTGGAAAGGCTATAAAAGCGGGTATTATAGTTAAGGCCCCTATAATTGCTCCATAAAGCGTGCTTAAAAATTCATTTGAATTTCCAAGTAGTTGCTTTATGAGTTCTGGTGGTAATATTGCCAAAACTAGACCAACTAATGCCATAACTCCTATTATTTCGATAAATGTCTTTATAAGGAGATTTTTTGATAAGATAAGGCTTTCTTTTGTTTTTTCTTTACTTTTAAATATTGACCAAGTTAAAAATAGTATTGCTATGACGATTAAAATTATAGTGTTCATTAAATCACTCCTTTTATAAATTTTTCTAATTTCATTATATTTTACACAAGAAAATAAAACCGTGATTTCAATCACGGTTTTATTCAAAAAGCCTTTTATTTATGATTTTAATGTGATTTTTATCTATTATCTTTATTATCCCCTCTTTTTCTAGTTCTTTAATCTTTTTTGAAACAACTTCTCTTACGCTACCGATATCATTTGCTATTTTTTGTTTTGACTTAAAAAATATTACATCACTGTTTTGAGTTTTATGTAGTAGTGAGAAGTACTTTATTATCCGTTCTTTTACAGATTTAATAATGAGTATATCTATTACATTTGATAAATTTACCATTTTTCTTGATATTTCATTCAAATAAGTAATAAGGAATTCTTCGTTATTTTTTAACAAAAATAAAATTCCTTCCTTAGAGATTTCCATTATTTCTGATTTCTTTTCGGAGATTATAAAGGATGGATAAAATTCACCAGCAAATATTAGCCCTTCACCAAAGCTTTCCATTTCACTTATATATTTTACAACTTGTTCATTTCCTTCTGATGTAAATTTTACAACTTTTAGTCTTCCCTTTAAAACAACACTTATTTGTTCCAATTTTTCATGTGGTGAGTGTAATACTTCATTTTTTTCTATATGGAAAATTTTACAATGTTCTTTGATATTTTCTTTTAAAGATAAAATTTCTTTTGTAATGTTTTTTTTACTAATCAATTTTACTCCTCAAATGTCTCATACTTTTCTTTTGTAAAGTATTATTTGGATTCTATCTGAGACATCTTCTGAAGTATCGGATATGTCAGCTATTCTGTGTACTAGCTTTTTTAATTGTATTTTTTCCGCAAGTGATATATCAAGATTAAATATCTTTCTTATTGTTTCCCTTTCTATATCATCTGTTTTATGTTCGAACTTTTCCGTTTCTATTATCATCTCACTTGCTTTATCAAAATCTTTAAACATCTTTTTTGCGGCTTTTTTTAAGGCTTTATAGGTTTCAAGAGATGTTTCAACGAGATCTATAATATTTTCTCTAATTTCTTGTGGGATTACTAGATTTTGTAGATCTATCTCATCGGCTACTGATTCTGCTTTGTTTGCAATTCTATCTAGTGCTTCAATGGTACCCAAAAGGTCTCCCCTAAAGTTTGGAAGAAATGCACCGGAGTACATTTCAAGTTCTGCTTTTCTTCTAATTTGATCTGTCTGTGATTCTATTTTTCTAACTTCCTCGGCAAGCTCCTTTCTTTTTTCTATATCATTTTCCTTTACAAGTTCTACCAATTTTTTTATGGTATCTTCTACGGAATCCAAATGACTTTCAAATAACTCAATTACTAGTTGCTCTTTTTTACCAAAAAATAGACTCATATTATTTTCCTCCTTTTATACCAGTCTCATTAAATAGTATATCAGAAAAGTTATAGCCCCTGCAATTACAGGGGTATTAATCCAAGCACTAACTATTTTGAAAATAATTTTTTTACTTGAAATTCTCGAGCCCTTTGCATATCCTGCACCTATAACTGCCCCTACTATTGCTTGCGATGTTGAGACGGGTATACCAAGCAGCGCGTAGATCCATACGGTAATAGATTCGCCTAATACCGCAATTGCAGAGGAATAATAATCAAGCTCTATTATTTGTGTACCCACTGTGTACATTACCTTGTAACTATACGTTAAAACACCCAATGCTATACTTATTCCACCTAACAATGCGGCATTTTTAATTCCAATGGCATTTGCAAATACCCCTGTGATATTTGCAACGTTATTTGCACCAAGTGAGTATGCACCATATGCCCCTATTATTAATGTTGCAAAAAATATAACTTTTTCCTTTACATAAATAGATTTTATTTTATTAAATGGCCTTGCAAAGATTTTATACGATATATAACTAAAAAAGATACCACCAATTGGTGTAAAAAACCACGCAAGAAAAAGTTTTGAGAGTATGCCCCATTTTACTGTACCTTCTATTAAAGAAGTTGCAATTATTGAACCTACTATTGCCTGGGAAGAAGAAACAGGGACACCTATATAAGTCATGGTGGTCATTGTAATAGCAGACGAAAGTACGGATATTGCAGCAAGTTTTAAGTCGCTTGCGGAAATACTGCTAATAGTTAAAATACCTTTTTCTCCACCAATAATTGCACCGATTATTATAAATATTGCAGAAATTACTGTTGCAGTTCGATATTTAATAATTCTATTTGACACTGCGGTTCCAAATATATTCGCCGCATCATTTGCTCCAAGAGACCAGCCAAAAAAAACAGCTGGAAGTAGGTATATAAATATTTACACCACCTCCCAATTTCTTATTTATTTTAACAATTACTATATAGTAACATATTTTATTTTTTGATGAAAATTTAAAAAATGGAAATTTTAAGAAGATAATTTAGAATAATTGAGATAAACGCCGAAAAAGTGGGTGTAAGAATCCAAGTGAGGAATATTTGGATAATTACTTTTTTGTTTGTTATCTTTGATCCCTTTGCGTATCCTGCACCTATGACTGCGCCAACAATGGCCTGGGAGACGGATACGGGTATTCCAACAAGTGAGTATATCCACACAGTTATAGCTTGACCAAGTGAAGATACAGCAGAGGAAAAATAATCTAATTCCATTATTTTTTTACTTATAGTGTACATAACCTTTTTATTTGAAAGTAGCGCCCCAATTGCCATACTTACGCCGCCTACAAACGTTGCATTTTTAGTACCAATATTGTTGGCAAAGACCCCAGTAATGTTTGCAACGTTATTTGCGCCGAGAGAATACGCGCCATATGAACCTATGATTAATGTTGAAAGTATTATAATTTTCTCCCTTGTTTGTATCGATTTTATCTTATTAAACAGTGGAGATAAAGTTTTATATAATAAGTATGTAAAGATTATCCCACCAATGGGTGTAAAAATCCAGGCAAGAAAGAGTTTTAAAAGAAGTTTTGTATTTAGATTATTGGTTAATAAGTTTATACCAATTATTGCTCCAACAATAGATTGTGAAGAAGACGAAGGAATGCCAATTTTTGAGAGTATAAACATGGTAATTGCGGCTGAAATAACGGAAATTGTTGCACTGTAAATATCAATATTTGAAAAGGTGCTTATAGTTCTTATTCCATTTTCTCCACCGATTATTGCACCTAAAAAGGTAAAAATAGCCGCAATTATGGTAACTTTTCTGTATTTTAATATTCCCATTTCTACAGAAGGACCAAATATATTTGCGGAATCATTTGAACCCAGTAGTATACCAAAGATTATAGAAGAAAGTAAATACATTTATTCTCTCCTTTCATTTTACATTTTGCTTTATATTTTAACTTAGAAAGCAAAAAAGAACAACCCCCTGCAAAAGATGCAAGGGGTTTTATACTCATTTTTTGTTATTTTATAACATTTCTTTTGCTTTGCTTAACCCCAATTCAAATGCCTTTATATTTAAATCTACAGCTTTTGGTGGAACACTAACTTTAATTACTTCCTTTATTGTTTGGGAAGAGAGTGGAAAGTCTGGTGTTGATGTTAAAGCGCCAATTAATACCACATTTGTTGTAATTATATTTCCCGCCTCTTTTGCAAGGCTTTCTGCATCAAAACTTAAATATTTTGCGTTAAAATTTTTTTCTACGATATCTTTAATTTCTTCATGTGAAGGGTATTTTGCAAGTCCCATTGATACTTGTACAGGTTGAATGGGTCTGGAATTTGTAAATACAAGACCACCTTCTTTTAAGTAATTGATATATCTTAATGCTTCTACTGGTTCAAATGATATTATCACATCTGCCTTTCCTTCTGGTACCATTGCACCGTAGACATTTTCGCCAAACCTTACATAAGATATAACGCTACCGAATCTTTGGCTCATTCCGTGTACTTCTCCTACTCTAACTTTGTAGCCTTCTTTTAGTGCGGCCCATCCAAGTAGGTTTGCAGCTGTTAGTATTCCCTGTCCTCCTACACCTGTAATAACTATATTGTATTCTTTAACCATTATTTCGCCTCCTTTACAAGTTCAAAGGCTCCAAATGGACATATTTGTGCGCAGCTTCCACAACCCCAACACATGGTAGGATCAATTTTTGCCTTGTTATTTTCACTATCCCAGAATATTGCAGGGCATCCAAATGTGGTGACACATACTTTACAACCTGTACATTTATCTGGATTAACCCTAAATGTGGGTAATTTTTGTTTTTTCTTTCTTGCTTGACTTACCCTATGTAAAGCACACACTTGTCTTGATACAACAACACTAACACCGTCTACATCCAATGCTTTTTTGATTACTTCGGTTGTTTTCTTTATGTTGTACGGATTTACTACTTCGACGAAATCTGCCCCCATAGCCTTTACCACATCTTCAATGGGGATTCTTTTTCCAGGTCCATGTGGGGTATCTCCAGTACCTGGATTTGGTTGATCACCAGTCATAGCTGTAATTTCGTTGTCTACAATTACCACCAGTATGTTTGATCTATTGTATATGGCATTTGCTATTGCGGGAAGTCCCGTATGATAAAAGGTAGAATCTCCTATTGTTGCAACAATTACTTCTTTTTTATTGTATATTTCTTCATTTGTTGCACCATTTAGTGATACGCTAAGTCCATGTGCTATCCCAATTGATCCACCCATTGCAACTGTTGTGTCAACGGCACTAAGAGGTGGCAATACACCTAAGGTATAACATCCTATATCACTTGGAAAAATTGCATTTTTTCTTGTAGCTTTGTTAATTGCAAAAAACGAATTTCTGTGTGGACATGCGGGACACAATGAAGGTGGTCTTGGTGGAAGCATTGAGCTTATTTCTTTGTATTTTTCTTCTAGTGCGTTAAAATCAATGGGCGTGTCGATGTTTAAAAATTTCGAAATAGCTTTTACTGCACGTTTTGTATCCATTTCGTATGTTCTTGGTACAATATTTTTGCCATATATAGGAATGGTGGAACCTTTATCATATGCCCACAATTTTATCTGTTCTTCGACAACTGGTTCAAGCTCTTCAACTATTAATACTTTTTCAAGTCCTTCTAAGAACTTTTCCACAAGTCCAAATGGAACGGGATATGGAGTTGAAAGTTTAAGAACTTTTACGTTGTTTATTCCCAGCCAGGAGATAGCTTCTTTTACATATGCATATGAAAGACCTGATGTAATGATTCCTACCTTTCCATCACCTTCTATTCTGTTGAATGGACAGTTGTTAAATTCTTCTCTAATTTTTTCTATGTTTTCAAGAATTTTTGGATGAAACGTTCTAGAATGTGCGGGTATATCGACAAACCTTTTTGGATCTTTTTCAAATTTTCCAACTCTTCTTATTTTGTTTACTATTTCATCAGGTAGCTTATCTAATACTACATCTCCCCTCATGTGTGAAGACCTAGTTGTTGTTCTGAGAATTACCATGTGTTTGTACTTTTCACTAATTTCAAAACCGTATTTTGTAAGATCTTTTGCTTCTTGAACACTACAGGGTTCCAATACTGGAACATTTGCAAATTTCCCAAAAACCCTTGTATCTTGCTCATTTTGTGAGGACCACATGCTTGGATCATCTGCAACCATTATAACAAATCCACCTTCTACTCCCATTCCTACGGCACTCATAAATGAATCTGCAGCAACGTTTAACCCCACATGTTTCATAGCAGTCATCGCGCGAAGACCACTCCATGCAGCAGATAAAGCCGTTTCGAATGCCACTTTTTCGTTTGTAGAGTATTCCATATAAACGCCTGCATCTTTTGCTACCGCTGCCATTGTATCCGTTAGTTCGGAACTAGGAGTTCCAGGGTATGCAGCAAAGAGCGCTATGCCTGCTTCAAGTGCTCCTCTTGCTATTGCATGGTTACCTAAAAGGAGTATCTTTTCACCGGGTTTGTTCAACAAGACCATATTAGAAACTTTTGCCATTTTATCACCCCTTTTTAGTTTCTTCATTTTTATTTTCTAATATAAGTAATGATTTTGCAAACCGTAATATTTTCCATTTTAGGTGATAAGATTTGGAATATTTAATATATTGATTTTTTTCACAAATGTTAATAGAAAAGGAAAAAAAGAAAAGAAGTTAAAATATAAATTTATATAATTTTTAACAAGAAAGTGTAAAAATTAGAGTTATAATAAAAAATGTGATAGGGAGGTGGACTTGTGGAAAAGGTATTTGCATTATCTATTGTAATAATTGCATATGGGTATATTATTTTCGGTAAAAAGTATAAGGCGCCTATAGTTTTTGGGTTGGCGATTTTAGTTTCCGCACTTAAGCTTATTGAGGGATTAGAACCGGAGAATATTAGTAGAGTAGTAGATTTTAACACATTAGGTCTTCTTGCGGGAATGACCGTTATAGTGGAGTTTTTGAAAAAAACGGGTCTTTTTCAGTTTTTGGCTATACGTGTGGTAAAAATAGGTGGCAAGAGGTTTTTTTTGACCATAACTGGGTTGATGATTTTAGTAGCTGTATCTTCTGCTTTTTTGGATAACCTTGTTACGATAATCCTTATAGCCCCTATGATCTTTCTTATTACAGATTCACTTGGCTTAAATCCCATTCCGTTTTTAATGCTAACCATCTTTATAGACAATATTGGTGGAATGTCTACATTGATTGGTAGCCCTTTAAACCTTGTGCTTGGTTCAGTAAGCGGTTTAGGTTTTAATGATTTTATTAAAAACATGGGATTGATTACCATAATCTCATTTGCTATTACTATGCTTTTGTTTAAAAAATATACAGTAGTTGATAAAGATGTTGAAGAAAAACTTGAAAAGCTTTCAGATATTGATGAAACAATGGCTATTACGGATAAAAAGTCTTTGAGATTTACACTATTAGTTTTTCTTATAGTACTTTCCCTTTTTGGTCTTCATCAAGTAGTAGAGGTTGATCTTTCATTTGTTGCATTACTTGGAGCGGTAGCTGTGATACTGTTTCACAAGAAGAATTTTAATGATATAAGTAATGAGATAGATTGGGATACTTTATTTTTCTATGCAGGGCTTTACATTTTGTCATATGCACTTGAAGAAGTGGGTATTACACGCCTACTTGCAAATATGTTTTTACCACTTTCTGGACATCTATTTTACTCGCTTCTTGCAATATTTGCCTTTACTTCAATTGCAATTCCTTGGCTTAGTGCTGTTCCAGGAACTTTGATTATTGCACCTGTTATAAAGATTTTGGTGAATGCCGGTTTTTCACCTTCTTTTTGGTGGATATATGCGGTAAGCGCAAATCTTGCCACTAACCTTACGCCACTTGGTGCCGTTCAGAATATTGTGGGGGTTAATTTACTTTCAAAACAAATAGGTAGAGAATTTTCATTTGGTGAATATATAAAGTGGGCGTTTAAACCTTATCTTTTGACTAGTTTAGTTGGATTTACATTTGTTATGGTAAAGCTTTATATAGGAGGTTAACGATGAAGTGTAGAGGTTGTGGAGTTGAATTGCAATTTAAAGATCCAAAAAAACCTGGATATATACCAGAACATGTGCTGTTGGAAGAAAAAGAACCGCTCTGCCAGCGCTGTTATAAAATGATCCATTATGGAAAGTTGAGTGTACCGGTTGAAGAGGAAATATTTTTGGATAAATTAGATGAAATTTTAAAGGATTTTAAAAAGGTAATATACGTTGTTGATATAACGGATTTTGAAGGTACTTTTCGAAAGGAAATAATGAAAAAATTAAACGGAAAAGAAGTATATTTTGCCGTTACAAAGTTTGACCTTTTGCCAAAATCACTTTCATCTATTGAAGCTCAAGAATGGTTAAAAAACAAGTTTGGTTGCTCTTCTGAGCGTATATTTTTGTTAAGTAGTAAAAATAAATTTGGGTTGAGAAAGTTTGAAAAATTTTTAAGAAGTCTAAGGGAAGATATCTTAATTTTGGGTGTTACAAATGTTGGAAAGTCATCGTTACTTTCGCATTTTACAGAAGCAAAACCAACTATTTCCCCATTTCCGGGTACGACTTTGGGGATAATAAAAAGAAAAGTCTTTGATGTAAATTTATTTGACACACCTGGAATATTAACAAACGATAGAGTAACAGATTTACTTTCTGTAGAATGTCAGGCAAAAATTTTAAATACAAAGTCTTTTACAAGAAAAACCTTTAAAATAGACGAAAGTAGAGCAGTGTTGGTAAGTGCATTTTGTAAAATAGAGGTGGAATTTAAAACGAAAAAAAAGCCTATTTTCCAGATTTTCGCACCTGAGAAGGTAACTTTTCATGAAACAAAGAAAGAAAAGGCAGATGAGTTAATGAAAAAGAGGGCAGGGGATCTTCTAATTCCGCCGTGTAAAAAGCAAGATATAGATGAAAATTTTGTAACACACATATTTGAAGTAGATGAGGAGAAAGAGGTAGTAATAGCTGGTTTGGGCTTTTTGAACATTAAAAGGGGACCATTTACAATAAAAGTTACAGTTCCAGAAAAAATTAAGGTAGTTGTTAGGGATAGATTGCTTAAGCCGAAAAGAGGAGGGATAAAATGAATTTAAAACAACCTGGAATTGTAGCAGGTGTTAGTAACAGACATGTGCACCTTTCAAGGGAAGATGTGAAAATACTCTTTGGTAAAGATTACAAACTTACACCTATTAAAGACCTAGGGCAACCCGGCCAATTTGCATGTCAAGAAACGGTAATTATTGTAGGACCAAAAGGTGCAATTGAGAAGGTAAGAGTACTTGGCCCCGAAAGAAAAGAAACACAAGTTGAAATTTCCCTTACAGATGCGTTTAAAATAGGAGTTAGACCACCTGTAAGAGATTCTGGAGATTTAGAAGGAACTCCAGGAATAGTTATAGTGGGACCAAAAGGTAGTGTTATAAAAGAAAAAGGGGTAATAATTGCAAAAAGACACATACACATGCACACAAGTGATGCTGAAAAATACGGTGTAAAAGATAAAGATATTGTAAAAGTGTTAGTCGAAAAAGAAGGAAGAAGATTAATTTTTGATGATGTGCTTATAAGGGTTAGTGAGAAATACGCTTTGGAATTTCACGTAGATACAGATGAAGCAAATGCGGCACTTTTAAAAACAGGAGATTTAGTCTATATAATAGAAGAATAAGAGGAATAAGCGGCTGTATAGCCGCTTTTTTTATGATATAATTATCAATGTATAAAATAAAAAGGAGGGTCAAAACGATGAAAGAATACATTGAAAGAGTAAATCAAGCGGTAGCTTTTTTGAAGGAACACATTGATTCTATACCACAGATTGCCATAATCCTTGGTTCTGGTTTACATGGGATAGCGGATAGTATTGAAAATCCAAAGAAATTTTCATACAAGGATATTCCGGGTTTTCCCATATCAACTGCGCCAGGACACAAGGGTGAACTTATATTTGGAAAACTCAATGGTAAAGATGTTATGTTAATGAATGGAAGATTCCATTATTATGAAGGATACGATATGAAGACCGTAACCTTCCCAATAAGGGTTATGCAACTTTTGGGTGTAGAAGTATTGATAGTAACAAATGCGGCAGGTGGAATGAATCCAGAATTTGAGATTGGAAGACCTATGTTTATTACCGATCACATAAACATGATGGGAGATAATCCGTTGATTGGTCCTAACGTAGAAGAATGGGGTCCAAGATTTCCAGATATGTCAAATGCATACGATAAAGATTTGAGAAAAAAGGCTATTGAGATTGCACAAAAACTTAATATACCATTCTACGAAGGTGTATATGTTGCAGTATCGGGGCCAAATTTTGAGACTCCCGCTGAATTAAAGATGTTGAGATGGATGGGTGCAGATGCCGTAGGTATGTCAACTGTTCCAGAAGTTATTGTTGCAAATCACGGCGGTTTAAAGGTTCTTGGTGTATCCGCTATTACAGATAAAGCGGTACATGATGATTTAAAACCACTTACAGCAGAAGAAGTATTAGAAGTTGCAAATAAAACAGGAGGAATGATTGTAAGAATAATTTCTGAACTTGTTAAAGAAATTTAAGGAGTGAAAATATGTCTTTTAGGGTAAAAATAGTTTTGTTTGCAATAATTTTGGTAACGGTTCCAGTATTCTTGGTTACGTATTTCAATATCAGAGGGGTAAATTCTCAGATCGAAAATTTGCAAAAAGACATATCTTTATACGTTGAAAAAAACGTTATTTCAAAATATGAATCGTACATTGATAGTTTCAAAGATGAACTTTTGAAACAATCAGAGGAATATACGAAAAGATTAAGTGAAACGGTGAGAGAACAAGAAAAAAAGATACAAAAATCTTTTAATGAAGTTTACGAAAAGGCGCTTGAAAATCAAGTGAATTTCACATTTGATACGGTTGTAAATTTAATAAAGGAAAGGACAGAACAACTTTTAACAGGTGCACAAATTGCGGCATCTTTAAAGGAGACTGTAAATGCCGCAAATGACAAAGATTTGTCGTTAACTGAAAGAAAATCCCTTTTATTTCCCTTTATAGAAAAATTTTCTGTTGAATATGCTGCACTTTGGACAATAGATGAAAAAAAGCCAAAGATTAAAAGTAGATTGTATACAAAATACAATGGAAAATACATAGTAGAATATGCAAAATCCGTTTCATCAGGTGCAAATGTAAGTTTTTACAAAAAACCGCCATACATTAGGGAACTTGAAGAAAATTTTTCAAGTATAATTTCTGCAAAGTCTGTTTTTTATCGTTCTTTGATTTTTCCGTATGATAATTTTTTGTATTCAATTGTCATTGTTCCCGTAATGCACCCCATACTTGGTAACACGGTAAATGGTTTTGTTGTATTTGTTGATAAGATGGACAATAAATTTTTAGATGAAATAAAATCCGTTTCAAATGCAGAGATCACGTTGTATGTAAATGGTAAAGCGCTTATAACCACAAAGGTAGGGGAAGATGGTAAAAGACTTGTAGGAGAGCCTTTAAGAAAGTTAAAAGGTAATATAATTGAAATTTTGAAAGATACCTATTTTGCAAAAGTAGGTGAATTTAAATACCTTGGAAAGAAGATAGGTGAAATAGAAGTTGCTATTCCATTTAAGGCTATTGATACAAGTGTTGAATTGCCAAAACCCAAACCATTTGTTGTTCCAAAACTTGAAAAACCAAATGTTTCGATTAATTTAAAGATTGACAATTCTATTATTGTGAAAAAAACAATTTTATTGGTTGTTGTTGTTCTTGTTATAAGTGTGATTTTGATATTTGTTATAACAGATCAGCTTTCAAAAGCACTTGAACATTCAAAGACGGTTATTGAAAGATTATCCGAGGGAAGATTTGAAAGCTTTGACGGTGTGAAGGTTTCTGGAGAATTTAAAGTTATGATGGACTCTTTAAAAAATCTTTCTGAAAGGTTTAAAGATTTTGCACAAAATCTTCTTTCAAATTCAAATAGGCTTGTTTCTCGTGTAGATGGCTTAGAAGAATTGAGCAATATATTGGAAAAGACCTCCAGGGAGTTTTCAAGTACTATAGAGGTTTTCTCTAAAAATACCACTGATATTTTAGATGAGTTTGATAACCTAAAAAGTACAACAGAAGGTGCAAAACAATCTATAGAAAATGTAGAAAATACATTAGAAGAGTTGGTTAATGATATAATAGATACGGAGGAAAGGCTAGATGATAATACAAAACTTGTAAAGGAAATGGATAACAGTATAACAAGGTCGCTAGATGCCATGGAAAAATTTAACAGTTATATTAACCAAACTATAGGGCAATTTAACAGGGTTACTAGCGAGATATCAAAGATACAAAATGTTGCAAATCAGACAAATTTACTTGCACTTAATGCCGCAATAGAAGCGGCAAGGGCCGGAGAAGCGGGAAAGGGTTTTGCGGTAGTTGCAGATGAGATTATGAAGTTATCTATAGAGATAAACGATATTTCAAAAAAACTTGTAAAGGATATGGAAGAATACACACAAAATCTCAGTGGTTTAAACAAGGTATATGAAGATTCAAAGAATAATTTTTCAGCCCTTTCAAAGACAAAAGAAGAATTTTCTCAAGGTTTCCAAATTGTAATTGAGCGTATCCAAAAACTTGCGGGAACCACAAAGACGGTATCGGAAGTTTTAGAGCAAGCAAAAGAAGTATTTAACGAGATGGTATATATCTCAGAAAGATCTACAAATACGGTTTCAGAAGCGGTGAATAAATTAGCGATGGTTAACGAGAATATGTCAAAATTAGAGGAATTTTCCCAAAGATTACACGAAACAGTTAAAGCTATTGATTTGGTCTCTGAACAATTGAAAAGTATAGCAAATTGGTTTAAAATAGGAGGATAATGGATTTATATCAATTTGTAGAGACTCAATTTTTAAATTGGGGAATGCTAATAAGTAGAATAACTGGGATTTTTGTAATTTCGCCTTTACTGTCAGGAAGGTTTATTCCTTCCACAGTAAAGGCTTTTCTTGTGCTTGCATTTTCATATTCACTGCTTCCACAGGAAAGTGTTATAGCACTAGATACTCCTGTTCTTCATATAGTACTTTCCCTTTTAAATAACTTCATTGTGGGTTTTGCGATTGGATTACTGGCATATATGATTTTTGGAGCATTTGCCGTTGCAGGGGAATTGTTGGGTATAGAGTCTGGTTTTGGGCTTGCTACTTCTATGGATCCAACTATGGAAGAAAGTCCCATAATAGGGCAACTTATATTTCTTCTTGCAATTTTTGTGTTTATCTCTTTAAATGGGCATTTGTTAATATACGAAGCGGTTGTGGACTCTATTAAAGTGTTTCCACTTAACTTGGATTTTTTGGATTTTGGTTTTGTTAAGTTTATAACGTCAAAATTTATAGAATTATTTTTTGTGGCATTAAAGATAGGACTCCCAGTTATAGGCTATATGTTTATAGTAAACGTGCTTTTGGGGATTCTTTCAAGGTTGGTACCGCAAATGAATGTATTTATGGTGGGAATACCACTAAAAAGCATATTGGTTTTTTTAATATTTTTGGGGATGGTGCCGTTATGGGCGGAGACTTCTGCAAAGTTGACAGTTCTTTTAGAAAAAACCCTGCAGCATTTTCTTTCAGGATAGATATACAGCTATTTGCCGATTCAGATAAGACGGAAAAGGCAACTCCAAGAAGGCGACAAAAGGCAAGAGAAGAAGGCCAAGTTCCAGTTTCAAGGGAACTTACCTCTGGTTTTACATTCTTGGCGGCGGTGATTGGTTTTGCATTTTTAGGCAGGGGAATTATACTGGGATTAGAATCTGCTATATCCTTTTTTGCACAATTACCCTCCTATGATACGTTGACTATCAACGATTTGGGAATATACACATTTGATGCGTTTAAAGGGTTAATTGTTGATTTGATAATCTTTGTTGCAATAGTAATGGTAACGGGAATTTTTGTTGGAAGTTTACAAACAAGGTTTTTATTTACGTTCAAATCTTTAAAACTTGATTTTTCAAAGATAAATCCCATCAGTGGTTTGAAGAGGATGTTTTCATTGCGTTCGTTATTTGAACTTTTAAAGTCCATTTTAAAGTTGGTTATAGTGGGATATGTAGGATTTTTGGTAGTGAAAGTCAATTGGAATAAGTTGTTGCTTGCAACAGATACGAGTGTTTTAGAGGGCGTGCTACTTATTTGGAATATAACGTTTGAGCTTTTGATAAAGTGTGGTATAGCACTCTTTATTGTATCAGTAGCCGATTATTTTTATTCAAGGTACGAATATGAAAAGAATATAAGAATGACAAAACAAGAGGTTAAAGAGGAATTCAAAGAAGTTGAAGGAAATCCAGAAGTAAAAAGAAAGCAAAGGGAGATTATGATGCAATATTCTATGCATAGAATGATGCAAGAAGTTCCCGAGGCTACTGTGGTGGTCACCAATCCTACACACTATGCCGTTGCGATAAAATATGAAGTAGATGAAATGGAGATACCAATTGTTGTTGCAAAAGGTGTGGATAATATAGCAGAAAAGATAAAAAAAATTGCACGGGAAAATAACATACCTGTCTTTAGAAATCCAAAACTTGCAAGGGAGTTGTATTTTAACGTAGAGGTGGGAGACGAAATTCCAGAGAAATTCTACAGAGCAGTTGCAGAAGTACTAGCATATGTGTACAGCTTAAAAGGAGACTAAGATTTTTTTTATTTTAAACTTAAGAGGCTCTTTTGGAAGTACAAACCTTCCCCTGTAAGTTTGGATGTATACTATAGTTGCGGCGTTTTTAAATGAAAGAGTCGTTTTAAATGGACCAAGGTAGTTTCCCAGACCTTGTACTTCCCTTTTTAAAAACATACCGTCTTTTGTATCCAAAACCTTATATTTTACCAATTTTACATCGCCATTTTTCAATTTTTCTGTAAAGGATATGCATTTTTCATTTTCAAAATTTACACCAGATATACCACGAGTATAAAAATCGTGACGTATGTAATTTACCACGTAAAACGTTTCGAGAGATTTAATATAGTCCGTTTTCAAAAATATATACCATTCAATGGTTGAATCAAGAATAAGATAACACGCGTAGATTACGTATATTGAAATAAGCAGAGAAATGATGACCTCGGAAAAAGAAATTTTCCCCCCACCTTAGATTTCAAACTTTTCTTTTGGTGCCTCCTCTTTTGCTATTTTATCCAATACACCATTTACAAACTTTCCACTGTTTTCCGTACCGTAGGCTTTTCCCAGTTCTATCATTTCATCTAGTGTAACTTCTATGGGTATATCATCTATGTATAATAACTCAAAAGTTCCAAGCCTAAGTATATTTCTATCGGTAACAGATAGCCTATCTAGCGTCCAGTTTTTTAGATACTTGGATATAATTTCGTCTATCTTTAATATATTTTCCCTTATCCCCCTCACGTATTTTTTCGCAAGTTCTTGCAAAGAATCATCTAATACGCTAATGTGTTCTTTGGATATGTCTTCTAGATTTTCATCTTTGTTGAAATCCCACTGGAAGAGAGCTTTAAAAATAGCTTCTCTCATTTTGTGCCGACTCTTTATCAATTACTCTTCCTCCTCCGTTGTTTCAATCTTTTCAACAACATCAGTTATTGTAACATTAACAGCGGAAACTTGAAGTTCTGTCATTCTTTGTATATTTTCCGATATGTTTTTCATAATTTTTTTACCGAATTCTACAAGGCTTTGTCCATATGGTGCAACAGTCCTTACATATACTATTACGTTGTCGTCCGGTGTTCTTTCGATTTCGATACTTTTCTTTAGTTTTTTTACATCTTTTTCATCTGGTGCAAGTACTTCGATAAAACTTCTAAAGGCTATTTCTTTTAAAACATCATCGCTTATGTTTATACTTCCTTGCTCAAAATCCATATTTATCCCTCCTTTAGGCTCTTTCTATGTATTCGCCTGTCCTTGTGTCTACTTTAACTTTCTGACCTTTCTCCACAAAGAAAGGAACTGTAATTTTTAAACCAGTTTCCAGAATTGCTGGTTTACCTCCCCCTGAAACCGTATCGCCTTTAAAACCTGGTTCAGTTTCCACTACTTCAAGTACAACACTTGTTGGAAGTTGTATACCTAGTGGTTTTCCATCATGCATTATTAAATCCACTTCGGTGTTTTCCACTAAGTAATTTTTTTCATCTTCAATATCGGATTCTGGAATACCGTATTGTTCAAATGTTTCATTGTCCATGAAGTAATACATTTCACCGTCGTTGTATATGTAAGATGCCTTTCTAAAATTAACCTCTGCTTCTTCCACCTTTTCACCACTGTTAAAATTAACGTCTCTCATTAATCCCGTGGAAAGATTTTTTAGTTTTGTTCTAATTAACCCAGAACCCCTTGCTCTAAAGTGCTTGTTAACGTCTACCACTCTGTAAATATCTCCGTCGTACTTTATGTACATACCTTTACTTAATGCACCTACATCTATCATTTAACTACCTCCTATCCTAAGTATTTTATCGCCAAAATTGTCATATCATCGTGCTGTAGTGCACCTTGTGAAAATCTAAAGACATCTTTTTCAACACTATCGACTATATCTTTTGCAGGTAAAATGTGAATCTTACTTAGTAATCTTTCCAATCTTTCAAAATCATATTCTTCGTTGTTTATATTTCTTGCCTCTGGGATACCATCTGTGTATGCAAAAATAAGTGTATTTTCGGAAAGTTGTGTACGTTGCATTTCAAATTCCATGAATTCAAACATACCTATAGGAATGCTTGTGGAGTTTATCTTTGTAATTTTATCTTTTACTATATAGAGTGGATCATGTCCCGCGTTTATCACTTCCAGTGCTCCATCCCTATTTAATTTCACAAATACAGCGGTTACGAATTTGTCATCTCCAACGTCGTATGAGAGCATGTTGTTTAAACTTGTCACTGTTTTTAATAGATCGCCATTTGTACTTTCTATTAGCGATTTAAAAGCACTTCTAAGAGAAGACATAATCAAAGATGCGGGAAGCCCCTTTCCAGATACATCGGCTACTATACCGTAGAGACTATTATTTTTCAAGAACACATCAAAGTAATCTCCACCAACGTGTATAGCGGGGATGCTTTCGCCAAATGAATCAAAATTTTCATCTTGAGGGAATGCCTTCGGGAAAAAGTTAAATTGAATACTTCTTGCAATTTCAATTTGTTGGTTTAACTTTTCCCTTTCTATTTCTTCTCTTAAAGCTATTTCGCGTTCTATACTACTTGCAATCTGCTGTGCTGCAGATTCTATAATCTTTTTATCACCTGCTGTAAATATAGTGCCGGATTCCTTTCCAACAACAAGGATATACCCCATTCTTTTATTTGACGCGGTGGATATAGATTTGTATATTATACTTCTATTATTTAATTTCTTACAGGTTTCTTTGAATACAATGTCTGCATTTTCGTCTAAATTATCTTTTAATACCTCTTCAATGTTATTGGGACATTCTCCAATAGTTTCGGAAAATTTCCCATCAAAGTTTATACTAATTATTCCACATGAAAAATTAATTGCCTTTTTCAAAGTAATTAACACGGGCATTAGAATCTGCTTTGTTTCTATGTTGGATGCTACAATTTTACTTATTTCAAAAAGTGTTGAAATTTCTTCATACAGTCTTGAAATTTCTTCAAGTTGACTTTCAATAAGTATTGTAGATGATTCCAATTCCTGCTTGTAAGATAGAAATTCACTTGTAATTATATTAATTTCTTCTTCTACCAATGCCCAAAGTTCCTCTTCAGATGAGTATGATTTCTGTGGGTTTTTTGAAATTTCAAGTAATTTTAGGTATAGTTTTTCCAATTTTTCAATCATCGGAAATCAGCCTCTTTACCTCTTCGATTAATTTTGATGGGCTAAATGGTTTGGTCATGACTATTTGTGCTCCTAAGCTTTTGGCTACTTTTTCGTCTTCTGCTCCACCTTTTGCGGTGAGTATAATTACGGGGATGTTTTTTATTTCCTCTATGTTTTTCTTTTCTTTTAAAACACCAAACCCGTCGAGTCTTGGCATCATTATATCTAATATTATGAGATCAGGTTTTATGTCTTTCATCTTTTCGAGGCCATCTACCCCATCAAAGGCCTCGTACACTTCGTATCCCGCTTTTTTTAAGTTAAAAGACGTGATTTTTCGCAAAACTTCAGAATCATCCACTACGAGGATTTTTTTCATCTAATACACTCCCTTCAAAAAGAAAAGAAGGATAACATTCCTTTCTTATAGCTAAGAACACGGCATCTGAAATGATATACGGATTAAATGTATTTTCCTTTTCAATTATATAGTTTATCACAATATAGTCCTTTTTTTCAATAATTTTGAGATTTTCCAAAGAAGATATGGGGATTTCTCTAAAACCCCTTTTTGTCTTTTTTACTATTTTTTCCGGAAGATTAAAGTTTTTTCTTGCTATAATTTGAAATTCATATGAATGTATTTTTGAAAGGTTGACATCTTTTTTTAAAACTTTATCTACTACAAAATGCGGAGGTTGTACCCTTTTTATTTCCTCTTTTACAAAGGATGTGTTATAATCTTCCAAAAGTTCAATTGTAAGATAAAAAGCCCAATCTATTACCCCAGTTGCAACTGGATCAACATAAGTAAACTTGGGCTTTGGATGAAACCCTTCTGTAAATTGCATTTTAAGATTTGTTCTTCTAAATGTTCTCTCTATCATGGATATGGTATCAAGCCCCGAAATGAATCTGTACATTCCAAGTTTTTTAAATTTAATCAGATATTTATTCATTTTCCACCTTAAATACGTAAATTTTTCCCTCTTTCATATCTGGTACGTAAAGATTTCCATTTGAGTAGTATATATCAGCGGGAGATGAAAATCCATTCTTTTCACCAATCTTTTTCCAAGAAGAATTGTAAATTACCACGTTTTTTGAAGTATAACCCGATATGAAAAACATATTATCTGCATACACTATACCATCTCCACCTTTTACCTCGTTTAAGGTATATGTTTCAATGACTTTGTTTTCGTCACATTTGTAGACGACAGCTGGAGAAGTAAAGGATATAATGTATAAATATTCTCCATCTGTTGTAATACCATTTGGTCTTTTTAAATTGTATGTAACTTCTAATTTTTCATCGTTTAATTTGTATACTGTATTTCCATATGTATCTGTAACGTAATATTTTTCTTTGTATTTTACTATATCGTTTAAATACTTAGGAGAAGATGCAAAAAAGTTTTTGTACTTTCCCGTTGAAAGATCAAGCCTTACCAGCCTATCAAAATCTACAATCCAGAGGTATTTACCTTCTTTGAACATTCCCCGTGGATCTACCATTTTTAAAAGCATTTCGTTTTTTTCCTTTGACATATAAAGTACACTACCATCTTCAACGTATAGCTTTCCCATTTGAGAAATAAAGTAATCACCGTTTTTTACAACAATACTTTCTGGAGCGAAAAGCCCCCAAATTGAAAATAAAAAAGTTAAGATAACCTTCATGCTATCCCCCCAAATACACTTTTTTGACAATTTCATCGTTTAAGACAACGCTTGGTTCCCCACTTGCAATTATACCACCTTTGTGTATTACGTATAACCTATCCACAATATCTTTTAGTGCATCTACACTGTGGTCTGTTATAATTATCCCCAATCCCATTTTTTTCAATTCTAGTACCATCTTTTGAATTTCCTTTACCGTCTTTGGATCTATACCCACAAATGGTTCATCAAGGAGTAAGAATTTTGGAGAGAGTGTCATCATACGTGCCAGTTCAAGCCTTCTTTTCTCCCCACCAGATAGACTAAATGCCATTTGGTTTTTCAAATCAAGTAATCCAAAATTTTTGAGAAGCGTGTCTATCTTACCAAAATCTTTGTCGTAATGTTCTATAACGAGTTTTAAATTTTTTTCCACAGTAAGTTGTCTAAAGACAGATGTTTCCTGTTGAAGGTACGTTATTCCCAACCTTGCCCTTTTGTGTATTGGTACCTTTGTAATATCTTTTTCATTTAAAAAAACTTTACCGCTGCTTGGAATTACTACACCTAGTATAATATTAAATAAAGTAGTCTTGCCGGAACCGTTTGGTCCCAGCAAGCCCACTATTTCATTTGTGTTTACGATTAAATCTACACCGTTTAAAACTTGTTTTTTTCCAAATCTTTTTTTTATATTTTTACATACTATTTTCATTGTGCGGATTTCAAGTATTCAATAAATTTATCCGTTATATCGTATTTTGGAGAGCCATACGCCATTGATTTGCTGTTAAACACAAAGTCGTATCCCATAATTTCTGCGTATTCTGCTATTTTTTGGAGTATCTCCTGTTCAAGCTGTGAAAATTTTGGTTGATATTCGTTATTTAAAAGTTGTGAATATTGTTGTTGTTTTTGTGTGTATTCTGCTAACTTTTTATTTAACTCTTGTTCGCTTGCACCATCTTTTTTCATTTGATTTATTTCTGCTGCAAGTTCGTTGAGTTTTTTCTGATAAAATTGTGCATCTTCTTGATACTTGGATTGGAGTGTTATAAATTTATCGTACGATTGTAGTACTTTGTTTGAATCAATGTATGCAATTTTTGGACTTTGGTTTGTGTCTCCCCCTGCAAAGAGCAGTACAAATGAGAGTAAAATAGCTATAGATACGACTAGAAAACCCACTTTTTTCATACTTTTCCCTCCTAGTTTCTTTCTTTTGCTTTGGATATTAAGGATCTTCTCCCACGTTTTTTAAAGATTGATAGTATTATTTCCGCTTCTTTGTATGGAACGGTTATAAATGAAAATTTGTCCAAAACAAGTACATCACTTATTACTTTTGGATTTATGTTGGTTTTTTCAACGATAAATTTAACTAGATCTTTTTTGGTAAGACCAGCTTGTTTTCCTTTCGCTATAAACAACCTTACAACTTCTTTTGCTTTTGAAGTAGGTGATACTTTTTTGTAATTTTCCGGATTTAAAGATTTAAAAGCAGTACTTAAAAGCTTTGCTACAACTTCTCTTGGTTCTGCTTTTTCAAGGAGTTCATCAGCAAGGTTGTAGTATACTTTCTGTATATTTTTATTATGATTTAAAATATCTTTTTTTATTTTTTCCGATCTTGCCTTTATTATTTGTTCCACTGAAGGGATTTTACCTTCTTTGATCTTTGCCTTTGAAAATTTCTTTATTCTAAAGAGTTGTCTGTATTCTTTTGGGGTAACAAACGTTATGGCGATACCTTCTTTTCCAGCCCTTCCCGTTCTACCTATTCTATGCACGTAGTGTTCAGGGTTAAGTGGAATGGAGTAATTTATTACGTGAGATAAACCGGTAATATCTATTCCACGTGCTGCAACATCAGTTGCGACAAGTATATTTATCTTCTTTTCTTTAAATTTTTTCAATACCCTCTCACGTTGGTATTGTGAAAAATCTCCATGTAGTGCTTCTGCGTCGTATCCCCTTTCAATGAGTTTTGAAGATACAGTATCTACTTCTACTTTTGTTCTACAGAATACCATACCGTAGAAATCATCTTCCACGTCTATTATTCTGCAAAGTGCTTCAAATTTATCGCTTTCGTTTAATTCTATGTATATTTGTTCTGTAAGGTTTGTGGTGAGTTGTTTATCAAGTATCTTTATAACTTCATAGTTTTTGATGTATTTTTTTGCAAGGTCTATGATTCTCTTTGGGATCGTTGCAGAAAACATCAAAAAGAATTTTTCACCATTTGTATTTTTCAGTATTTTTTCCACGTCGTCTATAAAGCCCATATCAAGCATTTCATCTGCTTCATCTAAGATAAAGTACTCTACTTTTGAAAGGTCTATCGTCTTTCTTTCTAGATGGTCAAGGATCCTTCCCGGTGTACCAACTACTATATCAACACCTCTTTTTAGATGGTCTATTTGCCTCTTTATAGACTGTCCTCCGTATATGGGAAGTATCTTCAGCCTCTTCCTTTTTAAAGAGTTTATCTCCTCTGAAACTTGCAGTGCCAGTTCACGTGTAGGGGTGAGTATAATCGCTTGGACATACCCCTTGTTTTCCAAAAGTTCTATGAGTGGTATTCCAAATGCCGCAGTCTTTCCCGTGCCTGTCTTTGCCTGTACAATTAAATTCTTTTCCTTTTTTAGCAGTATAGGTATTACCTTTTCTTGCACAGGTGTTGGTGTTTCAAATCCTTTCTCGTAAATTGCGCGAAGCGTCTTTTCACTTAAGTTAAAATCTTCAAAGTTCACTTTGTTTCCTCCAATCTCATCCTCATTATTTTGGAAAGCTCAGGAGAAAGTCGTCTTTTTACAGTGGTTGGAAGGTGATCGATAAATAATATACCATCAAGGTGATCTCTTTCGTGTTGTACTATTCTTGCACTGTATCCTTCAAACAACTTTGTCTGAACTTTTCCATATTCGTCTTGAAATTTCAATTTAACCCATTTATACCTTTCAACATCGGCAAAAATGCCCGGAAGACTTAGACATCCTTCTTCTCCAATTTCTTTTTCAGTTGAATGTTCCAGTATTTCGGGGTTTACAACAAAAAGTGGTCCATTTCCATCATCCATAACAAAAAATCTTAAAGAAATACCCACTTGCGGCGCGGCAAGTCCCACACCATCTTCTATGTACATAGTTTTTAACATATCATCTTTTATACTTTGTAAGTATTCAAAATCTTCAACTTTTTTTGCCTTTTTCCTAAGAATTGGATCACCGTATAGCCTTATCTTCATACCTTTCCTCCAATCGCTTTAGATATTCTTCGTTTGTCAAAAATACACTAATTGGAGTTACCGATACGAAATTTTGGGTTAGTACTTTGTAATCTGCTTTTGGATCTGGGTCATTTTCTATTATGTTTCCCATCATCCAGTAATAATTTCCACCGGATGGGTCTTTTCGTTCTTCAAAGTAGTCTTCATACATTCTCTTGCTTTGTTTTGTTAGTTTCCAACCTTTAAGTTTTTCGTAAGGGATGGAAGGTACGTTTATGTTTAATGCGGTAAATTGCGGTATGGAATTAATATCAAATTCTTCTAGAAAATCTAGTATAAACTTTGCCGCTGTTTCATATATGGGATTTTCAAAACTAAAACTTGATACGGCTATGGCTGGAATTCCCGCTATAGCACCTTCTAGCGCGCCACTTACCGTTCCAGAATACACCACATCCGTTCCCAAGTTGTTTCCCCTGTTTATTCCACTGATTAGTAAATCTGGTTTTTCCTTTAATACGACATCTATACCTATCTTTACACAATCTGCTGGAGTACCAGAAACTGCGTAAATTTCAAAATCTTCGTTTATATCTATTTTTCTAAGCCACAAAGGAAGCCTCAACGTTATTGCATGTCCTACAGCGCTTTGTTCCGTTTCAGGCGCAACTACGGTTACTTTGTGTTTTTTGCTTAAATGTCTTGCAAGACACAATATGCCGTTTGCCGTTACCCCATCGTCATTTGTTACCAAGATGTTCATGTTTTTCCTCCTCATTTATACAAGTCTAATATTAAACCGTTTATTTCATCAACTTTGGCGGCAAAGTTGATGGTTCCACCTTCTGAAGTTATAAGCTTTTCAGCAAGGTTTTTTAGTTTTTCATCTATATCCTCTACAATTACGTGTAATCTCGGTGAATTAGTTGAATAATCCATCTTACCGGATAATTTGTACATTTTCTTTTCAATGAGTTTTAGAAATTTTTTAATTTTTTCCTTGTACTTTTTCAAAGTATCAGGTGTAGGGGATCTAATAAAATCATTTCCCGCATCCAATATTTCATTTACAATCTTTTCAAGTTCTACGTTTATCTTTTCTTCTTCTACATCCATTAATACATCGAAAAAGCCGGGAGTTTCGTTTGTGAAATTCACTTTTTTACCTTTTGAACCTTTTTTCTTTTTTATTTTTTCATTTTTTATTTTCGGGTCGCCTGTAGGTTCTATCCTCAAAATTACTCACCTCTAATTTTCGACTTTCCAGTTAAGAAAAAGGTTCTTCGTATGATTATATCATAAAACATTGAATTATGGAAAGAAAAACCCCCAGATTTGGGGGTTATTCTACTATCTGTGCAATTTTTTCCACTATTTTTCTAAATGCTTCTTCGACTTCTGTTTCCCTCATATACAGGGTTATAGGTTTTCCTTCGTCTGCAAGTTGAGCGGCTTTTGGATCAAGTGGTATTTGTCCCAAGAGTTCAACGTTGTATTCTTTTGCAATTATGTTCCCGCCGCCACTACCAAATATTTCTATTTTTTCGCCGCATTTTGGACATTTTACATAAGACATATTTTCAACTATACCTATGAGTTTTTTGTTCATAGAATGTACGAAATCAATTGCACGACGTACATCGTCTAACGCCACTTTTTGTGGGGTAGTTACCATTACTACACCATCTAAATCTGGGAGTGTTTGGAACAAACTTAATGCTTCGTCCCCAGTACCAGGTGGAAGGTCAAAGATTAAAAAGTCCAACTCTCCCCATTTTGTGTCACCCAAAAATTGCTTAATTGCAGAATGTTTAAGTGGACCTCTCCAAATAACTGCTTTGCCACTCTCAACAAGCATTCCTATTGAAAGTGCCTTTAAATTTGGTAAAATCTCTGCGGGAACAATTTCTTCTCCATCTACAGATGGATTTTTTTCACCAAGCATCCTTACAATATTTGGACCGTGCATGTCAAGGTCTAAAAGCCCTACTTTGTATCCACTTTCCGCTAGTGCAGTGGAAATATTCACTGCAACGGTTGTCTTTCCAACTCCACCCTTACCACTTAAGACCGCTATTTTGTGTTTTACTTTTGACATTTTTTCTTTTATCTTTGTATCGCCATTGTTTAGATTAAACTGTGGATTTGGCATTATATCACCTCCAAAATTTATCCACTTTAATTATATCACAGTAGAACTATTCAAATGTGAATAATTCTTGAATTTATCGTTGAGTTTGATGGTATAATGATACTTGGGAGGTGATTTATATGAAAAAATTTTTTTTGTATTTTTTTTCTTTTCTCACCCTAATCCCCTTTGTTGCGCCTATAATATTTTCATTTGTAGCGTTTTTTAGTGTAGGACATTTTCTTTACGATTATTTAATGCCCGTTGAATTAGTGATATTTACTTTGATTGGTGGGATTGGTACTATGTTTTTTGCCTTTAATCATCAAAGAAAGATGATAATAATATTTATAGGCATAGAACTTCTAACTATACTTTTTGCACAACTTTATTCAAAGTTCACGGGTCTTTCACAAGGGAGTACAAGTTTTACAGGTGTTCATGTATTTGTAATATCGATTTGTATTGTATTGTGGCACATATTCTCCATACTTGTTTCAATTGAGTCTTTTAAAGTAGTTATGGGAGGTAAAAAGGTTGATAGCGTTAAATAACGTCTCAATACACTTTCCTGGAAAAGAGCTTTTAAACAATGTAACGTTAAATATTGCAGATGGTGAAAGGGTTGCGTTAATTGGGAAAAACGGAAGTGGAAAAACAACCCTTTTAAAAGCAATAATTGGTGAATTTAAAGACTATGCAGGACAGATAAATACCACAGGTAAAGCGGTATACCTTGATCAATACCGAACATTTAACAGTAGGACACCATATGAGTATTATCTGGAGGTTGCAGATACCCCCGAAAAGCAACGACTTGTTAGGAGTATTCTAAAAGGTTTGGGGTTTGCAGAAGAAGATTGGCACAGGGATATTAACACATTTAGTGGAGGGGAAAAAACACGTCTTCACATTGGAAGAATTTTTCTAGAAGATGCAGATTTTATCCTCTTGGATGAACCTACGAATTTTTTGGATATACCAGGTATACACTTTTTAAAAAATCTTTTAAAGAATTTTCGTGGAGGATACATAATTATATCCCACGATAGAAGTTTTTTGAGAGATACCTGTGAAAGATTTTTGGAGATAAACAATTCAAAAATTTGGGACTTTAGGATGAATTTTGACAACTATTTGAGAGAAAGGGAAACTTTAATTTTAAATCAAAAACGCTCAATGAAAAACAAACAACGTGAAATAGAAAGGTTAAAAAAGATAATTGAAAGGTACAGGAAATGGGGAAGGGAAAAGTTTATAAAGCAGGCAAAAAGTAAAGAAAAAATGCTTCAAAGGATGTTAGGGGAATTACAATCTGAGGTAACATTTGAAGAAGATGTGGAAAAAGAAGTTTCCATACCAATCCCCGAACCATCTGGATATGTTGTTTTAAGTGTAGATAATTTAAAATTTTTGGATATTTTAGAAGATGTGTCATTTAAAGTATATACGGGGGAAAAGGTGGCAATTCTTGGGCCAAATGGCTCGGGAAAGAGCACCATTTTAAAATTGTTGGCTGGAAGGTTAAAAGGTGAAGGAGTGGTGGAATTTGGTCATAACGTAAAGGTGGAGTTTTTAGACCAGTTTGTGGAAAACTTGGATGAGGAAAACACAGTTTTTGAAGAGCTTTCCGATGAAATGTCATTTCAACCTGATTATATAATCAGGGCTTATGCGGGAAAATTTGGTTTTAAAGGTGAAGATGTGTTTAAGAATGTATTTGAATTAAGTGGAGGAGAAAGACAAATTCTTGCACTTGCAAAAGTACTATTAAAAAGACCAAATCTTTTAGTGTTAGATGAACCTACAAATCATATGGATTTAGAAACAGTTGAGGCACTTGAAAAGGCGTTGAAGGAGTATAAAGGAAGTCTTATTCTTGTGTCTCACGATGAGGAATTGATTAAAAATGTTTGTAGTAGATATTATATGATAAAAAATAGAAGACTTGTTGAGGTTTCATCTGATTTTGAAATTAGTGTAGAAAAAAAAGTGGAGAAAAAATCACCCAACTTTGAATATGAACAGAAGAAAAAGATAAAAAATCAATTAAAAAAGGCAAAAGAAGAAATAAAAAAACTAAGGGGCATGGAGGAAAAGCTTTTAAAAAAGCTTGAACTTGTGGAAATAGAGCTTTTTGGGGTAGGTGCAGACTATGTAAAAGCTATGGAATTAACGGAGAAGAAGGAGAGTTTAGAAAATGAAATAATGGAAATTTTGGAAAAAATAGAAACACTCGAGGAAGAAATTAAATATTTTCAACAACATTTCTAATCCACCTTTTACTTTTGTATCGTAATAAAAGTATTAGAAATTTTGCAAGTTCATCTGTCATTGTAAGGAGTAATACAATTGGAAAACTTAGTTTTAATACAAGTCCTCCAAATGCGGCAAGAGGAACACCTAAAAACCAAAGAGTGGAGGCCTCTACTGCAAAGGAAAACCTGGTATCTCCACCTGCGCGTAAGAATCCTACGACGTTTAATCCATTGAAAATTTTCACAGGGACAAATCCCATGGATATAGCCATGGCTATTATTACCAATCTTTTAACTTCTTGAGAGACGTTAAATAAGTTTACCGCGTATATGGTTAATATGTATGTGACAAGTGCCGAAATAATAGCTACTATTTCCGTGAGCGTTATTATTTTTTTTGATATTTTGTATGCGTCATTGTATTTTTTCGCACCTAGGTAATTTCCAACAATAACGGAAGCGGCATTTGCAAGGGAAAATGAAAAAGCCCAGGCAAATCCTTCAATTGTACCTACTATATTTCGTGCGGCAATTACTTTAGTGCTCATATGTGCGTATATAACAGAATACATGGTAAATCCCAAGGACCACGCAAATTCGTTTGCAACTGTGGGGAGTGTGTAGTGAAAAAATTTTTTTATAAAGCCTTTGTTCAAGAGTTTTATGTGAGTTATAGAAAACATACCTGGAAGATTCTTTATTTTTATTATTGCAATTAGAACTATCAAACCTACTAATCTTGATATAACAGTTGCGATAGATGCACCTATTACACCAAGCCTTGGAAAACCAAAATTACCGAATATAAGTATGTAATTAAAAAGTACGTTTGTAGATAATTCTACAATTGTTGTATACATAGGAATATGTGCTTTGTGTATGCTGCGAAGCATAAAAGAAAATACCATTGAAACGGCAAATATTGGAAATGAAATGGATAATATTTTTAAGTATTTTATCCCTAAATCGATTACCAGTGGATCAGGTGAAAAAAATGTCATAACAAATTTTGGGGAAAATAGTGTAAGTAGAAAGAATGGAATGGAAATAAAAAGAGAAGATATGGTGGTAAGTGCCGTTGATTTAGATAGCCCTTCTAGATCCCCTTTTCCCCAGAACTGCGCAAAAAATATGGCACCACCTGATACAAGTCCAAAAATCACTAAATTGTAAAAGAAGAAAAATTGATTTGCAAGTCCAACAGCAGCGATGGAGTTTTCGCCAAGTTTTCCTATCATCAACGTGTCTAAAAAGTTCACACTACTGAATAAAAATTGTTGTAGTGCAATGGGGATAGCAATTTTGAAGAGCTTTCTGTATATGTGCATATATTCCCTCCTTTTGTTTGTTAGGATTACTAACATTTTAGCAGAAAATTTTAACATTAAATTGACAAAAATAATAAGAGTTGGTTATAATAGACAAGAGGTGAAAAAATGGAAGAGTTGGTTAAAAAGGCAAATATCCTAAAGGCAATGGGACATCCCACAAGGTTGAAAATATTATATTTACTCAGCAAAAAAGAAATGTGTGTATGTGAGCTGCTTCCAAAACTAGGTGTTAATCAGCCAAACCTTTCACAACACTTAGCACTCCTTAGAAATTTAGGGATTGTAAAGGACGAAAGAAAAGGAAATACAGTTTATTATTCCCTTAAAGATGAGTTTGTAAAAAAAGTTATACAGCTTGTAGATTAATTTTTTTGTTGACTATATTAGAATTTTCTTATATACTAATTTGTGAAATTATCATCAAAGGAGGTGGGTTTTGTGAAAGAATTTTTGGTGATATTGGGAATATTTTTAATTTTCTATTTTGTACCTTTTAATTTGGATGTAGTGAAAGATAGTTTGTTGAATGGTTTTTTTATGCTCCATGAATATGCAAGGGAGCATGTACTTTTATGTCTTGTTCCTGCGTTTTTTATTGCAGGTGCAATTTCTGTTATGCTTAACAAAGGTGCAATATTAAAACTTTTAGGACCAAAGGCAAAAAAGATAGTTTCATATCCTGTTGCGGCTATATCTGGAGGTATTTTAGCCGTGTGCTCTTGTACCATACTTCCACTTTTTGGTGGTATTTACAAGAAAGGAGCGGGAATAGGTCCTGCTACAACGTTTTTATTTAGCGGACCTGCGATAAATATTGCGGCTATATTTTTAACTGCAAAGGTTTTAGGTTGGGATTTGGGATTTGCAAGGCTTGTTTCTACTATCACCGCGGCAATTTTCATAGGACTTATTATGGAATTTATTTATCAAGAAAAGGGAGAAGGAGGTTTGGTAGTTGATGATGGGAAAAATTTTGGTAGAAAGCAACTAGTTTTTTTTCTACTTTTGCTTTCTTTTCTAATTGTTAGTGGTTTGAAGATAAGATTTAAGTATTATGTATTATTTGGAATTTTCCTTTCCATAACTTTTATGGTACTCTTTTTGTTTGAGAGAGAAGAAATAAAAGCTTGGTTACTGGAAACATGGGATTTTACAAAGAAAATTTTACCTTATTTATTTTTTGGTGTCTTTCTTGCGGGGATATTGACAAAACTTCTTCCACAAGAGGTAGTTACAAAACTTCTTGGAAGTAACGGCATTTTTTCAAACCTTTTGGCATCGGTTATAGGTATGTTTATGTACTTTGCAACACTTACCGAAGTACCTATTGTGCAGGCTTTATTAAAACTAGGTATGGCAAAAGGTCCAACACTTGCATTGCTAATGGCGGGTAATTCCTTGAGTTTACCCAGTATGATAGTTATTACAAAGCTATTTGGAAGGAAAAAGGCATTTACGTATTTTATGCTTGTTATTGTTTTTTCAACTATGTTTGGGATGATTTACGGACATATTTAAAGGAGGGATAATATGAAAATAGAAATTTTTGGAAGTGGATGTCCAAAGTGTAAACAAACGGAGAAGGTTGTAAAAATGGTTGTTAATGAAAAGGGACTTGACGCAGTTGTTGAAAAGGTGCAAGATATAAACGAAATTGTATCAAGAGGAATCTTTGCAACGCCTGCTGTTGCAATAGATGGAAAGATTGTTATTTCTGGAAAAGTTCCCACAGTGGATGAAGTAAGGGAATTTTTAAAGGGGGATTAGGTGAGAATTTATAAAATTGATGGAACAGAACCTGCGGTTTTTTTGAAAAGGGTAAATAAATTTGTAGGTGTGGTGCACTTACAGAAAGAAGAATATGTACATATCCATGATCCAGGTAGATTGAAAGAATTATTATACGAAAAAAATAAAGTGTTAATTAAGATGGAAGATAAAAAGGGGAGGAAAACAAAGTACGATTTAATTGCTGCGTGGAGCGGGAAGGAATTTGTACTTTTAAACTCCAAGTATCATCGATATATAGCAGAGAAGATTTTAAGAAAAAAGTATAAAATAGTAAAGCCAGAGGTAAAAGTGGGTAATAGCAGAATAGATTTTTTTGTTGATGGTAATAAATTTATAGAGGTAAAAGGTTGTACGCTGTCAAAAGATGGCGTGGCAATGTTTCCAGATGCCCCTACTAAAAGGGGTATTCGTCATATAGAAGAATTAATTATGTTAAAGAAAATGGGATATTGTGCGGAAATATACTTTTTAGTTTTTTCAGATGCAAAATATTTTTCACCAAACTACAAAGTTGATCCTGTATTTTCAAAGAGGTTAAAAGAGGCTCATAGAGCAGGTGTTGAAATAGTTCCGTTATTGTTTTCCTTTAAGGATGGATGGGTGATATTTAAAAAAGAAATTCCTTTAAAGTTTGATTGACTCTTTTTTTTAAAAATATATAATTTAGTTGAAGACCTTTTAAGGGAGGGGAGAGTATGTATGATGTGGTAATTTTAGGAGGGGGACCAGGGGGATATGTAGCGGCAATCAGGCTTTCACAGCTTGGAAAGAAAGTAGCGGTTGTAGAAAAGGAAGAATTGGGAGGTACTTGTACAAACAAAGGATGTATTCCCACAAAGGCCATGCTTACAAGTGCGCATTTGTATAGAGACATAAGGGAAAAAGCCAAAAAGTTTGGTATAAAGGTGGAAGGTGTAAGTTTTGAACTTTCTTCTATAATGAAACATATGCAAAAGTCTGTAACTATGTCAAGGAAAGGTATAGAGTTTTTGATGAAAAAGAATAAAATAGATGTATTTAAAGATGAAGGTGTGTTAAAAGGTAATGAGACGGTGCTTTTAAAAAAGAGTGGGGAGGAAATTAAGGGAAGACATTTAATCCTTGCTCAAGGTTCTGTTCCTGTGATCTTTCCACCATTTGATGGCGTACCTGGAATTTGGACTAGTGATGATGTATTTAAAATGGATAAACTTCCAGAGAGTATATTGATAATAGGTGGAGGAGTTATTGGAATTGAATTTGCAACGTTTTTTTCCACATTTGATGTAGATGTGACAATTGTAGAACTTGCAGAGCATATTTTACCATTTGAAGATATTGATGTAGCAGAGGAGATAAAGAAGGAGTTGAAAAAGAAAAAAGTTAAGGTGATAGAAGGAGAAAAAGTTGAAGAGGTAATAAAGGGAGAAAAGGGCTATGTGGTGAAGTTGAAAGATAAAGAATTTGAAGTGGAAAAGGTATTACTTGCAGTTGGTAGAAGACCAAATATTACAGAAGATGTGATCAATTTAGGAATAAATGTAGATAAAGGAATAGTTACAGATAACCATATGAGAACTAATATTGAAAATATTTATGCAATTGGAGATATAAGGGGGCAGATAATGCTTGCTCACGTTGCCATGTACGAAGGAATAGTTGCGGCACACAATATTGCGGGAGAGAAAAAGGAAATGGATTACTCTGCAGTACCCTCTATTATCTTTTCAAATCCTGAGATTGCGTCAGTTGGTATAAAGGAAGGGGATGTGAATAAGGAAAGTATAAATGTTTGGAAATTTCCCGTTTCTGCAAATGGAAGGGCAAGAACTATGGAAGAAAAAGTGGGATTTGCAAAGGTTATCGAAGATAAAAAGACGGGAAAGGTATTGGGAGTAACAATTGTTTCACCTAGTGCAACGGATATGATAATGGAAGGAGTTTTAGCGGTAAGATACAAAATGACCGCACATCAAGTGGCAGAGGCCATACATCCCCATCCCACGTTGACAGAAACACTACTAGGTGCATTTGAAGGAAAATGGTCGATTCACATATAATTCTGGGGAATATCCCCAGAATTTTTTTGTGGTATAATTTATTAAAAATTAAGGAGGCTTGATATGTTTTTTGAAAGGCCAAAAGATGATAGGGAATTTGAGGTTATAGTGGTTGGTGCAGGACACGCAGGTATTGAGGCAGCGCTTGCACCTGCAAGACTTGGTCTTAGAACGCTTATTTTAACAACTAATCTTGATAGTGTGGGATGGGCTCCTTGTAATCCCGCAATTGGTGGGCCTGCTAAGGGAATTGTGGTAAGGGAAATAGATGTTTTGGGTGGAGAAATGGCAAAGACCACAGATGAGACCATGATAAATGTAAGGATGCTAAATACGGGAAAAGGCCCCGCGGTAAGGGCATTGCGAGCCCAAATAGATAAATATTCCTACTCTCAAACTATGAAAAATAAGTTGCAAACTCAAGAAAATTTGGTTTTAAGATTTGGAGTTGTAGAAGAAATATTGGTGGAAAATGGGAAGGTAAAAGGTGTTGTAGATTCATTTGGAATAGATTATTATGCAAAGGCTGTGATTATTACCACAGGTACTTTCCTCCGTGGAAAGATATTTATAGGAAGAGACACTATGGAAGCTGGTAGAATGGGAGATTTACCCGCAAAGGGTCTTAGTAAAAGTTTAAAATCTTTGGGGTTTAACCTTTCAAGATTTAAAACGGGTACCCCTGCGAGAGTCTTAAAAAGTAGTATAGATTTTTCAAAGATGGTAAGACAAGATACAGACGATGAGCCGCGCGCTTTTTCGTACTTTAGTGAGCCCAAAATACTTTCCAAAACACATCCTTGCTGGTTAACACATACAAACGAGAAAACGCATAAGATAATAAGGGATTATCTTGTGTACTCTCCATTGTATGGGGATGTAAAACTTATACAAAGTGTGGGGCCAAGGTATTGTCCTTCTATCGAGGATAAAGTAGTAAAGTTTAACAGAGATTCACATCAGGTGTTTGTCGAACCAGAGGGAAAAGATTCCCAAGAGTATTATTTAAACGGTTTATCTACAAGCTTGCCGTATGCTGCACAGATAAAAATGCTAAGGACAATACCTGGTCTTGAAAATGTGGTGATAGTAAGACCTGCGTATGCAATAGAATATGACTATATTGATCCATTGCAGTTGTATCAAACACTTGAGTCAAAATTGGTTGAAGGATTGTACTTTGCAGGGCAGATAAACGGTACAAGTGGATACGAAGAGGCAGCTGGTCAAGGATTAATTGCAGGAATAAATGCCGCAATGAAGATTTTAGGTGAAAGACCACTTATTTTAAAACGCTTTGAAAGTTATATAGGGATTTTAATAGATGATTTAACTACCAAAGGGGTAGATGAACCGTATAGACTTCTTACTTCACGAGCAGAGTATAGGCTTCTTTTAAGACATGATAATGCGCATTTAAGACTTACAAAGTATGGGTATAGGGTGGGACTTATACCAAAATGGTTTTACGAAAAAGTTTTGAGTCTGGAAAAAAGTTTAAATGCACAAATTGAAAGGTTGAGAAATGTAAAAGTACCAAAATCAGATAGGGTGAACGATCTTTTGAAAAATTTGGGTACAACACCACTTAAAGAGGGGACAAAGCTTTATAATCTATTAAAAAGACCAGAAATTAGATACGTAGATATAAAGGAATTAGACGATGAAAAAATAGAAAACAAAGAACTTTTGGAGCAGATAGAAATTTATATAAAGTATGAAGGATACATAGAAAAGATGTTGGAAGAGGTAAAGGTTTTTGAAGAATATGAATCCTTTGATATATCAAATATAAATTTTGATAAGGTTCCAAATCTTTCCACAGAGGCACGTGAAAAGTTGAAAAAAGTTTTGCCGCGTTCAATAGGTCAGGCAATGAGAATTCCCGGTGTTACACCTGCAGATATAGCAAATATAATAAGCTATATTGAGAGGTGAAAAAATGAAGAGGATTATCTTTGTTTTTTTGTTATTCTCCGTTATGTTATTTTCAAGAACTTTTATGGAAATTTTAGATTCAAGGGAAATTTTAATTGCAACGAGGAATATTCCAAGTGAAACTATATATTTTCCGGGAAATGAAAAGTATCCTGGATTTTGCTATGAACTTGCAAGTGGGTTTGCAAAATATCTGGGGATTTCTCCAAAAATTTATGTTGTGGAAAAATTTAGTGAATATTTTTCTCCAAATTTTTTTGAAAAAGTGGATATGATAGCAGATATATTAACTGTGACTCCTGAAAGAAAAAAGCTAATGATTATGATCCCTTTCGTTAAAAATAACGAAATATTTATCTCAAGAGAGGATATAAAAGCAACTTCTTTAAAGGATTTTAAAGGAAAAAGGGTAATAACATATGAGGATTTTGCATATTACAAGACTCTTTTGAATTTGCTTGAAGAAAATAATATAGATTACGTTATCAATAAGGTAATATATGAAAATAATAAACTTAAATTTATTACGCACAATCCCGTGGATAAAGATAAAGTTGAAATATTGCTTGTTCCAAAGGGATATAGATATTCGCCGTATTTTGTAATTATTCAACTTTTAGAGAATAACGCGGATATATCCATTTTTGACTCTTTATCTTTTGTTCAAAAGTATTTTAAGGCACAGTTTCTGAGAAATGAAGTAAAGCCACTTTTTTCAGCGTCTAGAGGTTTTCTTGCTTTTGGTTTTAAGGATAAACTTTTAGCAAGGGAATTTAAAAAATACCTTGAAAGTACAGACTTTAACGCGTTGTTTTTTAAGTATTTTGGCATCCACTATGAAGATTATCTAGAGATGATAGGTGATTAAATTGAAGTTAAAGACAAAGTTTTTTAGAACTTTTTTAATTTTTAACATTTTACTTTTATTTTCTTTATTTACTTTCTTTTTTATTACTTTTTTTCTGAGGGGATTGTCCGTTGAAAAGGAAAATTTAGATCTTTTTGCAAGAAGATTTGCAAATTGTGGGTTTATGGGGGCAATTAAAAATTATCAAACTGTAATTTCCCCTATTTTAGATGGAAATGATGTGCATCTTATTTTTGTAAAAAATAGGTTGCTCCAAGGTTTTGTTTACGCAAAATTGGGAGAGTACATTGATAGTGTATTGGTAAAGTTTCCCTTTGTAAAAGCACTAGCTATTGAGAAAGAAGGAGAAATTGTTTATTTTAAAGGGCATTTTAATATTAACGAAAGGATTTCTATAAATGATGGAAGGTTATATTTAGTCTATAAAAGTTCAAGTGTGGGTGTAAATCTTTATTCACTTTTGGATTTTACGGGTATTTTTTCAAGCTTTGTAAAAAAAGAAAGATATGAAGGACAAAGTTTTGCCATTTTTTACAATGGAACATATTATTTGTATAGCAATGGTAATATTAAAAAGGTAAAAGATTTGAAAGACTTTGCAAAATCCAGTGAAGAAAAAGTATTCGATTTTGTCTTTTACGTTGTAAAACCAAAATCAAAATTGTATGAACCATTACGGAAAACTATAGTTTTGATGTTTGGATTTTTACTTATCTTTATTTTGATTTCCTCTTTTGTTTCTAGGTATTTGGCAGATAAAATAACGTATTCTATTAGAAAAGTGAGTGAAAATCTAGAGAATTTTAGAAGAAAAGAATTTAAAAAGATAGACATTAATGATGATTTTGAAGATGAGATAAAGGTGTTTATAAAAAAATACAACCAGATTACAGAAGATTTGGAAAGATATGTAGAAAACACTGAAAGGATAATAGAAGAAAAAACAAAGGAAATAAAGAAAAAGAATAGTAAACTCAGAGAACTCTCCATAAGAGATGAACTTACAGGATTGTACAATAGAAGGTTTTTTAATGAAGTTTTTCCAGAAGATTATAATTTTGCACTAAGGGAAAATATGTATTTAAATTTTGCCATAATGGATTTGGATGATTTTAAGAAGATAAACGATACATATGGTCATCAGGCGGGTGATGAATGTTTAAGAGTGTTTTCAAGTGTATTAAGAAAACATTTTCATCGTAAGTCTGATAAACTTTTTAGATATGGTGGAGAGGAATTTGTAGTTTACTACATTTCAAAAGAAAAAACAGACTTTTTGAGTTTGCTTGAAAAATTTAGGATGGATTTAGAAAATACGCATATATTATATGAGGAAAATACGCTGTTAATTACAGTAAGTATTGGAGCGGTTTCAGAATTACCAAAAAATACAAAGTATCAGAATATAATATCAGAGGCAGATGAAAATCTTTACATGGCAAAGAGACTGGGAAAAAATAGAGTGTATTTTAAAAAGTGCACCTAAATAAGGTGCACTAGTGCTCGTGGAATTTTTCTTTTACCTTATATTCCATATCTTTAATATGACCTGATATGAATGAAGTGACAATTTCTTTGATGCTACCAGATGCACCTCTAATAACCTTGATACCGTATTGCTCAAAAAAACTAATAGCACGTGCTCCTATACCGCGAACTATTAAAACTTTTGCACCGTTTTTGTGAATGTATTCAGGGATCATGCCTGGGCCATGTTCTTCATATGGATTTTTCTCGATCTTTATTTCTTCTATCTTGTTTTCATTTACTTTGATAAAGGCAAAATAAGGTGCATGCCCAAAGTGTTCTGAAATTATGGAGTCTTCTCCTTTATTTTCAATTACTGGTATGGCAATTAGCATACTTTTCCCCCTTTAATGTTTTTTCTCATTTTTATTATAACATATCCCCACACTTAAGTGTGGGGATTTACCAAATTCTGTTAAAACCTCTTCTATATCCGAAATTATTTTTCCATCCAAAGCTTCTTCTGCTAAAACCATACCCTCTTCCACGTCCAAAGCCATATCCTCTTCCATATCCAAAACCTCTTCCATAACCATACATATATCCATTCGCTGTAGCTCTTAAGGTGCAATTTCCCCTTCTCCAACCAATTGGTCCTGTTCCAAATGGGCCCGTTCCATCAAAACCAGGCATGCTTTCACCTCCCTGAATCTAGTTCTTGCAATCTTTTTTCAACGTATTCTAATTCACTTCTTAAATAGTCTCTGTAATCTAAAAGCATTTCTCTTTCATCACGTATGTACATTTCTTCATCTTCCCATCCTCTTCCAAAACCATACCCTCTGCCGTATCCAAAACCTCTACCATACCCTCTTCCATATCCAAATCCTCTACCATAGCCTCTTCCAAAACCTCTGCCAAACCCTCTCATACTTTCACCTCCAAATGTTGTTCTTCTTTCATTATTGATTATATATCATTAGTATAAATTTGTCAATAATTTGTATGATATAATTTGTACGGAGGTGGGATTGAATGAAATTTATTTTGCTTGTTGTAATTTTACAAGTGTTGTGGGAGATAATACTTGAAATTTCCAATGTTTTGTATTCTAAGAAACACACAGATATACCAGATGTTTTAAAGGATAAAATTTCCCAGGAGCATATAAGGCAATCTTTGAGTTATTTAGTGGATAAGGCAAAGGTGAAGATTGCTTCAGATATTGTTAATTTGTTTGTTTTGTTGGTATTTATTTTATATGGTTTTCCATATTTAGAAAAATTAGTTTCTAGTGTGTCTAATTTTCTTATATTACAAGGGATGTTGTTTTTTGGAATATATTGGCTAATAACCTTAATTGTGGGTATACCCATTAATTTTTATTTGAATTTTGTTGTAGAGAAAAAATACGGATTTAATACCATGACCTATAGAACATTTTTTTTGGATGTGCTAAAAAACGCATTGATAACTGTTATCTTTTTTGTTCCTCTTATATATTTAATTATTTACGTAATAAGTGTAGATAACAATTGGTGGTGGAAAGTTTCTTTGATTTTTATTGCATTTCAATCCTTTGTTTTGTTTTTATACCCTCTTGTAATTATTCCCCTTTTTAACAAGTTAACTCCTTTAGAAGATAAAGAATTGAAAGATAAGATTAGAAAACTTTCAACTAAGATAAAAGATGTATATGTAATGGATGCATCAAAAAGAACAAAAAAGCAAAATGCATTTTTAACGGGTATTGGAAAATCGAAAAGATTAGTACTTTTCGATACACTTCTCGAATATCCAAAAGAGGAAATTCTTGCGATAGTTGCACATGAACTTGGACATTACGAAAAAAGACACATTCCAAAACTTCTGGTCATTTCTTCTGTATTTTACACTTTTATTTTTTATATAACAAATGTAGTTTATACTTATGTGCTAAATTACGTTGATAAACCGTATACAGCTTTTATCTATGCTTTTATATTTGTTTCTCATTTAATGTTTTTTGTAATGCCATTTATAAATAAAATACAAAGAAAATTCGAATTTGAGGCAGATGAGTATTCCGTTGAAAAGTTAAAAACATCAAAATATTTAACATCTGCGTTAAAAAGACTTATGAAGGAAAATTTGATAAATTTAAATCCTTGGCCTTTGTACAAAGTTTGGTATTATAACCACCCTTCTGTTGATGAAAGGATAAAGTATTGTGCAAATAGATATTTATAAAGGTTAATTCCCTATAGTCAAATAGGTGGTGGAAGATATGAAAAGATTACCGATAGGGATACAAAGTTTTGTAGTAGTAAGAGAAGAAAAATACGCATATGTAGATAAAACAGGATATATAAAAAAACTGGTAGAAGATGGGAAATATTTTTTTCTATCGCGTCCAAGAAGATTTGGAAAAAGCTTATTTTTAGATACACTAAGGCAAGCATTTCTTGGAAAAAAGGAACTATTTAAAGGGTTATACCTTGAGAACAAT